>JBKJSN010000046.1:0-48420 GCA_046595815.1 Mycobacteriales bacterium
GGCGCCGACTGGACCAAGCGCAAGGGCCGGGCGAAGAAGGCCGTCAAGGAGATCGCCGGCGAGCTGATCCGGCTCTACAGCGCCCGGATGGCCGCCCCCGGGCACGCCTTCGCCCCCGACACCCCGTGGCAGCGCGAGCTCGAGGACGCCTTCCCCTACGTCGAGACCCCCGACCAGCTCGAGGCCATCAACGAGGTCAAGGCCGACATGGAGAAGTCGGTCCCGATGGACCGGGTGATCTGCGGCGACGTCGGCTACGGCAAGACCGAGATCGCGGTCCGGGCAGCGTTCAAGGCGGTGCAGGACGGCAAGCAGGTCGCCGTGCTCGTGCCCACCACGCTGCTGGCCCAGCAGCACTACTCGACGTTCAGCGAGCGGTTCGCACAGTTCCCGGTCAACGTCGCGGCGACCAGCCGCTTCAACTCGGCCAAGGAGCAGGCGGAGGTGATCAAGGGCGTCGAGGACGGCACCGTCGACGTCGTCATCGGCACCCATCGCCTGCTCAGCAGCGGCACCCGGTTCAAGGACCTGGGCCTGGTCATCGTGGACGAGGAGCAGCGCTTCGGCGTCGAGCACAAGGAGCATCTCAAGCAGCTGCGGGTGGCGGTGGACGTGCTCACCATGAGCGCCACCCCGATCCCGCGGACCCTGGAGATGAGCCTGACCGGGATCCGGGAGATGTCGACGATCCTCACCCCGCCGGAAGAGCGGCACCCGGTGCTGACCTTCGTCGGCGCCTACGACGAGAAGCAGATCACGGCCGCGATCCACCGCGAGCTGCTGCGCGAGGGCCAGGTCTTCTACATCCACAACCGGGTCGACTCGATCGACCGCGCGGCGGCCCGGCTCCGGGAGCTGGTGCCGGAGGCGCGGGTGGTCACCGCCCACGGGCAGATGGGCGAGGACGCCCTCGAGCAGGTGATGGTCGGGTTCTGGGAGCGTGAGTTCGACGTGCTCGTGTGCACGACGATCGTCGAGTCCGGCCTCGACATCTCCAACGCCAACACCCTCATCGTCGAGCGGGCCGACGCCTTCGGGCTCAGCCAGCTGCACCAGATCCGGGGCCGGGTCGGCCGTGGCCGGGAGCGGGCCTACGCCTACTTCACCTACCCGCCGGAGAAGCCGCTGACGGAGACGGCCTACGACAGGCTCGCGACGATCGCGCAGAACACCGAGGTCGGGGCCGGCATGGCCGTGGCCATGAAGGACCTGGAGATCCGCGGCGCCGGCAACCTGCTCGGCGGCGAGCAGTCCGGCCACATCGCCAGCGTCGGCTTCGGCCTGTACATGCGCCTGGTCGGCGAGGCGGTCAAGGACTTCAAGGCCCACGGCGGCCTGCCCGGCGAGGATGAGCCGGAAGAGGTTCCTGACACCAAGGTCGACCTGCCCGTCGAGGCCTACCTGCCGCACGAGTACGTGCCAGGGGAGCGGCTGCGCCTTGCGGCCTACCGATCGATCGCGGCGGCCCTCGATGAGGCCCAGCTGTCCGCCGTACGCGAGGAGCTGACCGACAGGTACGGGCCCCTGCCGGAGGCGGTGGAGAACCTGCTGGCCGTTGCGGCGTTCCGCAACGCGTGCCGCGAGCGCGGGCTGACCGAGGTCGTGCTGCAGGGTCCTCAGGTGCGGTTCGCTCCGCTGAAGCTGCGCGAGTCGCAGGTCATGCGGCTGCAGCGGCTGTTCAAGGGCGCGGTCTACAAGCAGGCCACCGACACCGTCCTCGCGCCGCACCCCAAGGACGCCCCGTTCGGCGGCCAGCCGATCAGGGACAAGGCCCTGCTTGCCTGGGCTTCGGACCTGCTCGCAGCCGTCCTCGACAACTGAGAAGACGGCTCACCCGCACCATCTGGCAGGCTGGTAGCCGCCGTACCCCTCGAAGGAGAGCCCTGCCCGTGATCCGCTCGACCCGCCTGCTCGCAGTCTCCGGCCTGCTCGCCGTGTCCCTCAGTGCCTGCGGGACGGTCCGCGCGGGTGCTGCGGCGACCGTCGGGGACGACCGGATCACCACGTCCGCGCTCGCCGCAGTCGTCGACCGGAGCCTGAAGGACCCGAGTGCCCAGCAGACCGTCGGTGCTGACCGCCCGGCCTTCGAGCGCAGCGTGCTGGCGCGGCTGATCCAGCACCTGGTGCTCCTCGAGGCGGCGCGCGACGCCGGCGTGACGGTCGACGGCGCGACGGTCGACAAGGCCTTCGACACCTTCGCCCAGCAGCTCGGCGGCGAGGCCGCGCTGCGCCAGGAAGCGGTCAAGGCCGGCATCGCGCCCCAGGACCTGCGGGGAGCCATCGAGGACGCCGCGCTGCGCGACGCCCTGGGTGACAAGCTCACCGAGTCGGTCCCCGTGCCGCCGGCGGAGATCGCCCGGGCGTACCAGGAGAACATCGCGCAGTTCGACCGCGTCCGTTCCGCCCACATCCTGGTGACGGGGCAGGTGCAGGCGCAGTCGCTGCTGGCACAGGTCAAGCGCGACCCCTCGTCCTTCGCTGCCCTTGCCGCGAAGTTCTCGCAGGACACGAGCAACAAGGCCGCCGGTGGCGACCTCGGTTTCCAGGGCCGTGGGGCGCTGGAGAAGCCGTTCGAGGAGGCCATCTTCACGGCGGCCCCTGGCTCGTTCGTGATCGCCAAGACGTCCTTCGGCTTCCACGTGATCCACGTCATCGCGCGGCAGACCGTCTCGCTGGAGCAGGCCTCGACCCAGCTTCGCCGCACCCTGCTCGGCGACCAGCGCTCGCAGGCGATCGGTCAGGCGCTCATCAAGACGGCCAAGGAGCTGCAGGTGCGTGTCAACCCGCGCTACGGCACCTGGGAGCCCCGCAGCGAGGAGATCGTCCCCACCGAGATCTGCCCCGGTACGGCGGTCAGCTCGCCCAGCCCGCGGCCGGACCAGGCCGGTGGGGCCCCGACGCCCGGCGCAACCCCCGCCTGCTGATGCCCGACCGTCCGGGGGAGCGGCTGCTCGACGTGGTCGCCCTGATGGACCGTCTGCGGTCGCCCGGCGGCTGCCCCTGGGACGCCGAGCAGACACACGCCTCGCTCATGCCTTACCTGCTCGAGGAGGCATACGAGACCTACGACGCCCTCGAGCGGGCGGACTCCGAGCACCTGCGCGAGGAGCTCGGCGACCTGCTGCTGCAGATCGTCTTCCACGCCCGCATCAGCAGCGAGTCGGGCTGGGGCATCGACGACGTCGCCGGTGACCTGGTGGACAAGCTCACCCGTCGGCACCCGCACGTGTTCGCGGGTGCTCCCGCTGACGACCTCGAAGGAAGCTGGGAGGCCCTGAAGGCCGCGGAGAAGGGCCGCGTCTCGGTCACCGAAGGTGTGCCCCTCGGCCAGCCCGCACTCGCGCTCGCCGCGAAGCTCCAGCGTCGGGCCACGCGCCTGGGCGCGCCCGTCCCGCCGGGTACGGCGATCAGCGGTGGCTCGGGGACTGCTGAGGCTCTCGGTGCTGAGCTGTGGGACCTCGTTGCGCGCTGCGCCGAGGCCGGGGTGGACCCGGAGGTGGCGCTGCGCTCCGTGGCCAAGGGCTTCCGCGACCGCCTCGCGGAGGCGGAGGCGGCTGCGACCGCTTCCGGACGCGACCCGGCGGACCTCACCGCCGAGGAGTGGGCCCTGCGGTTGAGCTGAGGCTCCCGGCGTACCCGCCCCCGCGGGCGGCCTCGGTAGGCTCGCCGGGCAACCCGAACCCCGACGCAAGGAGCCACCCGTGCCGTCCATCGAGGCCGTCGGCGCCCGCGAGATCCTCGACTCGCGCGGCAACCCCACCGTCGAGGTCGAGGTCGGTCTCGATGACGGCACCATCGCGCGGGCAGCGGTCCCGAGCGGGGCGAGCACCGGGGCGTACGAAGCGGTCGAGCTGCGCGACGGCGGCACCCGGTACGGCGGCAAGGGCGTCTCCAAGGCGGTGGACGCCGTCCTTGACGACATCGGCCCCGAGCTGGTCGGCATGGAGGCCAGCGAGCAGCGCCTCATCGACCAGGCCCTCATCGACCTCGACGGCACCCCGGACAAGAGCCGCTTCGGTGCGAACGCGATCCTCGGCGTCAGCCTCGCCGTCGCCCGCGCCGCCGCCGAGTCGCACGCGCTGCCGCTCTTCCGGTACGTCGGGGGCCCGAGCGCGCACGTGCTGCCCGTGCCGATGATGAACATCCTCAACGGCGGGGCGCACGCCGACACCAACGTCGACATCCAGGAGTTCATGATCGCGCCCATCGGGGCGGCGACCTTCTCCGAGGCCCTGCGCCAGGGCGTCGAGGTCTACCACGCGCTCAAGGCCGTCCTGAAGAGCAAGGGCCTGACCACCAGCATCGGCGACGAGGGTGGCTTCGCCCCCGACCTGCCGAGCAACCGGGCCGCCCTGGACCTCATCGTCGAGGCGATCGGCACGACCGGCCTGAAGCTCGGCACCGACATCGCGCTCGCCCTCGACGTGGCCGCGACCGAGTTCCACAGCGAGGGCCTGTATGCCTTCGAGGGCGCCAAGAAGACCGCTCAGGACATGGCCGACTACTACGCCGACCTCGTCGCGAGCTACCCGATCGTGAGCATCGAGGACCCGCTCGATGAGAGCGACTGGGACGGCTGGGCCGCCCTGACGACGCAGCTCGGCGCGAAGGTGCAGCTCGTCGGCGACGACCTGTTCGTCACCAACCCGGCCCGCCTGGCCGAGGGCATCGCCAAGGGCACCGCCAACGCGCTGCTCGTGAAGGTGAACCAGATCGGCACGCTGACCGAGACCCTCGACGCCGTCAACCTGGCGCACCGCAGCGGCTACCGCTGCATGATGAGCCACCGCTCCGGCGAGACCGAGGACACCACGATCGCCGACCTCGCCGTCGCCACCGACTGCGGTCAGATCAAGACAGGTGCGCCGGCGCGGTCCGAGCGCGTGGCGAAGTACAACCAGCTGCTGCGCATCGAGGAGGAGCTCGACGACGCGGCGCGCTACGCCGGGGCTGCCGCCTTCCCGCGCTTGTCCCTCTGATCGGGCTAGCGTTCAAAGGTGCCTGCTGACCGTCCCGGCCTGACGACCCGCGCCGCGGTGCTCGGGCTCGTCGTGTGCGGGCTCGTGGTGAGCGCCGCGCTGCCGCTGCGCGAGTACCTCTCCCAGCGCGGCCGGATCGCCAGCGCTCAGGCCAAGAACGCCCAGCAGCAAGCCCGGGTGGAGGCGCTGGAGAACGAGCTGCGCCAGTGGCGCGACCCGGCGTACATCCGGGCGCAGGCGCGCACCCGGCTGCACTTCGTGATGCCGGGGGAGTACGCCTACGTCGTGGTGGCCCCGAAGGCCCCAGCGGCTCCGGCCGGTCAGGCCGCGCTGCCCGGCGTACAGGCCATCGGACCCGAGGCCCCGTGGTACTCCCAGGTCTGGGCAGGCGTCCAGGCCGCGGACCGGCCTGCGCCGGCCGGCGCCAGGCGATGACGCTCGACCCACGCGATCGTCGGGCGGTGGCGCTGCAACTGTCCCGAGAGCCCCGGGGGGCCCGCGAGGTGGCGCACCGCTGCGGCTGCGGCCTGCCCGACGTGGTGGAGACCAACCCGCGGCTGCCCGACGGCACGCCGTTCCCGACCTTGTACTACCTGACCTGCCCGCGGCTGGCGAGCCTCATCGGCCGGCTGGAGAGCGACGGGCTGATGAAGGAGATGACCGACCGGCTCGCGACCGATCCGGACCTTCAGGCGAGGTACGACGGGGCAGCCCGCGACTACGTGGGGCGCCGTGACGCGCTCGGCGTCCTGGAGAGCGCGCCGGCCCAGGGCGGCATGCCGACGCGGGTGAAGTGCCTGCACGTGCTCGTCGCCCACGCGCTCGCCGTCGGCCCAGGGGTGAACCCGTTCGGGGACGAGGCGCTGGCCGTGCTCGAGGACTGGGCGGCGAAGGGCCCGTGCGTGGACCCGGACGACGCCGATGCGGTCCCCTCCAAGAAGACCAGGTCGTGAGGGTCGCCGCCGTCGACTGCGGGACCAACTCGATCCGCCTGCTCGTCACCGATCTACTGGCCTCAGGAAAGCAGGACGTGCACCGCGAGATGCGGGTCGTCCGGCTCGGCCAGGGGGTCGACCGGACCGGCCTGCTCGCCCCCGAGGCGTTGGAGCGCACCGGGATCGCCGTCGCGGACTACGCCGCGACCTGTCGCGAGCTCGGCGTGGACCGCACCCGCTTCGTGGCGACCTCCGCCACCCGGGACGCGGGCAACCGGCAGGAGTTCGAAGACCTCGTCCGGCACGCCTTCGGGTTCGCCCCCGAGGTCGTGAGCGGGGAGGAGGAGGCGGCACTGTCCTTCCTCGGCGCGACGAGCGGGCTCGCCGCTGAGCCGCCCTTCCTCGTCCTGGACATCGGCGGCGGCTCCACCGAGCTGGTCCTCGGCACCGGTGCCGTCGAGGCTGCGGTCTCCGTGGACGTCGGTTGCGTGCGCCTGACCGAGCGACACCTGCACAGCGACCCCCCGACTTCCGAGGAGATCGCCGCCGCGCGCACGGACATCGACGCGGCCCTCGACCTGGCCGCCCAGGTGGTGCCGGCCGGCAAGGCGCGTACGGCGGTCGGCTTGGCCGGCAGCGTGACCACGCTGGCGGCCCTCGCGCTCGGGCTCCCGTCGTACCAGCCGGAGCGGATCCACCTTTCGCGGATCTCGGCCGACAGCGTGCGAGAGGTGACGGACCGCCTGTTGGCCATGACCCGTGCCGAGCGGGCGGCTCTGCCCGTCATGCACCCGGGCCGGGTCGACGTCATCGGCGGTGGGGCCTTGGTCCTGCTCGCGGTGGTGGAGCGGTTCGCGCTTGAGGAGGTCCTCGTCAGCGAGGCCGATATCCTCGACGGCATCGCCCTGTCACTCGCATGATCCGGCCGGGGGGAGGGTTCCCCACCGACAAGGCAAGCTTGCGCACCCCGGTCGCGCACGACGCCGAGGAGGTCCGGCGGCTCGCGGCGAGCGCGCCGTCGTTGGATCACCTTGACGGCCGTTCCTCGGTCTGTCGTGCCTGCCCCCGGCTCGTGGCCTGGCGGGAGGAGATCGCCGCCGACAAGCGCGCAGCCTTCGCGCACCAGACCTACTGGGGCCGGCCAGTCACCGGCTGGGGAGTGCCGCGGCCCCGCATCGTCGTGGTCGGGCTCGCTCCGGCCGCCCACGGCGGGAACCGCACCGGACGGATCTTCACCGGTGACCGCAGCGGGGACTGGCTTTTCGCCGCGCTGCACCGGGCGGGCCTTGCGACCCAGGCCGAGTCGGTCGATGTGTGGGACGGCCAGCAGTTGCTGCACACCCGCATCACGCTGCCCGTGCGCTGCGCGCCGCCGGCGAACAAGCCGACCTCAGCCGAGCGGGACGCCTGTGCTCCCTGGCTGGCCCGCGAGCTGCAGTGGCTGTTGCCCACGACGCGGGCGGTGGTGGCCCTGGGGGCTTTCGGGTGGGCGTCGGTGTTCTCTGCGCTGGCGGCGAACGGCGTCGAGGTCCCTGAGCGGCTGCCGCGCTTCTCCCACGGGGCGGAGCAGGCCCTGCCGGGTGGCCCCACCGTGCTCGGCTGCTTCCACGTCTCGCAGCAGAACACTTTTACCGGTCGGTTGACCGAGCAGATGCTCGACGACGTCCTGTCGAGGGCGAAAGCGCTCGCCGAACTCAGCTGACCGAGTCAAGGGATTGAGCCATTCGGCGCAGCGTAGGCAGCCGATTGCGCGGGGTATCGGCACACGCTGCGTGTTCCTGTAGGACCGCAAGAGTGACATTTCGCGCAAATCGAGTGAAAACTGTCCCTTTTTGTCCGATTTAGGGGCTAGCGGAGGCTAGGTACAAAGTCCTACTGTCCTGACCAGAGGTTGAGCCGAACGGCGCAACGGGGCGGGAGCGGGGTGATCTCATGAGCATCCAGGGATGGCACTGAGCCTTCGAGGCAGCTGCGTACTCCGCAGCATGTGAGGAAACACGTGACGCAAGCTTGCGTCCCCAGCTCGAACGTCGAGGGGCTGGGAACGGGTGGTGCTACACCCGGTCCCAGCCCCTCGAAGCATGTCCGGGGTCAGACGCCCCGGAGGCCGTGCGGACTCTGCTGCTCACGTCGGCGCAGCCACTGGCCCATGTCCAATGCTGCCATCGGCCGTGCGTGCAGGTACCCCTGCACCTCGTCCACGCCGAACCGGGCCAGCATCTGGTGCTGCTCCTCCTGCTCAACGCCCTCGGCCACGACTCGCAACCCCAGCGTGTGCGCGATGTCCACGACGGCGCGTACGACGGCCCCGTCCGCGCGGTCGTGCGTGATCCCGTCGACGAATGCCTTGTCGATCTTGACCTCGTCGACGGGCAGGCCCTTGAGGTAGGTCAGCGAGGAGTAGCCGGTGCCGAAGTCGTCGACCGAGATCTTCACCCCGAGTGCGCGAAGCTCGCCGATCCGGATGGTGGCCAGTCCGGGGTCGTGCACCAGGACGCCTTCGGTGAGCTCGAGAGTGAGCAGGTCCGGGGCGATGTTCACCGAGGTCACGATGGCCGCGACCTCGGTGACGAAAGAGGGGTCGAGGATCGTCTCGGCGCTGACGTTGACGGCCACCCCAACCCGGCCACCGCGGCGCTGCCAGCCCTTGCAGGTCGTCAAGGCCTGGCGCAGCACGGTGCTCGTCAGGGGTCCCATCAGCCCGGAGGCCTCAGCCAGGGGGACGAACTCAGTTGGCGAGATCGCGCCCAGAGCCGGATGCGTCCAGCGGGCCAGCGCCTCGACACCGGTGACCGCCCGGGTGAGGGTGTCGACCTTGGGCTGGAAGCCGACTCCGATCGCGCCCGAGGCGAGGGCCTCCCGCAGCGCCATCACGACGGCGAGCCGGCGTTGGCCCTCGACCTCATAGGCCGGCTCCCAGATCACCGGCCCGCCGCTGGCGTTGCGGGCGCTGTACATCGCCGTCTCTGCACGGCGGATCAGCGTCGCCGCGTCCTGCCCGTGCTCGCGTCCCCGGGCGCAGCCGACGGAGAGCCGGATGTGGGTGCCGATGGGTCCTAGCTGGGCACCACCTTCGACCTGGGCGCGCAGGCCGAGGCCGAACATCGCAGGGTCGCCGCCGAGCGGGGCTGCCGGCACCGCGACAGCGAACCGGCCGCCGCCGATCCGCCCGATAATGGCATCTGGGTAGGACAGCTCCAGGCGTCGGGTGACCTCGCGCAGCAGGTCGTCGCCGACCTGGTGCCCCAGCGTGTCGTTGACCTCCCGGAAGGAGTCGACAGCCAGGGTTGCGACGAGCACCTCCTCGTCGGCGTCGAGCAGCGCATTGAGGCGCTTGGTGGTCTCGTTGAGGTTCGGAAGGCGCGTCAGCGCGTCCGTGGTGGCCGCCAGCGCGAGCTGCCGCTGCAGCTGCCCTCGCTCGAGGGCCGCCGCGAGCTCGGTGGCCAGCGTCTCCAGCAGTCGCAGGTCGCGCAGGCCGAACGGCCGGGCGTTGCCCATGCGCGTGGAGACGGTGAGGACGCCGAGCATGTCCTGCGCGCCCATCAGTGGGGCGGACATGTGGTCGTTGCCCTCGAGCAGGGAGGTCCGGGTGCGGCTCAGCAGTTCGACCTCGCCGGAGATCTTCCCGGCTGCCGCAGAGTCCGGGTCGCGGTCGCGGAAGTGCCGCCAGCCGTCGGGCGATGACAGGGCCAGGTCCAGGTGTTCGGCGTGCAGCAGCAGTCGCATCCGCTGCAGCACGTCTGCGCCGTCCACGGCCTCCAGGTCCACGGGCCCGAGGCCCTGGAGGAACTGGTGCAGCTCGATGTTCTGCTGCTGGTCAGCGGCGAGTCGACGGTGCTGGCGGTACCCGAGCGCGAGCACCAGGCCGACGCCAGCCCCGATCGCGGCCGTCCACAGGTCGCTCCAAGCGGCGGCGACCACCACGATGGCCACACCGGTGAACACGCCTGTGGCGCCCAAGACGCCGACGGCTGCGCTGCGCACCGCGGCCGCAGGCTGGGCCACACCCAGCGAGGCAAACAGCACCTGCATGGCCAGCAGGCTCATGGCCTCCGAGACCAGCAAGGCTGCGAGCAGCGCCAGCCACAGGCGGGGGCCTGGGCCTGTCGAGGGCGCGAACAGGCTGGCGATCGCGGTGGCCGTCGCGACCTCGAATCCCGCCATCGCGATGTTAAAAGCGGCCTTCGAGGGGGGCTGTCGCCGTACCGGAAGGACGTAGATCGCGGCACCTGCCACGCGGGCGAGCAGGTGCCACCAGGGGGCGACGAAGACCAGCCCGGTCGCCAGGGCGAGTTGGCTCAGGCTGAAGGTCCTGACCTCGCCGCGCGTCTCGTAGAAGATCGGGAGCAGGGAGACCGCGAGGTACGCCGGGGCGAGCGACCACCAGGGCAGCGACACGGGCAGCACGGCCGGGTCTACGAGCGGCCGGGCGAGCGGCATGAGGGCCAGCGCGCCGGCGGCGAGCGCGGCCGTGAGCACCAGGACGCGGACAGTCGTGCGCGACATCCCCGTCCCTCCCCCCGAACGACTCACTGGTGCACCAATCGGTCGGTTCGGGCAGTTCCTTGAGCGGCGAGGGTCGGTACGGCGAGGACCAGCATGACTGCGGCGACGGCCGCGACCGCCGTACGCGGGGAGACGACGGTGCCCAGGTAACCGCCGGCGAGCAGGCCGAGGCCTTGCGCGGTCATCAGGCAGGCGGCAGCGATGCCGTAGGCGCGACCACGGAACTCGCTCGGACAGGACTGGACGAAGGCCGGGCCGGCGATGAGGTTGGCGGTCGCCCCTGCGCCCGCGAGCACCCAGAGCACCATCACCGCGCTCAGGGACGAGGCGAAGCTCGTCGCCAGCAGTGGCGCCGCGCTGAGCAGCACCAGCCAGGGCAGCAGCGCCTCGCGCCGGTTGCTCGGGGTTCGCAGCACCAGTACCGACCCGAGGAGGAACCCTGTGGGGATCGTGGCGGTGAGCAGGCCCGCCGTGACGGCGCCGCGGCCGAGCTCGTCCGCCACGGCGACGGCGAGCCCCTCGGTCGCCGTGACCGAGACCGAGGCCAGGACAGCGAGCTGCAGGAGCATCCGCAGCCGGGGCGTGGACGTCACGAGCCGGAGCCCCTCGGCCGCGTCGCGCAGGAAGCTCCCCACTTCGGTCTGGGCGGCCGGCCGCCGCCGTACGCCGCGTAGAAGCAGCCCCGCCGAGACCAGGAACGTCGCCGCGTCCAGCGCGAGCGCGCCGCGGACCGAGGTGAGGGCGACGAGCGCTCCGCCGATCACGAAACCGAGGATCTGGCTGATCTGCACACACACGTTCATGAGCGTGTTGCCCACGACGTAGGCCTCCCCGGCCAGGACGTCCGGTTGCAAGGCGCTGCGGGCGCTGTCGAACGGCGGGCCAAGAGCCCCCAGCACCGCGATGAGCACGAAGATCAGCCACAGCGGCAGGTCGGTCAGGCACAGGATGAGGACGATCGGCACCCGGGCCAGGTCGCAGACCACCATCACCGTCAGCCGGGGGTAGCGATCGGACAGGCCCGACAACAGCGGCCCGCCCACGAGGTAGGACAGATACGACACGGCGTAGGTCGCCGAGGCGTCCAGCGAGGAGCCTGTACGGCGATACACCAAGATGGCCAGCGCGATCCGTGCGAGCTGGTCCCCGAGCAGGCTCAGGGTCTGGGCCGCGAACAGGGCACGGAACTCTCGATGCGCCAGGACAGTGCGGTACCGCACGCGCTGCTCCACGGCCGTACCGTATCCACCGGAAGCGCCCCTGTAGTCCAATTGGCAGAGACCGAGGTCTTAAAAACCTCGCCAGTGTGGGTTCGACTCCCACCGGGGGCACGGGCACGACCCGGTCGCGCCGTACGTTGTGATCAGTACGCCACACACCTTGAGGAGTGCGATGCAGTCCAGCAACCCGGTCTTCGGGAACGCCCCCACCCTCGCCCGTCCGACGCCGACCGTCGCCGAGCTGCAGGACATCTACCGCACTCCTCGCGCCCTGACGATGGACGACATCGTCCTGAAGACCGGCCTGCTGCTAGCGATCGTGGTCGCCACCGGTGCGGTCGCCTGGGTCGCCGACCTCGGTCCTGGCCTGGTGATCGGTGCCGGGTTGCTCGGCTTCGGCCTGGCCCTGGTCAACATCTTCAAAAAGCAGGTCAGCCCGCCGCTCGTGCTCGCGTACGCGGTGTGCGAGGGCCTGTTCCTCGGTGCGATCAGCCACGCCTACAACACGGCGTACGACGGGATCGCCCTGCAGGCAGCTGTCGGCACGACGGCGGTCTTCGGCGCTGTCCTCTGGGGCTTCACCAGCGGTCGGCTGCGGGCTACCCCGAAGTTCACCAAGATCGTCGTCGGTGCCTTCGTGGGCCTGTTCGCCCTGGTCATCGTGAACATGCTCGCCTCGATGATCGGTGGCGGCGACGGCCTCGGCCTGCGCAGCGGCGGTGGCCTGTCGATCCTGTTCAGTCTGGCGTTCATCACGATCGGTTCGCTCACGTTCGTGCTGGACTTCGACCAGGCGCAGCGCCTCGTCGAGGCTCGTGTGGATGAGAAGGAGGCCTGGCGGGTCGCGTTCGGCTTGCTGGTCGGTCTCGTGTGGCTCTACCTCGAGGTCCTTCGACTGCTGAGCTACCTCCGCAGGTAGCCGATGCAGGGCAGGCGTCTCCCGGCGCTCGGGGCGCTCTGCCTCGCGCTCGCGGCGGGGTGCAGCGGATCAGCTGCACCCCCGGCCACAAGCAGCCCCTCGCCCGCTCCCTCCGCGTCGCCGAGCGCGAGCCCGCTAGCCGACCCGCTTGCCCTGCAGGAGCTCGGGACGTTCTCCTCGCCGGTCTGGGTGGGTCCCGCGCCCGGGGACCGCGAGCACCTCTACCTCGCCCAGCGCGGCGGCACCGTGCTCACCCTCGACGCCCAGGGTCGCCGGCAGGGGGTGCTCCTTGACCTGCAGGGCCAGGTCAGCACGGGCAACGAGCAGGGCTTGCTGTCGGTGGCTTTCGACCCGGCGTACCCGCGGGTGCCTCGCCTCTACGTGAACTACACCGACGTGACCGGCGACACGCGCATCGAGGCGTACACCGTGGTGCGCGGCCTCGCGATCCGCCCGAAGCTGCTGCTCAGCGTGGAGCAGCCGTACGCCAACCACAACGGCGGCCACCTGGTGTTCGACCGGAGCGGGATGCTCCTGGTGGGCACGGGCGACGGCGGCAACGCCGGTGACCCGGAGAACCGAGCGCAGGACCTGGGCTCCTACCTCGGCAAGATCCTGCGGCTGGACCCGCGCACGGGGGCGGCCGCACCGGGCAACCCCTACCCGCAGAACCGGTACGTGTGGGCGTTGGGACTGCGCAACCCCTGGCGCTTCAGCCTCGACAGCCAGGGGGTGCTCTACCTCGGTGACGCCGGCCAGAACCACGCCGAGGAGCTCGACGTGGTCCCCCCGGCGCTGCAGCGGGGGGCCAACTACGGCTGGTCGGTCTACGAGGGCGATGAGCGCTTCAAGGAGGACCAGCAGTTCACGCCCGGCGGGCCACTGATCGTGCCGGCCGTCACGCTCGCGCACGATGAGGGGTGGTGCGCGATCACGGTGGGGCCGGTCTACACAGGCAAGGCGCTCCCGGGGTTGCGCGGGTCGCTGCTGTTCGGCGACTACTGCAAGGGCCGGCTGGTCTCTGTACGGCGGGTCGGCAGCGGAGTCGGGCCCGTCACCGACTGGGATCTGCGCGCCGAGGGCCTGCAGGCCTTCGGGCTCGACACCGAGGGCGAGGTCCTCGTGCTCACCGTCGACCGCCTGCTGCGGCTGGTCCCGGGTGCCTGACGCGCTGCTGGCCAAGGAGCTGGGGGTGCTGGTGCAGCGCCTGCGCCTGTGGACCCCAGCCCGCTGGGCCGTCGCCTGTGATCCCTGGGGGACGCGGGCGGACGTGGCGCATCACCTCGCACAGTGGTGCGCCGATCGGGCCGCCGAGCTCGAAGGCGAGCCGCGACGGGAGCTGCCGAGGCTGCGCCCCGACCTGCTCCTCGCCGATCAGCTCGCGGTGACCGGGAACGACCTGGTGCGCGCCGGTCCCGGATCCGAGCTCGCGGACCAGGCCGTGGTGCACCTGCTGGCGCACCGCCACGACCTGCTGGACGAGCAGCCTCCAGCAGGGCTCGGCGGAGCCGAGGCTCTGGAGCGTGGTCGGGCGGTCTGCGAGAGCTAGTCGTGGGTGAGGAAGGCCAGCACGTCCTGCCGGGTCACGATGCCCGTGGGACGGCCGTCGTCGACGACGACCGCAGCATCGGCCTTCTCCAACGCGGCCATGGCCGCGCTCACCGGCTCGCCCGCGCCGATGAGAGGCAGGGGGGCGCCCATGTGCTGCGAAAGCGGGTCGGCCAGCTCCGCCCGTCCGTTGAACAGCGCGTCGAGAAGGTCGCGCTCGTGGACGGCACCGACGATCTCTGCGGTCATCACGGGCGGCTCGGCGCGTACGACGGGCATCTGGGACACGCCGTACTCGCGCAGGATGTCGATGGCCTCGCGGATCGTCTCCGTGGGGTGGGAATGGACGAACTCCGGCACCGAGCCGGTCTTGCGGCTCATCACGTCGCGGACCAGGCGCGTGCCCGGGGCGCTGAGGAACCCGTAGTCGGCCATCCAGTCGTCGTTGAAGATCTTCGACAGGTAGCCGCGGCCGCCGTCCGGCAGGAGCACCACCACGATGTCGTCGGGCTGGGCGGTGCGGGCGACCTCGAGGGCGGCGACCACGGCCATCCCGCAGGAACCGCCGACGAGCAGGCCCTCCTCGCGCGCCAGACGTCGGGTCATGGCGAACGCGTCGCGGTCGCTCACGGCGATGATCTGGTCGGGCACCTCGGGGTCGTACGTCGCCGGCCAGAAGTCTTCGCCCACGCCCTCGACGAGGTAGGGCCGACCTGAGCCGCCGGAGTAGACAGACCCCACCGGGTCCGCGCCGATGACCTGCACCCGGCCCTCGGAGGCCTCCTTGAGGTAGCGCCCGGTCCCACCGATCGTGCCACCGGTGCCCATGCCCGCGACGAAGTGCGTGATGCGCCCGTCGGTCTGGGTCCACAGCTCCGGCCCGGTCGTCTCGTAGTGCGAGCGGGGGTTGGCCGGGTTGGAGTACTGATCGGGCTTCCAGGCTCCTGGCAGCTCACGGGCCAGCCGGTCGCTCACCGAGTAGTACGAGCGCGGGTCCTCCGGGTCGACAGCGGTCGGGCATACCTCGACCCGGGCGCCGTAGGCCCGCAGGACGTCGATCTTGTCCTTGGCCACCTTGTCCGGGCAGACGAAGACGCAGGAGTACCCACGCGTCTGCGCCACGATGGCCAAGCCGATGCCCGTGTTGCCACTCGTCGGCTCCACGATGGTCCCGCCCGGCTGCAGTGCGCCCGACTTCTCGGCGTCCTCGATCATGCGCAAGGCGATGCGGTCCTTCACGGACCCGCCCGGGTTGAGGTACTCCACCTTGGCCAGCACGGTGGCCGCGATGCCCTCGGTGACGCTGTTGAGGCGGACGAGCGGGGTGTTGCCCACGAGCTCGATGACTGAGTTGCTGATCTGCACCGCACCAATCTAGGAGGGTTATCGTCGGCTACCGGCCAGTAACGAATGCGGGAACGAATCCGGGAACGAAAACCGGGCTTACACGAAGGGAGCACGCGTGCGCATCCAGCGACCTGGCAGGCGGGCGGCCGCCGCAGCCCGCTTCGCCGCCGTGCGCGGCGCCTACGGCGGCGGTGCGATCGGGCTGCTCGGTGCCCTCGGGTACGGCGTGATCCGCGCCGAGTCCGCACTCGCGCGACGCGCCATCGGTGAGCCGACGGACACCCCGCCGGACCCGTCGGGCACCTACGGCAAGCACCCCGGTTCGGCCCTGCGGTTGGTCGTGCTCGGCGACTCGAGCGCGGCTGGACTGGGTTGCGACACCCCCGAGGAGACGCTCGGGGCCCAGCTTGCCGGCGGGATCGCCCGCGACCTGCGGCGCCGGGTCCGGCTGGCCACCTACGCCTTCGTCGGGGCGCGCTCCGCCGACCTCGACAAGCAGATCATCTGCGCTCTCGAACAACCGGTGGACCTGGCCGTGATCATGGTCGGAACCAACGACGTCACCCATCGCACCCTGCCGGGCGAGGCGGCCCGGCAGCTGGGTGAGGCGGTCGCGACGTTGCGGTCCTCCGGCGCGCTCGTGGTGGTGGGGACCTGTCCGGACCTCGGCACGGTCGAGCCCCTCCTGCAGCCCCTGCGCAGCGTGGCCTCCTTCTACAGCCGCCGGATGGCAGCGGCCCAGCTCGTGGCGGTCGTGGAGAACGACGGCATCGCGGTCTCGCTCGGGAGCCTGTTGAGCCCGGAGTTCGCCGAACAGCCGCACTTGTGGAGCGCCGATCGCTTCCACCCCTCGCCGGAGGGCTACCGCCGGGTGGCCGACGCGCTGCTCCCCAGCTTCTTGGAGCACAGCGGCGTGACGATCCCGGTCAGCGTGCCGGTGAGCTCCAGCATCCAGGACGCCGTGGTCGCTGCCGAGCTCGCGGCCCGCGAGCCGGGAACTGCCCTCGAGACCGAGCCGGGCGAGCAGGGTGCGGCCTCCGCCGGCCCAGGCAGGCTCGTGCGGCTGGTGCGACGCCTGCCGGTCGTCGGGCGCGGCGCGCCCGACGAGCGTGAACCCGAGGAGGGTGACGAGCACCACCCGGAGACCCCCTCGCAACACCCGCCGCACGAGGGCTAGCGTTGAGCAGAACCGGATTCTAGATTCGCAGTCCTCATCCAGGGAGCCCCGCATGACCGAGGCCGTCATTGTCTCGACCGCCCGTACCCCCATCGGCCGCGCCTTCAAGGGCTCGCTCGTCAGCGCCCGCCCGGACGACCTGGCCGCCTTCGCCGTCGCGCAGGCCCTCGCCAAGGTCCCCGGCCTGGACGTGCACGACATCGATGACCTCATCATGGGCTGCGGCCAGCCCGCAGGGGAGGCCGGCTTCAACATCGGCCGCGCCGTCGCGGTGAAGCTCGGCTACGACTTCCTGCCAGGGACCACGGTCAACCGGTACTGCTCGTCGTCGTTGCAGACCACGCGGATGGCCTTCCACGCCATCAAGAGCGGCGAGGGCTCGGCGTTCATCTCTGCCGGTGTCGAGGCCGTCTCGCGCTTCGGTAACGGGATGTCGGACAACGCCGCTGCGATGAACCCGTTCTTCACGGACGCCGTTGCCCGCACCGCCACGACGGCTGAGGGCGCGTCCGAGTGGCACGACCCGCGCCAGGACGGTCAGGTCCCCGACGTCTACATCGCGATGGGCCAGACCGCCGAGAACGTCGCGCTGTGGAAGGACATCAGCCGCGCCGACATGGACGAGTTCGCCTGCCGCTCGCAGAACCTGGCGGAGAAGGCCATCGCCAACGGCTTCTGGGAGCGGGAGATCTCGGCCTACACGCTGGAGGATGGCACCGTCGTGGCCGCTGACGACTGCCCCCGCGCGGGTGTGACCGTCGAGGGCATGGCCGGCCTCAAGCCGGTGTTCCGCCCCGACGGTCGGGTGACCGCCGGCAACGCCTGCCCCCTCAACGACGGTGCCGCTGCCGTCGTGGTGATGAGCGACGAGAAGGCCCGCGAGCTGGGCCTCACGCCGCTCGCACGCATTGTGTCCACCGCCGTGACGGGCCTGTCGCCCGAGGTCATGGGCCACGGGCCGGCCGAGGCCATCAAGCTTGCCCTCACGCGTGCGGGCAAGACGGTGGGCGACATCGACCTCTACGAGATCAACGAGGCCTTCGCCGCTCAGGTGCTGTCCTCGCAGCGCGAGGTCGGCATCGACATGGACAAGCTCAACGTCCACGGCGGTGCGATCGCGGTCGGCCACCCGTTCGGCATGACGGGCGCCCGGATCACCGGCACGCTCATCAACGGTCTGCAGACCCTCGACAAGCAGTTCGGCGTCGAGTCCATGTGCGTCGGCGGCGGCATGGGCATGGCGATGGTCATCGAGCGACTGAGCTAACTCGCTCGCTAACACGCTCGCTAACACGCTGGTCGCCGGGGGCGACCAATCGCGTGAGCACTGCACCAGATCTGGTCCGGATGGACCAGATCTGGTCGTGCGGGACCAGATCTGGTGCCATCGCACCAGATCTGGTCCGTGCCGCCGCGAGACACAGCCCTCCGCCTGGACTGCGTCGCCAGCCGTGTCCACAGGGCGGCTCCGGGTCCAGACCCGACCACTCTGGGGTGCGTGCGGTCAGTCGCGTGACAGACCGTCGTCACATGGACGTCGGAGCGCTGCTGCGCGAGGTACTCGCAGAACAAGGTTGGTCGTTGTCGGAGCTTGCGGCTCGAGGTGGCACCTCAAGGTCAACGCTGTCCGCGTACCTCGACGGCAGCGTCTCGCCCAGTGTCCGCACGCTGGACCGGCTCCTTGCGGCGGGGGGCCGGCAAGCGCGAGCCACTCTGGAGCCGCTCTGGGCCGACCTCGATGCGCAGGTGGCGGGCCTGCTCTCCGGTGAGGCCTCGCTCGACGTCGACGCAGTCTTGCGCCTGGTGGAGCGCGCCGCTCTCGAGCAGAACTGGGCGGTCGAGGACCTAGCGACGGGGGACGTCAGTCGCGTCTCAGGGAGGATGTCCTGGGCCTTCGACGGAGCCACGGCGCTCGGTCTGCAAGGCCTTTCGCTGCACCACGACCCGGTCGCTGCCGTCCTTCGCTTCGACGACGCGGCCCGAGCCTGGCTGACCAGGGGGCTCATGAGGGGCACGGCGCCCGGCGAGGTCGTGGGCTGGTGGAGCTGCTCGTTGGAGGCGGCCTCCAGGATGACCAGGGAGTTCGTCGTCGGCGGGCATGGCTTTCTCCGGATCCGCCTGGTGGAGGAGCTTCCGCGGATCGTCTACGTGCAGGTGCCGGGCTCGGAACTGTGCGTCCCCACTGTCACGGTGGACGAGGTCGAGTGCAGCCACCCTGAGCTGGCGGCCGTCCTGGGGCGGCTCCGCGCCCGGCGGGCGGCCGGGCTGCGCACGTAACCTGGGGGCATGAGCGGCGACTGGAACCCGGAGGAACACGGCTTCGAGACCCTGGCGATCCATGCTGGGCAGGACCCGGACCCCACCACGGGGGCGGTCGTGACCCCGATCTACCAGACGAGCACGTACGTGCAGTCCGAGGTCGGGGTGCACCAGGGCTATGAGTACTCGCGGTCGGGCAACCCCACGCGCACGGCGCTGGAGACGTGCCTGGCCGCTCTCGAGCGGGGTACGCGGGGGTTGGCCTTCGCCAGCGGGCTGGCAGCGGAGGACACCCTGCTGCGTACTGTCCTGCGCCCCGGGGCCCACGTCGTCGTGCCGAATGACGCCTACGGCGGCACCTACCGCCTGTTCGCGAAGGTCGCCAGCCGCTGGGGCGTGGAGCACACCCCGGTGGCCTTGGGCGATCTCGATGCCGTCCGGGCCGCGATGCGCCCCGAGACCCGCGTCGTGTGGGTGGAGACCCCGACCAACCCGTTGCTGGGGATCTCTGACATCAGCGCCCTCGCCGACATCGCGCACGAGGCAGGCGCGCTGCTGGTGGTCGACAACACCTTCGCCTCGCCGTACCTGCAGCAGCCGTTGGTCCTGGGCGCCGACGTGGTCGTCCACTCGACGACGAAGTACCTCGGAGGCCACAGCGACGTCGTGGGTGGTGGCCTGGTCGTGTCCGACGCCGCGCTCGGCGAGGAGCTGGCCTACCACCAGAACGCCATGGGCTCGGTGCCCGGGCCGTTCGACTCGTGGCTGGTCATGCGGGGGATCAAGACGCTCGGCGTGAGGATGGACCGGCACTGCGCGAACGCCGAGCAGGTCGTTGACCTCCTCACCCGTTCGTCGGCGGTGAGTCAGGTGCTGTACCCGGGCCTGCCCGATCACCCCGGGCACGACCTGGCGAGCAAGCAGATGAAGGCGTACGGCGGGATGGTGAGCTTCCGCCTGGCGCAGGGCGAGGAGGCCGCGCTGGAGGTCTGCCGCCGTACCCGCGTCTTCACCCTCGGTGAGTCGTTGGGTGGAGTGGAGTCCCTCATCGAGCACCCGGGCCGGATGACGCACGCCAGCGTCGCAGGCTCCCAGCTCGAAGTGCCGTCGGACCTGGTGCGCCTCAGCGTCGGGATCGAGAGCGTGGACGACCTGCTCGCTGACCTCAACCGGGCATTGGCCTGCGTAGAGTCCTGACAAATCCCGACTTGATTTCTTTCGACCTGGAGCCGACTGTCAGGTGATGAGCAGGCGCACACCCGGATGGCTGGTCGAGGTGACGGCGTGGTCGGCCGCCCTCGTGCTGGCGGCTGGCGTCGCCGTGGCCGGTTCGGGAGTCGTTCAGCGCCGGGTGACGGAGCTGAGCGCCGAGTCGCGGACGACGGTGGTCGTGGACGGCCGCGCCGAGCGCAAGCCGCTCACGCGAGCGGTCTCCCGCCCGGTCCCGGCCGTGAAGGCAGGCCGGGCGAAGGTGGTCCCGCGCAACATCTCCTCGCTCGGGCCGCCCCCGGGCGTGGTGCGCGACCTCGTGCCAACCCGCTTCGCCGCTCCCGAGGACCGGTGGGCGCTGCTGGTGGGCATCACCGACTACCGCAGGCCCACGCACGACACGCTCGCAGGTGTGAACGACGTCCAGTTCATCCGTGCGTACCTGCTGAACGCAGGGTGGCGCGCCGACCACATCAAGGTGCTGACCGACAAGGCCGCTACCGGCAGGGGGATGCGGGCCGGACTCGCCTGGCTGACCGCCAAGAGCACGCCGGGGACCTTCTCGCTGTTCCACTTCTCCGGCCACGTCAAGCAGGAGGGCGGGCACGAGAAGCTCTGGCCCTACGACCGAAACTTCGTCACCGACACCGAGCTGGCCGCGACGCTCAAGCGCACCCAGGGCAAACTCTGGGTCGACATCGCCGGGTGCGAGGCAGCGGGCTTCATAGAGGACCTCCCGAGCGACCGCATCTTGGTGTCGGCCAGTTCCAAGCGAACTGAGAAGTCCTACGAGCACCCCGAATGGGGCGAGTCCATCTGGGTGGGGCTGCTGTACGACGCTGGGATGAACCAGCGCAAGGCGGACCTCGACGGCAACTCCCTGGTCACTGTCGGGGAGGCGCTGCGCTTCGCGGGGTACTGGGCGCAGGTCGTGACGTTCTACCAGCGACCTTTCGGACGCCAGAGTCCGAGAACCGCCGGCATGCCCGTGCGAGGATGGACGCTGGCAGACCCACCGGCGTAACAACCCGCCGAACACGGTTCTCGCCCTGAGCAGGAATCCGCGCAAGGATGCCGAAACTCAGGAGAGACTGTGAGCGGCATCACCGAGGACATCCCGAGGGCGAGCGGCGGCTGCAGGAGGTGGAGGTAGGTATGTCCAGGACTGTTCGGCTGCTGTGCGCGGCGTTCCTCGCGTGCGGGAGCGTTCCGTTGACCGGTGTCGGCGTCGCGGGCGCCGACGAGGCCGGCCTCACGCCGGCCAACTTCGCCTACTTCTTCAGCAAGGGCGTGGACAAGCCCGAGCAGGCCCCTGCCGCGCCGCCGAACATCACGACGCTCGTCGCCGACGGCGTTTCGCCCGGCAACCTCGCCGTCGCAGCCAACGCCGGCGCCGAGGACAAGGTCAGCTTCCTGTACTTCGACACGCTGGCCTTGCCGGTGGATGCGTCGGTGACGACCGCTGTCGTCACGATGACGACCGTCCCTAACGGCCCCCAGGACGTGAGTTTCAACGCCGCGCCGGAGAAGGTCCTCGCCTGTGCCGCGGGCACGGAAGGCTTCAAGGAGGACGACGGCGCCGGCCTGGCGATGGCCCCGAAGCGTCTGTGCACCGCGTTCAAGTCGATCGGCAAGGCGGGCGCCGCTGGCGCCTACCAGTGGGACATCACCGGTCTCGCCCAGCAGTGGGTGACCGGTAACAACGACGGCGTCGCATTCACGCGCGCTGACGAGGCCCCTGGCAGCAACTTCCAGGTCGTCTTCGGCAAGGCTGCCACCGCCAAGCTGGTGGTGAGCTACTCACTGCCCGAGGTCGTGGCGCCCCCGGTCGTCACGCCGCCGGTGACCCCTCCGGTCGTGCCTGCGCCGCAGATCGGTGGCTTCGTGCCGCCTCCCATGGACGGATTCGCACCCGCCCCAGAGGTCGTGGTTCCGAACCCCGTGACGAACCCGGCCCCCCAGCCGACGGTCAGCCAGCCGACTGTCCAGGCCCGGCCGATCGCCCTGTCCACCTCGTTGCGCCCGACCAACGAGCTGTGGCTCGCCGGCTTCGGCCTGGTCGGCGTCCTGCTTCTCCTGAGCCTGGTCATGGGAGACCCCACCGTGCCTGCCGCGACGCGTTCGCGGAGCAGGTTGACGCTGGCCCTCGAGGCCCAGCGGCGCACGCCAGTGCTCCGCCCCCGCGCACTCTGAGCCCCCCTCCCAGCTAGGAGCCCCATGTTCAGCTCGCCCGTCCGTGTCCTCGCCTTCGGCCTCATCCTCGGATCGACGCTCGCCGCCTGTGGCCTCAAGCAGGAGGTGAAGGACCAGCTGGCGCAGTCCGGTGGAACCGGCGGTCTCGGGGGCCCTGGCTCCACGGGGGACGTCGGAGTCACCACCGGCGGCGACAGCTTCACCACCGGCACCGCCGGGACCGGGACCTCGGGGGCCTCCGGTACGAGCGGGAGCGGGGCCACCGGCACGTCCGGCTCGACCACCGGCACCGGGGCCACCGGCACCTCTGGCTCGACGACCGGGACAACGGGCGGCGGTAGCGCCACCCGCACCGGCATCGATGACAAGAACAAGGTCATCCACATCGCACTGCACGGGCCCCTCACGGGCGCCGGCGTGCCGCAGTCGAGCTTCACCTCAGGTACGCCGAAGTACTGGCGCGACCACACCCTGAGCAACGGGTACAAGGTCGAGGCCGTCGCGATCGATGACAAGTACAACGCCGCCGACGCGCTGCGCGCCTGCAACGCCGCCGAGCGGGAGAACTTCCTCATCATCGGTGGCGCCGGCACGGACCAGATCAGCGCTTGCGCCCAGAGCCAGGTCCTGCGCCGCAACCACACGCCGTACCTGTCAGCAGGGGTGACCGAGGTCGGGCTCGGCAGCATCCCGACGTACTTCGCGACCTCGCTGACCTACAAGGAGCAGGCGCCGCTTCTCATCAAGCTGGCCAAGGACAAGGGCTACTTCGGCAAGAAGTGGGCCATGGTCATCACCGGAACGCCGAACTTCACCGACGCCCGTGAGGCCATGGTTACGGAGCTGCAGAGCAACGGGGCCAAGGGCAAGAGCGGCGCGTTCAACAAGGACGACGTGATCCTCACCGACAAGGCCCCGAACAACTGCACGACGCAGGCCTCCCAGCTCCGGCAGGGTGGTTATGAGGTCATCTACTTCCTCGGCCAGCCCTCCTTCTTCGCCCTGTGCGTCCAGGCCGTCGGCAACCTGCCCATCAATCCGGTGTACACCGGGCCGGGGCCGTCGTTCGGCATCAACAGCGTCATCAACCTCGCGTGCAAGGCGAACCCCCAGTACGTCGGCTACTACCTGCACCCGACGCCGAGTCGCAACCAGCGTGCCAAGTACGGCGCTCCCGATGACCTGACCGACGACATCGAGGTCGGGATCTGGGGCGCGATGCAGCAGCTGCACCAGTCCTTGGAACTGGCGCTCAAGAACGGCCCGCTGACGCGCGAGTCCTTCATCGCTGCGTCGAACAACGCCACTCTGCCGGGCGGCGTGTTCACCCCGGTCCGGTTCACCACCACCGACCACTTCGGCGGCACGGCGGCCTACGCGAACGCTGCGATCTGCCCTGACGGTGTCTCCGACACCATCGGTACCTACCGCAAGTGATCGCCGTTGCTGCAGGCGCCGACGTGATGGCGCTGGAGGTGATCGCCCCTGCCATCACAGGGCTCGTGCAGGGCGCGGTCTATGGCCTGATGGGCCTGGGGCTGGTCCTGCTCTACAAGAGCAACCGCATCTTCAACTTCGCGCAGGCGGAGTTCGGCGGGGTCGCGGCCTTCACCTGGATCTTCTTCGACACCGGCAAGGGCTTCCTGCCCGACCTGCCGACTCCGGTGGCCGTGCTGATCGGCATCGCCATGGCGGTGCTCGTCGCGCTCCTCACAGAGCGGCTGGTCGTCCGGCCGCTTTTCAACGCTCCCAAGATCACGGTGGTCGTCGCCACGGCCGGCGTCCTGCTGCTGCTGATCGCGATCGAGGGCTTCCTGTACGGCGGGGAGGCTGGGTTCTTCCCCGCGCTGTTCGACGGGGACGCGGTCAACTCAGGGGCGATTCGGGTGACCAACCAGGGCCTCGCGATCATCCTCGCGCTGCTGGTGCTGGCAGCGGGCTCGGCAGTGTTCTTCAGCCGCAGCCGCTACGGCTCCGCGATCCTCGCGGTGTCGCAGGAGGCCACCGCCTCCCGCCTTGTGGGCATCAGCGTCGAGCGGATCTCGGCCCTCACCTGGGGGCTCGCCGGCTTCCTGGCAGGCGTGGCCGGGATTCTGCTCGCCGGGTCGATCGGCCTGGCGGCTCCCGGAAGCCTGACGGGCCTGGCCCTGGTTCCTGCCTTCACGGCGGCGGTCTTCGGCGGTGTGACGAGCCTGCCGGGCGCCCTGGTGGGTGGCTTGGTGATCGGCGTCATCGAATCGTTTGCCACCGCGAACATCCCGAAGGAGAACCTTCCCGGCTCCGGCCAGGTGGTGCTGTTCGTCGCGCTCCTGTTGGTGCTGCTCATCCGACCGGCCGGCCTGCTCGGCAAGGAGACCTGATGGCCGTTCTCGAGGCGACGCGACCCGCGTTGCCCCGCACGCTCGTGGGCTGGGTCCCGCGGCTGCTGGTGTTGGGTGGGCTGTGCTACCTGTTCTTGGTACGCATGCCGCTGGACCCACAGTTCGCGCCGATCTTCGCCGATGCCGCCATCTACGCGATCGTCGGCCTGTCGCTGAACATCGTGCTCGGCTACACCGGACAGCTCTCGCTGGGACACAACGGGTTCTTCGGCATCGGGGCCTTCGCATCGGCGTACGCGCTGACCGTGCGGGAGATCCCGTTCGCGTTGACCTTCGTCATCGCCGGACTGTGCGGGGCGCTTTTCGCTCTGGTCATGGGCATCGTCGCGCTGCGCATCACCGGCCTGTACCTCGCCCTGATCACGCTGGTCTTCGGCATCACGCTGGAGAACTCGCTGTTCCAGGTGTCCTGGCTGACCAACGCAGGCGCGGGCCAGCCGGCGAACCGTCCGGAGTGGCTGTTCTCCGACGTGCGCTTCTTCTACTTCTGTTTCGCCTTCCTGCTGGCTGCGCTCTACCTCGACGCGATGCTGATGCGCACCAAGTCAGGGCGGGCGCTGCTGGCCTTGAAGGAGAACGAGCGCGTCGCGGAGGCCTTCGGCATCAACGTCACCGCCTTCAAGCTTCTGGCCTTCGTTTTGTCGGGCACCCTCGCCGGGATCGCGGGGGCGCTCTACGCCTACCGCATCGGGATCGTCACCTCCTCCGGCCTCGGGTTCAACCTGGCGCTCACGTTCGTGCTGCTCACGGTGGTCGGCGGGCTCGGCTCTCGCGTCGGCGTGGTGCTGGGCGGGCTGCTGTTCGCCTCGCTCGACTTCGTGCTGCACGAGACCTGGGCGCACCACGTGAACGACTTCGTCTTCCGCTGGGAGAGCGCCCCCCAGTTCGCCGTCGGCTTCCTCGGCGCGCTAGGGCTGCTCCTGACGATCGTGAAGTACCCCGGCGGCATCGGGCAGCAGATCCGACCGCTGACCCGTTGGCTAGGTGGCGGCCGACTGACCCTGCACGACGACAGTGACAGCGGCCCGGCCGCGGTGGAGGGCTCCAGTGTCCGTGCTTGAGGTGCGTGACCTGTCGATCCGGTTCGGTGGTCTGCAGGCCCTCGCCGGCCTGACCCTCGACGTCAACGAGTTCGAGATCGTCGGCCTGATCGGCCCCAACGGGGCGGGCAAGACGACCGCCTTCAACTGCATCACCGGCTTCTACACCCCGGGCAACGGAAGCGTCTCCTACCGCGGCAAGGACGTGACCAAGGCGCCGCCGCACACCAAGGCGCGGATGGGTTTCGGCCGTACCTTCCAGAACGTCGGGATGGTCAAGAGCGCGACCGCGCTGGACAACCTCAAGACCGCGCAGCACGCCAAGGCGACGTACGACGTCGGCTCCGGTCTGTTGGGCGCGCCGGCGAGCTGGCGCGGCGAGCGTGAGATGACCGCCAAGGCCGAGGCGATTCTGGAGCTGCTCGGGCTGCAGGACATCCGGGACAAGCGGGTCGGCGGCATGTCCTACGGCACGCTCAAGCTGCTCGAGCTCGGCTGTGCGCTCGCGACCGATCCCGACATCTTGTTGCTCGACGAACCCACGTCGGGCATGGGTCCGGATGAGTCCGACGAGCTCGGGGAGCGGCTGCTCCGGCTGCGCCAGGAGTTCGGCCTGACCATGCTCGTCATCGAGCACCACGTCCCGCTCGTACTGCGCGTCTGCGACTACGTGTACGTCCTGAACTTCGGCAGCTTGCTCGCCGAAGGCCGTCCGAGTGAGGTGCAGAGCCACCCGGAGGTGGTCGCGGCGTACCTCGGTGGCGAGGCGCCAGAGGCGCTGGCCGCCACGGCCGAGCCGGCCCAGGACGTCATCGCCGAAGGCCACGGCGACCCAGCCGACGCCGAGGCCGCCCCGACACGCAAGAAGGCTCCGCGACCCTCTGCGGCCGGTGCTGCGAAGAAGGCCACCCCGGCTGCCAAGAAGAAGCCGGCGGCGGACGAGGCGCCGGCCACCGGGCGCAAGCAGAAGGGTGGGTCGGCATGAGCCTGCTGGAGGTCCGCGACCTGCGCACCGGCTACGGCGTTCTCCCTGTGCTGCAGGGCATCTCGTTCTCCGTCGAGGAGGGCACCACGGCCGTGGTATTCGGGCTCAACGGAGCCGGCAAGACGACCACGGTCAACTGTCTCGCCGGGCTGCTCCCGGTCTGGGGCGGCACGATCCACTTCGACGGCAAGAAGCTTTCCGGGCTGAGCGCGAAGGGGATCGTAGAAGCGGGCCTGTCGCTGTCCCCTGAGGGCCGTCGGGTGTGGCCGGGCCTGACCGTGCTGAAGAACCTCGAGCTCGGAGCCTGGAGCCGTAAGAGCAAGACCGACGCCCTGGGGCAGGTCTTCGAGTACTTCCCCCGGCTCGAGGAGCGCAAGGACCAGCTCGCCGGGACGCTGTCGGGTGGCGAGCAGCAGATGCTTGCCATCGGCCGGGCCCTGATGTCCAAGCCGCGACTGCTGATGATCGACGAGGCCTCGCTCGGGCTGTCGCCGAAGCTTGCCCAGACCGTCTTCCAGATCGTGTCGAAGATCAACGACGACGGGACCACCGTCATCATCGTGGAGCAGAACGTCGGGGTGCTCCCGTACGCCGACCAGGCGCTCATCATGGAGAAGGGCACGCTGACCTACGACGGCAGCGGCCGCGAACTTGAGCGCAGCGGCGAGCTGCGGCGCACCTACCTCGGCGAAGCCGCCGCCTCTTAGAACAGCCTCCTAACGAGGCCACCCGAACAGCCGACTGCCCCGGCTCCTTGCGGAGACCGGGGCAGTGGTGTGAGCAGGTCTGGCTAGCGGACGGTGACGTTGGTCCCGACCGGCTGCGGCTGACACACGCGGCAGGCCTTCAGGCCCTGGACCTCGGCCTCGCCCGGGGTGAGCAGGTGCGTGGCCTCGCGGCCGTCGACCAGGCGGCAGGACGGCACGTGGTAGCTCGCGGAGCCAGCGACCACCAGGCCGGAGGCGTCGCTCGGCGGGGTGGCGCGGGTGCCCCCGGTCGAGCTGAGCAGCGCGTCGGTGAGCTGGTCGAGCTTGGCCTCGAGAAGAGCGCGGTCCTGGCGGGCGCTGTTGACCACGAGCACGGCCGCGCCCACGATCACGAGCGCGAGCCCGATGAGGCCACCGGAGACGATGTACGGGATCTGCGCGAGCAGGGCGGTCTGGCTGGCGACCGCGTTGTAGGCGACGCCGATCACGCCGAGACCCACAGCGATCAGTGCGAGCCCTGCCTTGCCGCCGAGACGGCCGAACTGCGGGTTCATCGAGAACCTTCCTGTCGTGGTGCTCTCAGTGTGCCGTCCGCAAGGCCCGCGGTCTGGCAGCTTCACACACTCTTTTCGCCGTCGGCTCGGGAGTTCCTGCACGAACTCATCGATCGGGGGCTCAGTGGGTCCGTCGTCCCCGGCGGGCGCGCAGGTAGTCCGTCACGACGTACTCGCCCAGCCGAACCGGGTCCGGGGCGAGCACCCGGCCGCCGTTGCGTTCGGCCAGGCGCTCGACAAACTCCACCAGGCGCGGCTCGTCGTCGAGCATGAAGACGTTGATGAGGACCCCCCGCCGGGTGAGCCGCTCCACCTCAGCCAGGGTGAGCTCGAGGGTCTCCGCCAGTGGTGGCCAGCAGAACTCGGCGTACCCGTCCCTGGTGAGGTGGGCGGTGGGCTCGCCGTCTGTCACCACGAGGACCACCGGTTCGGCCCCGGGGTGCTTGGACAGGAACCTGCCGGCGAGCATGAGGGCGTGCTGCA
Source organism: Mycobacteriales bacterium (assembly GCA_046595815.1). Taxonomy (GTDB): domain Bacteria; phylum Actinomycetota; class Actinomycetes; order Mycobacteriales; family SCTD01; genus RYN-111. The sequence continues at coordinate 28,443 of JBKJSN010000046.1, forward strand.
GGTTGGTGCCCTGGACCCGTTGCGGCACCAGGCCGGCGAGCTCCTCGGGCCGCAGCACCTGGGCGTAGTCGCTGAAGCCGATGACCTCGATGGCGTCCTGCGGGAAGCGCGTGCTGACCAGGGCATGCAGGGCCAGCGCGGTCTGCTTGGCGGGGGCCCACGTGTCACGCAGTTCCATGGAGAAAGACAGGTCCACGAGCAGGGCCACCGCGGCGCTCGTGCGCCGCTCGGTCTCCACGACCTCCATGTCCTCGACCGCCAGGTGGACCGGGCCGGGACCTGCGCGCAGCACGGCGTTGCGCACAGTGCGTACGACGTCCAGCGGCTGCTCGTCGCCGAACTGCCAGGCCCTGCTCGCCCCCGTGACGTCACCGGCTGCGCCTGCGTCGCGTACGTCGTGGCTTCCGCGACCCTTGGCCTGCAGGTCGGTGAAGACACGCCGCAGCGCGGTCTGCCCGAGCCGCCGCACGGCCCGGGGGGAGAGCTCGAGGCGACCCTGCCCGTCGCGTACGAGATACCCCTGGGCCTGCAGCTCGCGCTCGAGCTGCTGCAGCGCGCGTACGTCGTCGACGGCCTCGCGGCCGAGGGCGCGTTGCACGGCCTCCTCGTCGATGTCGTCGAGTGCAGCCCCGGGGTAGTCCTGGGCCAGCGCAGCCTCGAGGTCTTCGAGGTCGGCCAGCTCCTCGAGCGCGGTGGTCGCATCGCCCATCCCGAGGCCCTCGCGCCCGTCCACGCGCTGCCGGCCGCCCCACGGCAGGTCGGGCCGGGCAGAACGCAGGGCATCGGACAGCTGGGACATCTGGGCCTGCAGGTCCAGGTCCATGGCGTCGGCCATGAGGGCCTGCATCTGCTCACGCTGCTCGCGGGACAGCGAGTCCAGCAGGCGCTGCGCGGCCGCGGCCCGACGTGCGAGGTCGTCGATGAGTTCGGCGAGAGAGCCTGGCGCTGAAGGGAAGTACTCGGCGTACTGCTCCATGAAGGCGTCGAAGTCGGCCTGGGTGTGCTCACCGCGAGCGTCTGCGGCGAGCATCGCGTTGAGGGCGGCGAGCATCTGCTTCACGCGCAGCAGGTCCTCTGGCGTGGTGCTCTCGAGAGCCTGCTTCATGCCCCGGAACTGGCTGTCCAGGACCTCCCGACGAAGCAGGTCCCGGATCTGCTCGTACGCCGCGCGGGCCTGCTCGGACCGCCAGGAGTACTCGCGCAGCTCACGTACCGCCCGCGCTGTATCGGGGGGCAGTGCGTCCAGCTCTGCTTCGGCGAGCCGGGCGGCGTCGGAGGGGTCGGGGAACAGTGCCTGGCGCTCGGCGTCGACGGCGGTGTCGAGCAGCTCCCTGACCTGATCGAGGGTCCCGTCGAGGCGACCCTGCCGCCGGGCGTCACGGAGCCGGCGGGTCACGTCGTGGCGCAGGGAGTCCAGGCCGCGAGCGCCCTGGGTGCCCTGACGCAACAGCTCACGAAGTGCCTGCCGCACGGTGTCGCCCGCCAGGACCCGGTCGCCGAGGTCGTCGACGGCCTCCGCGAGGTCGTACGGCGGGGCCAGCGGGTCAGGCCCGCCGTCCCAGGCGCCGTACCGGAAGCTCATCGCTTGCCTTGCTCGTCCAACCAGGCCTGGTAGGCCAACCGGCGGCGCAAGGTGACCGCGTTGCGGACGGGCCGCATGAGCGGGCGGATGATGAGCAGGTACTCCAGGGCGAGGGTGATGAGGAACCACGCCTGGTCGACGTCGAGCCAGGCCACGAGCGAGCCGGTCGCGAAGAACAGCACGATCGCCACCAGGCCGACGACCAGCACTCGTCGCTTGAGGGCCGCGGGGTCCGGCGGGAGGGACGTCATCGGGCGTACACCGACCGGTTCCCCACGGTCTGCTTGGCCAGCCGCCGGTTCAGGTGCAGTCCCTCCAGGGCGAACACCAGCGCCGCGGCGGCCAGGCCGGGTGACTCCTGCTCCACGCCGAGCCGCTGCAGCAGCAGGGCGAGCCCGGGCACCGGACCGAGGTCGGCGAGGATCTGTGCCGCGGGGACGAGGTCGCCCGTCTCCAGCACGCCGCCCTCGTCGAAGACCCCTTGCACGCCGGACAGGTCGAGCCCCGCGAGCCGGGCGCGGAACGTCTCGGCTGTGGCCTTGCGCAGCAGGTGCGCGAGCACCTCGAGCTCCCTGCCCTCCTCCGCTGACTCGAACTCCACCTTCCCCCGTGCAGCGGGTACGACGGAAGGCAGGTCGTCGACCCGGGCCACCGCCTCCGGATCCCCTGTGACGGCTGCCCGGCGGACGGCCGAGGCGGCCAACGTCTCCGTTGCCGCCACGGCGAAACGGGCCGAGACGCCCGAGCGCTGGTCCACCTGCGGCGCTTCGCGCACCAGGCGGGTCCAGCGGGCCACCACCTCCACCAGGTGGTCTGGTACGACCACGGGCAGATCGGTGAACGACAGCATGGCCTCCTGGCGCACCAGCGCGATCTCGTGCGACAGGTCGAGGGGGTAGTGCGTGCGGACCTCTGCGCCGAAGCGGTCCTTCAACGGCGTGATGATCCGTCCTCGGTTGGTGTAGTCCTCGGGGTTGGCCGAGGCCACGAGCAGAAGGTCCAGCGGCAGGCGCAGGGCGTAGCCGCGGACCTGGATGTCGCGCTCCTCCAGGACGTTGAGCAGCGCGACCTGGATCCGCTCGGCCAGGTCGGGCAGCTCGTTGATGCTGAAGATGCCGCGATTGGTCCGCGGGACGAGGCCGTAGTGGACGGTCTCGGGGTCCCCCAGGGTGCGGCCCTCGGCGACCTTGATCGGGTCGACGTCGCCGATGAGGTCGCCCACGGAGGTGTCCGGAGTGGCCAGCTTCTCGCCGTACCTGGAGGATCGGTGCAGCCAGGACACCGGGGTGTCCTCGCCCTGCTCGGCCACCAGACGAAGGCAGCGGACGCAGGCCGGGGCGTACGGGTGGTCGTTGATCTCGCACCCGGTGAGGACTGGGGTCCACTCGTCGAGCAGGCAGACCAGCGTGCGGATGAGCCGGGTTTTGCCCTGGCCGCGTTCGCCGAGCAGGACGAAGTCGTGGCCGGCCAGCAAGGCCCGCTCGACCTCCGGCAGCACGGTGTCGTCGTACCCGAGCAGGCCGGGGAACGCGCTCTCCCCTGAGGCCAGCGCAGACAGGAGGTTGGCGCGCACCTCGGCCTTGACGGAGCGGTGCTCGTGGCCCGTGGCGCGGAGCCGGCCGAGGGTCGTGGGCGCAGGGCTCAGGGCAGCGACGGTCACCCCGCCACGCTACGTCGCGCGAAGTGCGGGCGCACACGGCAGACTGTGGCCGCATGGGCAGGTACGGCGACGGACTGGGTGTTTCCTTCGACCTCATGCAAGCGGCTGAGACCGCTGCGCACGTGGCGCTCTCGCGGCTGGGCGGCCGCACCCCCGACCTGGCGCTGGCGTTCGTCTCCGGCCCCGATGCGGGACCGGCGGGGGAGCGCGCCCTGGCGCTGACCGGTGCCCGGGCGACGCTCGGCTGCAGCGCCGAGGGGGTCGTCGGCGGGGGCGTCGGCGTCCACGGCGTGAGCGCGGTCAGCGTCTGGGTCGGGATCTTGCCTGGCGCCTCGCTGCGCACCTTCCACCTCGAGGTGCTCCCAGCCGAGGGGGCTGCGGCGGTGATGGGTCTGCCGGAGCCCCAGCCCGGGGACGAGGCGATGTTGCTGTTCGCCGACCCCTACAGCTTCCCGACGGACGGCTTCGTGCATCAGGCGGCCGAGGCGCTGCCGGGACTTCCGGTCCTGGGCGGCCTTGCCCACGGCGAGGCGGGCCCGGGCAGCAGCCGGCTCTGGGTGGACGGGCGCACGGTCGGTCGTGGTGCGGTGGGGGTGATCCTCTCCGGCACGGGGGCGCAGACCGCTCTGTCGCAGGGCTGCCGGTCAGTCGGCCCGACCATGACCGTCACGGCGGCGACCGGGAACGTCCTGCGCGGCCTCGCCGGGATCTCGGCCGAGGACAAGCTGCGGGAGGTCCTGGCCGACCTCACCCCGCCCGATCAGGCATTGGCCTCGATGGGCCTGTACCTCGGCATCGCGGCGCAGGAGGCGCAGGAGCAGCCGGAGTACCTCGCCCGCTCGGTGATCGGCAGCGACCACGCTGGTGGCCTGGTGCTCGCCGACCCGGTCACGGTCGGGCAGACCGTGCGGTTGCAGGTGCGGGACGCCGATGCCGCCGATCTGGACCTGAAGGAGACGCTGTCGCGTATGCCCTCGGCAGGGGGAGGCGGGGCGCTGCTGTTCTCCTGCCGCCGCCGGGGCTCAGGGTTGTTCGGTCCGTCGTACGGCGGGGTGTCGCACGACCCGGTCGTCGTCCGCGAGTCGTTGGCGGCCGACGCGGTCGGCGGCTTCTTCGCCTCCGGAGAGATCGGCCCGGTCGGGAACCGGTCGTACCTGCACGGGTTCACCGCCTCGGTGCTGCTGCTGCCGTGACCGACCGGCGTCGCCCTCTGCTTGACTGACCTGCGTGAGTCTCGTCAGCGTCGACGACGTCCGCGCGGCCCGCGCCCTGCTCGAGGGCGTCAGTCGCGTCACCCCCATGGAAGGCAGCCGCGCGCTGTCCGAACGCGTCGGCGGCCCGGTGTGGCTCAAGTGCGAGAACCTGCAGCGCACCGGATCGTTCAAGATCCGTGGTGCCTATGTGCGCATCGCCCGCCTCACCGACGACGAGCGAGCCCACGGGGTCGTCGCCGCCTCCGCCGGCAACCACGCCCAGGGGGTGGCGCTCGCCGCGGCGCTGCTCGGCTGCAGGGCCACGGTCTTCATGCCGGAGGCCGCGCCGCTGCCAAAGGTGGCGGCCACCCGCGCGTACGGCGCAGAGGTCCGGCTCCACGGCGCGACGGTCGACGAGACCCTGCTCGAGGCGGCGAAGTTCGCCGAGGAGACCGGGGCGATCTTCATCCACCCCTTCGACCACGCGGACGTGATCGCCGGTCAGGGCACGGTCGGGCTGGAGATCCTCGAGCAGTGCCCTGATGTGAAGACCATCGTTGTGGGCGTCGGTGGTGGCGGGCTCATCTCCGGCATCGCTGCGGCCGTCAAAGCGGTGAGACCGGACATCGTCGTGGTCGGGGCCCAGGCCGAGGGGGCGGCGTCCTACTCGCCGTCGCTTGCCGCGGGGGAGCCGCTGCGGCTGCGCGCGATGGCCACCATGGCGGACGGGATCGCGGTGGGCCGTCCGGGCGACGTGCCGTTCGCCCACGTCCAGGCCCTGGTGGACCGGGTCGTGGAGGTCGACGACGACGCCCTCGCGCGGGCGCTGCTGCTGTCGCTGGAGCGCGCCAAGCTCTTGGTCGAGCCGGCCGGTGCGGCCGCCTTGGCTGCCCTCATGGAGCATCCGACGGCCTTCGAACCGCCTGTGGTGTGTGTGCTCTCCGGCGGCAACATCGACCCGCTGCTGCTCATGAAGGTCGTGCGGCACGGCCTTATCGCCGGCGGCCGGTTCCTGTCCATGCGCGTGCGCGTGCCGGACCGTCCGGGAGCCCTCGCCGGCCTGCTGGCGGTGCTCGCCGAGGCGGGCGCGAACGTGCTGGACGTCGAGCATCAGCGCACCGGAAAGACGCTGCACCTGGACGAGGTCGAGGTGGAGATGCAGCTTGAGACCCGCGGGGCTGAGCACGCAGACGTCGTCGTACGGGCCCTTGCAGATGAGGGCTACACCGTCTATCCGGTGTAAGGCTTCACCTCAGTGATCGTCACCGCGACGTTGCGCTCGCCGAAGGTGACCTGGTCACCGACCTTGTGGCCGACGATCGCCTGGCCGAGCGGGGACTCGGGCGAGTAGACGTCGAGCACGCCGATCTTGCCGCCCTCGTCGGTGGCGTTCTCGCGGTTCGCGAACAGGAACGTCTCGAGGTCACCACCGCCGAAGTCCACGGTGACCAGGCAGCCCTCCTCGGCGACGTCGCCGGTCGGCACACCGGTGCGCGCGTCGCGTAGCAGGGCCGTGAGCATCTTGATGCGCAGCTCGAGCTTGCCCTGCTCCTCCTTGGCGGCGTGGTAGCCGCCGTTCTCCTTCAGGTCGCCCTCGTCGCGGGCCGCCTCGATCTTCGCGACGATGTCGGCGCGCGCCGGACCGGTCATCTCCGCGAGCTTGGCCTGCAGGCGGACGTGCGCCTCCTCGGACAACCAGGTGGTCACGGTGGTGCTCTCGGTGCTCACGGCGCTGCTCCTCGCAGGTGAAGGCAAACTCACATGCTACGGCGAGCAGCCGGTGACCTGCGCCGTTGCTGCCCTTCCCGTGGTGGGCAGGCGGAGGGTGAGCTGCGTCGGGTCGGCATCCTGCGGCTCGATCGTGACGGTGCGGTGACCGACGGTGGCGTGGTCGCGGTCGTAGGCCACGATCACGCATTGCGCCTTGGCGTCTCCGGAGTGCCGCACCTGCACCCGCACCTCGATCTCGGTGTCGCTCAGGACGGCGTACCCGAGGATCGTGCCGCTGGCGCTGCGACCCGCGAGATTGTTGTACGCCGCGTAGGAGAAGCTCAGCAGCAGCAGCCCCAGCAGTGCGGCCAGCACATAGGTCAGCTGGCGCGGGAGGCGGCGGGGCTCGTCGTACCGGCCCTCGGGTCGGCGGGGTGAAGTGGTCATCAGGTTGAATCATGCCGTGAGTGAACAAGCGAGCTCGCGGAGCCTGCCCCGACAACGACGGCTGATGTGCGTGCACGCACACCCGGACGACGAGTCCAGCAAGGGCGCAGCGACGATGGTCAGGTACGTCCGCGAGGGCGTGGACGTGCTGGTGGTGACGCTCACCGACGGCTCGCGCGGGTCGGTGCTGAACCCCGCGCTCGACAACCCCGAGACCCTTGAGCGGATCACCGAGGTCCGCGCCGCCGAGATGGACCGCGCACGCGAGATCCTCGGCGTGCGTCAGGTCTTCATGGGCTGGGTGGACAGCGGGTTCCCGGAGGGTGACCCCAAGCCGCCGCTGCCCGAGGGCTGCTTCGCGGCCGGTGATCTGAAGGAGCAGACGGCGGCCCTCGTCGAGCTGATCCGCAAGGAGCGGCCGCACGTCATGACGACGTACGACGAGAACGGCGGCTACCCGCACCCCGACCACGTCCGGTGCCACGAGGTGGCACTCGCCGCGTTCGAGGGGGCCGGGGACCCGAACTCCTTCCCGGAGGCGGGGGAGCCGTGGCAGCCGCTGAAGCTCTACTACAACCACACCTTCCACAAGACCCGGTTGGTGGCCCTGCACGAGGCGTTGCTGGCTGAGGGCTTGGAATCGCCGTACGCCGAGTGGCTGGCGTCGTGGGAGGACAAGCCGGGCGATGCCGAGCGGCTGACGACGCGCGTGGAGTGCGGCGAGCACTTCCCGCTGCGCGATGACGCGTTGCGTGCCCACGCGACCCAGGTCGACCCGGACGGCCGGTGGTTCCACGTCCCGCTCCCGCTGCAGCAGCGTGTGTGGCCGACCGAGGACTTCCAGCTCGCCCGCTCGCACGTCGAGGTGACGTTGCCCGAAACCGATCTGTTCGAAGGGATCACATGACGCTCGCTGCCGGAGCCGGTGACTACGCAGGACCGCTGGGAATGCTGGTCGTGCTGCTGATGGGCACCGCCACGGTGCTGCTCGTCAAGAACATGGCGACGCGGATCAAGCGGCTGCCCGACACCTTCGACAAGCCTGGCGAAGCCGATAAGGCCGACCACATCAAGGCCGACGACATCGGCCCGGACGACCTCGCGGGATGACGCCGTGGTGGCGGGACGCCGTCGTCTATCAGGTCTACGTCCGCAGCTTCGCTGACAGCGACGGGGACGGGGTCGGCGACCTGCCCGGCATCACCGCGCACCTGGCGCACGTCGCCGAGCTCGGCGCGGACGCCGTCTGGCTGACGCCGTTCTTCACCTCGCCCATGGCCGACCACGGGTACGACGTGGCCGACTACTGCGACGTGGACCCGCTCTTCGGGACGCTGGCCGACTTCGACGCGCTGCTCGCCGAGGCGCATCGCCTGGGGTTGAAGGTGATCGTCGACCTGGTGCCCAACCACACGAGCGATCAGCACCCGTGGTTCCGCGAGCACCCGGAGCGCTATCTGCTGCGCCCGGCCGCCCCGGAGCCGCCCAACAACTGGACCTCCGTCTTCGGCGGCCCGGCGTGGTCTCGGCTGCCCTCCGGTGAGTGGTACCTGCACCTGTTCGCCCCCGAGCAGCCCGACGTCGACTGGCGCAACCCGGAGATCCACGCCGAGTGGGAGGCGATCCTGCGCTTCTGGCTCGACCGCGGCGTGGACGGGTTCCGCATCGACGTGGCGCACGGGCTGTACAAGGACGCCGAGCTCCGGGACAACCCCGAAGGGCTGCGCGGTGGCCTCGGCGCCGACCTCGACGCGATCGACTCGCCGTACGTCTGGGACCAGCCGGAGACGCTCGCGGTGTACGAGCGCTGGCGCGCGATCACCGACACCTACGACGAGCGGCTGATGGTGGGGGAGGTCTTCCTCAAGGACCTGACCCGGGTCTCGCGGTACGTCGCAGACCACCGGCTGCACCAGGCGTTCAACTTCCTCGTCATGTCCAAGCCTTTCGACGCGGCTGAGCTGCGACCAGTGCTCCAGGAGGCGCTCGCGATCTTCGGGGACTCGCCCACATGGGTGCTGTCCAACCACGACCTCGTGCGCCACGCCACGAGGTACGGCGGGGGTCTGGCGGGGCGGCGGCGCGCCCTGGCGGCGACCGCGCTGCTGCTCGCACTGCCCGGGTCGCCCTACCTCTACCAGGGCGAGGAGCTCGGGCTGGAGCAGTCCTTCGTGCCGCCGGAGCTCCGCCAGGACCCGATGTGGTTCAACAGCGGCAAGAAGGTGGTCGGGCGCGACGGCTGCCGCACGCCGATGCCGTGGGACTCCTCGGCGGGTCACGGCTTCAGCTCGGCCACGCCGTGGCTGCCCTTCGGCGCGGACTCCACCTCGGTCGCCGAGCAGTCAGCCGACCCGACGTCGGTGCTGGCGTCGTACCAGGCCGCGCTCGCCCTGCGGCGCTCACTGCGCGCAGAGCTGGGGCGCGAGGTGACCTGGCTGGAGAGCGAACCGGCGGTGCTGGCCTTCACCCGGTCGCTGGGGGCGGGCGCGTTCGGGTGCCTGCTCAACACCGGGCCGTCGGTGGTGACGCCCGTGCCGCGCCGGGCCGAGATCATCCTCGACACCAGCGGAGCCGCGTCCTTGTCCGACGGTGAGCTCTCGCTGCCGGCCGACTCCACCGTCTGGCTGCGCGTCCCTTAGGCCTGTCAGTCGTGGTCGGGCCGGGCCCGGCGGCCGCGCTTGAGGTCCGAGCGCTGGCGCTTGACCTGCAACCGTCGCTCCTTGCTGCCGCGGGTCGGCTTCGTCGCGCGTCGCGGGGCGGGAGGCGGGGCGATCGCCGTACGCAGCAGGGCGGCCATCCGCTCCGCCGCGGCCTCCCGGTTCTGCAGCTGGCTGCGGTGCTCGCTGGCGACCACCGTCACGGCGGGGCTGCCCAGGCGCTCCAGGGCCCGGGCGAGCAGGTGCTGGGGCAGCACGCGGGTCAGGTCGACGGTCAGCTCAACCCGGCTGTCGGTGGTGTTGACCCCCTGGCCACCCGGTCCCGAGGAGCGCGAGAAGCGCCACGAGAGCTCGGCGTCGGAGACGACGAGGGAGGGGGTCACCTGCAGCGGCACCTGCCGAGACTAGGCCGAGATACAGGGAACGCTCTGTATCGGGGTTTGGACTGGCTTGAGAGGGGAAAACCGCCTTGAACGGGCCAGCAGGGCCGCGTTGCTGTCGTGCCCTCGTCGCACGACTGGGGAGGGAGCGGTATGGCGCAGCGCAAGGCACTGGGGCTCCTCGTGGTGGCAGGCGTCTTCGCCGGCTCGCTCGGGGCCGCTGCGACTCCTCCTCGCGCGGACGAGGCGGTCATCGTGCAGGCAGGCTCCGTCGCTGCTGCGGCGGAGGCGGTCCGTCGGGCCGGTGGAACCGTCACCCGTGAGCTCCCCATCGTCGACGGTGTTGCGGCCTTCGTGCCGAGTGGCGCCGTACTCACCGGTGTCGAGGCCGTCACAGCCGACGGACCCGTCGTCACTGCGGCCACCGACAGCCCGGGCCAGGGGACGGCGACGAACGTCTACCGCCAGGAGACCCAGGCCGGCGAGGTCGGCAGCGCCGCCCGCTCCGTCACCGTCGCCGTCATCGACACGGGCATCGCCCCCGTCGCCGGGCTGGCCGACAACCTGATCGCGGTCCCCGACCCGATGAACCCCGGCCGGATGGCGCCCTGCGCGAACTTCTCCGCCGAGTCCACCTGCGATGACAGCTACGGGCACGGCACGTTCCTCGCAGGCCTCATCGCGGGCGAGGGCCCCTACCCCGGCATGGCCCCCTCGGCCCGGCTGGTGAGCGTCAAGATCGCCGGCCGCGACGGCGCTGCCGACACCAGCCAGTTGCTCGCCGCCCTGCAGTACGTCGTGAGCTTCCGAGACCAGCTCGGCATCAAGGTCCTCAACCTCTCGCTCGGCACCGACAGCAATCACGATGCCCGCAAGGACCCCCTCAACCGGGCCGTCGAACGCGCCTGGCAGGCAGGGATCACGGTCGTCGTGGCCGCCAGCAACCGCGGCCACGCGAGTACGGCGGGCACCATCAGCAAGCCGGCCGACGACCCGCTCGTGGTGACCGTGGGGGCCGTGGACGACCGGGGCACCGGATCGCGCAACGACGACACCGTGCCGTCGTTCACCGCGCAGGGCCCCGTGGTCCAGGGCCCGGCCGAGGATCGCCTCGTGGTGGCGAAGCCCGATGTGGTCGCGCCCGGGGTGGGCCTGGTCTCGCTCGTCTCGCCGGGCAGCCACATCGAGCAGGCCGCGCCGCCGAGCACCGTCGGGGTGACCGGCTACCGGCGTGGCAGTGGGACGTCGCAGGCGGCGGCGGTGGTGTCCGGCGCGGCGGCTCTGCTGCTCGAGCGGCGCGACTGGAGCCCCGACGAGGTCAAGGCTGCGCTCGTCCGCGGGGCCTATCGCCTCGACGCCCCAGCCACCCTCGTCGGCGCGGGTCTGGTGAGTGTCTCTGCCGCCCTTGGCCAGACGACCGCGGGCGCGACACAACCGCTGCCTCGACAGGACGCCTTCGACGGGCTCGACGCCACCCGCGGCGGAGTGCTGGTGACGAGCTTCGCGTGCGGACCGGCGCGTGCACTCCTCGACAATGACGACTGCACCTACGTGCACGGCCAGTTGACCGCCCTGGGTCGGCAAGCCCTGCAGGGGCCTGAGCTGGTGCCCTTCGACGGGCTCGGCTATGCGCGAGACCCCTGGACGGGGCAGAGCTGGTACGGCAGCCAGTGGCTGTCCGGCCACTCGTGGTACGGCCAGTCCTGGTACGGCCAAAGCTGGTACGGCCAGAGCTGGTATGAGAGCTCACCGTCGACGGACAGGTCGGCCACGGACTTCGGAACGGTGCTGCCAGGCTCCGCCTGGTACGGCGCCTGGCGCTGACCATGGCACGGGGGGGAGCACGTACGGCGGGGGCGTGGGGCTGGTCGTCCCTGCTGGCCGTGGGCGCGGTCCTGGTGGTGAACGGTCTGCCTGCCCACGAAGTGCAGGGTCAGGATCGTTGGCTCTTGCCGGGGCTTGCCCTGCTCGTGGCCGCGGCGGAGTTCCTGCAGGTCCGCTTCAGACTGGGCCGACAGATCGACGGGAGCAACCTGGTCGAGGCGGCCGTGGCTCCCCTGCTGGTCGTCGCGCCGACGGCAATCGGTCTGCTGGCCGTCGCCGTTGGTCAGCTCATCGCGGGCCTGGTGCGCCGCAACCCGCCTGTCAAGCTCGCCTTCAACCTTGCGCAATGGTCCTTCGCGTTCAGCATCGGGGCCTTGGTCTGGACCGCGCTGGCCTCGGACCCGACGACCTGGACAGGTGCGGCGAGTCTGGTGCTGGCTGTGCTTGCGGTTGGCTTCGTGAACCTGCTGGCCTTCACCGGGGTGCTGCTGGTGATGGGCAGCAAGGTGCGCTCGCTGCGGCCGATGCTCGGCGTCGGTTGGCTCGTCGGCCTCGGGGTGAACACCTGCCTCGGCGTGCTGTTCGCGCTCGCGCACGATGCCGCGGCGTGGGGGCTGCTGCTCGCACCCGTGCCCCTGGTGGTGCTGCACCTGGCCTATCGGGGGTACGCAGCGGCGCGGGCAGAGCGAACCCGCCTCGCGGGCATGCACCGGGCCGCCGCCGTCCTGGCCGGGCCGCTCGACCCGCGTCCGGTGATCGCTGAGTTCCTGCGGGCCGCGGCGGAGGTCTTCGAGACCAGCGCGGCCGTGATGGTGGTCAAGGTCGAGGGCGGTCGCGAGGTGCACCGCGTGGACCTGCTGACGGGCGAGGAGTGCTCCTACACCGAGCCGGAGGACGCAGCGTCGCTCGAGGCGGCCGTCGCGGCACATCTCGGCGCTGTCCGGATCGACGCGAAGGATGACGGTCCGCTGGCTGCGGCCCTTCGGGTGACCGGGCGCTCGGACTGTCTCGCCGTACCCGTCCTGGACAGCGGCCGGGTGCTGGGCGCTCTGCTCCTGCTCGACCAGGCCGGGATCGAGGGGGCACCGGTCGGCCAGCTGTCCGTCCTGGAGGCGCTCGCCCGCGAGGTCGCCGCCGCCCTGGCGAAGGGCCGGCTGCTGGACTCGGTGCTCGAGGAGCGACGCAAGCTCTCAACGGTCGTATCCGCCACCTCTGACGGCATCGCGTCGGTGTCCGAGGACGGATCGGTCCGGTCGTGGAACCCCGCGTGGGAGGCAATCTCGGGGTTGTCCGAGCGCGACGTGCTCGACCGGGTGGATGCGCTCGGACGTCTCGACCCGCGCACGCCTGAGGGTGAGCCGGTGGACCTCGCCTCCTGGGCGGAGGGAGCCGCGCTGCCCTCCGAGATCTCGGTGCGCGCCAGGGACGGCCGGCGCCGCTGGCTCGCGTGCTCCTACAGCTACGCCGAGGACGAGCACGGCCGATCGCTGGTGCTGGTCGCCCGCGACGTGACGCCGGTGCAGGAGTTCGAGGCCCTCCGGGTCGAGTTCAGTCGGCTGGTCGCACAAGAGGCCGCGCGCCGACTCGTCGTCGAGCAGCTCCAGGCCGCGGTCGTCCCGGAAACGCCTGCGGTTGAAGGACTTGAGCTCGCCGTCAACTACGTGGCCTCGGACCCCAAGGAGCCGACCGGCGGTGATCTGTGGGACTGGCAGGTGCTGCCGTCCGGTGAGCTGCACCTGGCCGTCGTCGACGTGCTGGGCCACGGGGTCGCCGCGACAAAGTCGGCGCTGTCGGTGGTGCACACGTTGCGGCTGCTGACCCTGGACGACACGCCGCTCGCCGACGTCGTCGCACGTGCCTCGGTCCTGCTGGAGAAGCAGGACCCAGACCTCGTGGCCACCGTGATGGTGGGTCGGCTCGATCCGCTGTCGGGACGGCTTCGGGTGGCGTCAGGGGGTCACCCGCCGGCACTGATCCTGTCGACACAGGGAACCGTGCGCCAGGTGGCCGCAGCAGGCGGGGCGATCGGCTGGCCGGGTGCCGGTAGTGAAGGCGTCGCAGAGGTGCAGCTCGCACCCGGCGACACGGTCCTGTTCTACACCGACGGACTCGTCGAGGCGCGCAAGAACATCATCGAGGGGCTCGACGACCTGTCTCGCGAACTGGCGACCGTGGGAGGCCTCCCGGTCGAGGACCTGGCCACCGAACTCGTCGTCCGCGCCCTCGCCGGGGCGGACCGACGGGACGACACCCTCGCCCTCGTCGTACGCCGGAGCCGTCCCGTCGACGTCACCGTGCCCGAGCAGGCTGTCGCGCTCGCACGTCGCTAGTGGCAGCCGTCGGGCGCGGCCACGCAGGACGTACCCAGCGCCAGGTCGGCCCAGCCCTCGAGCTCCTCCTGCGCGCCGGCGAGCTCCCCCGTGGCGTGCATGACGACGAGCACGCCCTCGGTGCCGGTGATCATCACGGCCTCCGACGCCTTTGACGAATGTGCTGAGACCGCGGCGTCACCGAGCCCGTCATCGCGTACGGCGAAGCCGCAGGCACGCAGCGACCGGCCCCACGCCGAGACCACTGCCGCCACGTCGACGCCAGTGGCGATCGTCTCCGTCAAGGTCCCTCTGCGCTCGGCCAGCCCGCTGCTGCGCAGGGCTGATCGAGCGAAGGCCGGCGGGCAAGGGGCGGCGGCAGCCGGGGCGGTGGTCCATCCCGGACCGAGGTCGGTCGGCGTCACGAGGGCGCCGGCAGAGATGGCACCTTCAGGGAGGGCGTCGGAGGGCGGCACAGTGGGAGTGGGGGTGCTGCTCGCCGTACCCGTGGGTGTGGTCGTGGGGCTGTCTCCGCCGCTGCACCCCGACAACGCAGCGCAAAGCGAGGCTGTCACCGCGACCCGCTTCAGTCCGAGTCGTTCCACCCCGTCGGCTCCTCGGTCAGCTTGGTCAACACGACGCTCAGACGACCAGTGTTGTCCTCGCGGTTCTCATCGTCGAGGCGTACCACCACGGGGCCACTGCGCTCGGCCGTGAACGTCCAGGTGTAGAGGTGATCGGCGCTGCACTCGGCACGCATCCTCGAGTCGGCCACCGTGATCCGCCACTGCCTGCGGCCGTAGGCGTCGCGGGGCTGCTGCTGGCCGGCGTCGGTGTCGACGCAGACTGCGTCGGCGGTGGTCCCGGGGGAGGGTGCCCACGTGCCGCTCGCGGCCACCGAGTAGCGCTGCCCGGCGATGACTGAGCCAGCTGTCGTGGTGCCCCAGCGATCTCTCGTGTCGACCTGCACAGGAAGGGAGTCACGCGGTACGTCGTGGATCAGGCGCACCCGCACGGCCCCGGAGTTGTCGGCGTACCCAGTCGCAGGGGCCGGCTCCCACAGCTTCAGCGGAACGCGTCCCGAGCGGGGGGCGATCAGGGTGGTGACGTAGGTGTGGGAGCTCGAGGCGCAACCCCCTCCGCCGTACGTCGACAGGTCGAGGTCGCGCCCGTCGAGGTACAGCCCGAGCTGATCGCCCTGGGCTCTGGCGAGCCATCGCGACGGCCACCAGTCGGTGCCTCGGGTGACCGAGCACTCGGCGTCGGCCTCGCTGCCGGACACGCGGTTCCAGCGCCAGGTGCCGCGGACCTCCACGCGGTAGCGCTCACCGGCACGCAGAGCGGCACGGGTCAGCGCACCGGCCCGCGTCGGGGCAACGACCACCGTCTCGTCCTCGAGCGCGATGCCCGTGGCGAGCGTGGCACCCGGCCGAGGTGCTGGGACGAGGGGCGAGGCCGGCGGAGCGGGCGGAGCCGGCGGCCGGATGTTGCCGGACGTGTCCGCAGTCCCGGTCGTCGGGGTCGTGCCCGTGCCGTTCACCCGGCCGGTCCAGAAGCTGGTCGTGCCGGCCCCGCCTGCACGGCTGAGGGAGATGTGCACGTGGTCGGTGTGCGGGTTGCTTCCGCCGTAGGGCCGCCACCCCTGGTTCGCGGCGTACGCGCCCCAGATGCGCTTGTTCCAGATCACGTACATCACGCCCAACCGCCGGGCATTGGCCGCCTTGTTGCCGGCGCCGTCGGTCTTGAGCAGCCAGGTGAGGAAGGCGTTCGCCTTGGCGCGCTCGGAGGTGCTGTTGACGCGCACGCCCCAGTCGAGGCCCCGACCCTCCTTGTGCTCGCTCGTGCCACCCGCGGAGCAGGCCCGCGAGATGCCGAGGTTCCGCGTCCCCGGGTAGGTCTTCAGCAGCAGGTTCTTCAGCTTGACGGTGCCGGGCTTGGCGGTGGGCGAGCAGACCGTCTGCTTCTGGTAGCCCGCGTATCCCTCGATGGCCCGCGGGAAGCGCACAGGTGCCGTCGGGACCGCGGCGTGCGCGGCAGTCGGCAGCAGCACCAGAAAGGCGACCGCGATGGTCGCCAAGGTGCGCCGCAGCCTGCGCCGCGTAGGTCGGGACGGGGTCGTGATCATCAGCCGTGGCCTCCGGGGTTCCGCTGTTCGGCCTGGAGGTGGTCGGCCGATCGGCGCCGTTCCGTAAGCCCCTTCCGGGTGCTCTCACCTGGGCGGCACCCCGAGATGTCCCGGTTGTGGAGGCTTCGCGTCTGCTCGCCGAAGTCGCTGCGCGCGACGACGGTCTGGAGTCAGAAACCGCCCTCTCTCGGAGGATTTCCTACAAATGCCTCCCGAACTTAGGCCATCCGGCACACGTCCTGACTAACACTGACACGCGGTGATGGCTCGTTTTCGCTATGCGTTGAGGGGTTTTGGGTGTCGATACCTCTGTTGCCAAACAACACCCGATGAAAGGAACCACTTCATGTCGAAGTTCCGTCAGGTCGCAGTGTGGGCCGCAACCAGCGGTTCTGTCGTTTTGCTGGTCACGGTCGGTGGTGCGGGCGTCAAGTTCGGATAGCCACACTCGCCCAGTAAGCCACAGGAAAGGGGGAACGCCCCATGTACACACGGATGATGGGTCGTCTGATTTGTTCCGCTGGCACGCTCACCACTCTCGTGGTGCTCGTGGGGGCGGGACGCAAGTTTGGGTGAGCGCGGCCTGAGGGCTTGCTGCTCGCAGTGAAAGGGGCCGGTGCGCTTGTCGCATCGGCCCCTTTCACTGTGCCCAGGGCTCGGGTCTGCCCAGACGTCAGCTCGCCTCGAGAAGGACGACCGGCGTGCGGCCGGGCACTGGGAGGATGATCTGATCGTTGGCAAGAACCGTCAGCCGGCGCACGGCACGCTCGTTGCACGGCAGACCCGGATGGTTCGGTTGCTGCAACTGCTGCACCCCACCTGCCCCGGCCTGACGCTGGCACTGTCCACGCAGCCCCCGAAGGGCGCCAACCTCGCACGCGGTTCGTCGGTGCACCTGCTGGCAGTTGCGAAGTGGTTCAGCGTGCCGAGGGCCTCTGCCAGTACGTTGCTGTTCCAACGTTGAAGGTGACCCCCGCGACAACCTGGGTCCCGATTCGCTGCTCCCCGCACATGTTGACGCGGCGCAAGAAAGCCGTCAACCCGCCGAAATTCTTCCTCAGCGCGCGGAGTGGGCAGCTCTTCGTAACAGGCTGCGCTCCCCGGCCTCGTCGTGCGCCTGGTTGCCGCGGCGGCCCCGTCCTAAAGTCCCTGACCGCAAGCTTGCATTCCGCCGGGTCTAGCGAGTGAGCAGTTGCTGGGTGCAGACCAGGCTCAGCGAGCGGAGTTTTGGGCCGAGCTCACCTCGGCGCCGTGAGGCCGAGCCGGCGCAGCAGCGACTCTGCGCGTAGTAACCCACACGAGTACGAAGGCGCCTACGAGGATGAGCACATCGCCCACGCTGACAACGTTGCGGAACGGCAGGAAGCTCGGACTCACGAACTGATCTCCGAGCCATGGAAGGTGTGGATTCGCCTGTGGTGCGGAGTTCTCCAACCCACCACCCCATTTGTGCATGTCCGATACCGCAAGGGCAGAGACCGAAGAGGGAAGAGTTCCGCCGTTGAGTGAGATGGCAAGCCCGTTGGCGAAGGTACCGAGCCCGATGAGCACCATGCCCGGGAGGCGCCTATTCGCGAAGACAACGGCGAGGGCAACGACATAGGTGAGGCTATGGGCGACGCCTTGGACGGTGCGATTGCCATCGGGCGTGAGCGAGATGACGACGACTTGGACCGCAAGGGCGAGCAGCACCAGGCCGGCCCATCGGAGCCGCAACTCACCGAGGCGGCGAAGGTCTCCGCCCATGAGGGGTACGGCGACGAGCACCAGGAGTGCGCAGAAACCCATGAACATCAGCTGACCAGCCTTCCATTGTGGAGTTCGCGCGCACTGATCCAGCCTTCGAAATCCTCTGCGCGCATGGGGTGAGCGACGTAATAGCCCTGCACGAGGTCGCAACCGAGCTCCGCTAGGAGCAGGAATGCGGCTTCGTCCTCGACGCCTTCGGCCACCACTTCCAGTCCGAAGACGTGGGCAAGTTCAATGGTCATCGCCGCGATGGCGGCGTCGTGGCGATCGTGCGCTATCCCGCGGACGAATCCCTTGTCGATCTTGAGTTCGTCGACGGGGAACCGTTTGAGGTAGGCAAGTGAGGAGTAGCCCGTTCCGAAGTCGTCAATCGAGATTCGGACACCCAGCTTGTTCAGCGTCTCGAGGACCGCGATCGCTCGATCCGTGTCGGCCATGAGCATCGACTCGGTGACCTCGAGCGTCAGCTGGCACGGCTCGACTCCGTGCAGGCTCAGTCGCTCCTGGATGTACTCCGGGAGGCGGGGCTGTGCGAGCAATCGCGCCGAGAGATTCACGGCGAGCGTGAGTTCGAGCCCGTTTGCGTTCCAGGTCGCGAGTTGCTCAAGGCCCTTGTCGAGCAGGTGAAGTGTGATGGGTTCTATGAGGCCGGTGCTCTCGGCGAGTGGGATGAAGCGCGCAGGCCCGAGGAGCCCGAGTGTCGCGTGGTTCCAGCGGGCGAGAGCCTCCACGCCGACCGTGCGCCCGGTGACCAGCGAGGTCTTGGGCTGGTAGACGGGGAAGATCTCTCCCACCTCGAGAGCTTCGCGCAGCTCGCCGAGCAGAGAGAGCCGCTCGACGGAGTGCTGGTCCTCGTCGTCGGCGTAGAAGGCCGTGCTGCCCCGATTTCGCTTAGCGGCGTAGAGCGCGACGTCGGCCTTCTGGAACAGCGCGTCAGCGTCAACGGCATCCCCTGGCGCGAACGCCACGCCGAGGCTGGCGCCCATGTCCAGGCGAACACCACTGATGGTGACCGAGGTGCGGAGTGCCTCCTGGATGCGGGCGAGGACAGGGCCGACCTCATGCTCGCCGGCAGGGCCGATGGTGAGCACAGCGAACTCGTCGCCGCCGAGGCGGGCCACCAGGTCGCCGGGGCGGGTGACGGCCCGCAGCCGGTCGGCGATGGTGCGCAGCACCGCGTCGCCGGCGGCGTGGCCGTAGCGATCGTTGACCACCTTCAGGTCATCGACATCGGCGAACAGCACGGTGTGAGTGGGCTCGTCGCTGAGCACGGTGTCGAGGTGCGACCGGAGGGTGGCCCGGTTGGCCAGGCCGGTGAGCACGTCGGTGGTGGCCCGGCGCTCCAGCTCGTGGCGAGCCTCGGCCAGCGGGGTGATGTCCACGGCGGTGACGAGCAGGCCGCGCACGACCCGGTCGTCGAGCAGGTTCACCACGCTGAGGGTCATGGGCAGGTCGACCCCGTTGGCCCGGCGTAACCGGGCCTCGAGGTGGGCGGTGCCCGGCTGCTGGGCCGCCTCGTGGAGCACCTGGGCCACCCGCCACGCTTCGTGGGGCGCCACCAGGTCGGTGAAGGGTCGTCCGATCGTCGCTTCGAGATCGTGGTGCAGGAGGCGGGGGAGGGCGCCGTTGGCACCCCGCACCAAGCCATCGGCATCGAGCAGGAACCCCACCACCGGGAGGTGGTCGAGGATGGCGGCGAGGAGGTCGGCGTCGCCGCGGCTGATCTCCAAGCCCCGCCGGTCGGTGACCTCGTGGAGGGTGAGCGCCACCGACCTCTCGGGGCCGTCGTCCCACCGTCGGCCTCGAAGCTCGAACCACGAGTACTCGCCGGTGACGTCGCGGATGCGCACGTCCATGAGCGAGCCCTTGGGCTTGTCGATCACGGACGCCATGGCCAGCAGCGCGGCGTGCTGGTCGTCGGGGTGGATCCAGTCGGCCAGCGACCGTCCGATCAGGGTGTCGAGCGGAGCGCCGTAGCGCTCCTCCGCCGCCCGGTTGCCCCACAGCAGCGCAGTGTCCGCGCCGACTGCGATCACGGGGTCGGCCATGGCGTCCATGACCGACGCCGCGACGTCGCTGGCCGTCGACCGTTCCTCCATCAGCCCCTGATCCACGACATGAATATGGCCCCCGCGAACCGGAAGAACCAGAGTCGCCCGACCCAATTCAGCGGCCGAGTGGTCACGGAGCGTGGTTCGACGTGCCCCATAGCGGGATGAACCGCCCGCGTACGGGGCAGGCGGAGTGGAGGGCCAGGTGGGCGAGGAGGAGCGGGTGTGACAAGTCCGCCGTGTCACTGGCCGCATCCGCGCGGCGGTGGACCCCGCATGGAATCCTTGGGT
>JBKJSN010000129.1:0-12832 GCA_046595815.1 Mycobacteriales bacterium
CGGCTTTCTCAAGCTCGACCGCAAGACGCCGACCCGGCGTCCGGTCGACGTGCGCATCCGTGACTGGGACGAGGTCTACGAGGACTTCGCCGTCGAGGCCACCCGTGACCAGGCCGCCAGGTGCATGGACTGCGGCATCCCCTTCTGCCACAACGGCTGTCCGCTGGGGAACCTCATCCCGGAGTGGAATGACCTGGTCTACAAAGACGACTGGCGGGAGGCGATCGAGCGGCTCCACGCGACGAACAACTTCCCGGAGTTCACCGGCAGGTTGTGCCCCGCCCCATGCGAGACGGCGTGCGTCCTGGGCATCAACGATGATCCGGTGACCATCAAGCAGGTCGAGGTCGAGATCGTCGACCGCGCCTTCGCGGAGGGCTGGGTCACTCCGCAACTCCCGCGGGTTCGCAGCGGGAAGCGGGTGGCCGTCGTCGGGTCCGGCCCGGCAGGCCTCGCGGCTGCCCAGCAGCTCACCCGCGCCGGCCACGACGTGGTGGTGATGGAGCGTGCCGACCGCATCGGCGGGCTGCTGCGCTACGGCATCCCGGAGTTCAAGATGGAGAAGGCCGTCTTGGAACGACGGCTGGAGCAGATGCTGACCGAGGGCACGGAGTTCCAGACCTCGGTCAACGTCGGCGTGGACGTCTCCGTGGAGGAACTGCGCTCGTCGTACGACGCCGTGGTGCTTGCTGGCGGCTCGACCGTCGGCCGCGACCTGAGCGTGCCCGGCCGTGACCTGGACGGCATCCACCTTGCGATGGACTACCTCGAGCCCGCGAACCGCGTGCAGGAGGGCGACCTGCAGACCTGGCCGATCACGGCTGAGGGCAAGCACGTCGTGATCATCGGCGGCGGCGACACCGGGGCCGACTGCCTCGGCACGGCACACCGCCAGGGTGCTGCATCGGTCACCCAGCTCGAGATCCTTCCTGAGCCGCCGCCAACGCGCGCAGCCTCGACGCCCTGGCCCGGGTGGCCGCTGCTGATGAGGACCTCCAGCGCGCACGAAGAGGGTGGCGACCGGGTCTTCTCGGTGAGCACGCAGCGCTTCACCGGCAAGGAGGGGCTCGTGGACGGCATCGACCTGGTCGAGGTCGACGGGGCGTTCCAGCCGATCGCGGGCACCGAGCGCACTCTGCCTGCGCAACTGGTGCTGCTCGCCATGGGCTTCACCGGGCCGCAGACCGACGGACTGCTGACCGACCTCGGTGTCGAGATCGATGGGCGGGGCAACGTGGTCCGGGACGCCTCCTGGGCAACTACGGTGCCTGGGGTCTGGGTGGCCGGCGACATGGGGCGTGGCCAGTCCCTCATCGTGTGGGCGATCGCCGAGGGCCGCGCCGCTGCTGCCTCCGTCGACGTCTTCTTGTCGGGCAGCACCGCGTTACCGGCGCCGATCGCCCCCACGACCCGCGGCCTCTGACGGGGAACCTCCCGGAAACCTGTCGCGTCGCGCGCCGGTGCGGCAATCTGGGGGTGTGTACACGCTGGTGAGCGCAGCCGTCCTCGCCGCGGACGTCGTGCGCCATCCGCACACCGTCCGCCTGGCGGACACGCTCGACCGCGTGCTGGCCCTCAGCGAAGCTGAGGCGAGCCAGATGGGGGAGCCGGCGGCAGTCGACGTCCGGGCACGTGTGCTCGAGGCCTGCACCAGCACTCCCGCCGCCGGTCAGGTCCTCGAGGGATTCGCCGCTTCCCTGCACGAGGAAGGCCCGTCGGCGCGGCTCGCCACCCGGCTGGAAAGCGCGCTGATCGGCTCCCTGCTCGACGTGCACGCGCTGCTGCTGCAAGAACCTCCGCTGCTCGGCCTGTCGCCGACGGCCCAGCAGGTTGCCCTCGACGCGGTCACCGCGGCTTGGGCGGGCGCCAGCGCTCAGGTCGCCGACGTCCGGGCCCTGAGCGCAGCGTGGGAGGCCGCGCTGGACCCGGTCCCACGACCGCTGCCCGAACGGCCCTGGACCGCAGCTGTTCGGCGGCTCCTCGAAGAGGTCCCGCAACGCTCGCCCGAGCAGTGGCGAGCCGCCGTGGCCCACCACCGCGCACGTCGCCCCCTGGCCTGGAGCGACACCCTGCACGTGGCGTGTGCTGGGGCCTGGCAGGCAGGGCGGTTGCACGACGTCGCGCGTGCTCAGCTGGCGGCGGCGAGGGCGCTTGCCCTCACCCACACGGGAGTTCCGCCGTACGGCGCCGCTCTTGTGCTGACGGGAGCAGTGCAGGCTGAGTGCACTGCGGACCTTGTCGGCGAGGACGTGACCAACGCCTTACGCGCCGCCTGGGATGCCGGTGGCGAGCCTCGATAGGTTGTGCAGGTGAAGCGCCGCGCGAAGATCGTCTGCACGCTGGGTCCTGCGACAGCCAGTTACGAGCGGGTGCGGGCTCTGGTCTACGCCGGCATGGACGTCGCACGGCTGAACTTCTCGCACGGCACGCACGAGGACCATCGGCAGGCCTACGAATGGGTGCGTCAGGCCGCTGATGAGTCCGGGCGCGGTGTCGGCGTCCTCATCGACCTGCAGGGCCCCAAGATCCGGCTGGGGCGCTTCGCTGATGGTCCGGTCGTCTGGGCGACCGGCGAGACGGTGACCATCACGACGGAGGCTGTGCCCGGCACCCACGACCTCGTGTCCACGACGTACGGCGGGCTGGCTGACGATGTCAGCGTCGGAGACCGCATCCTCATCGATGACGGGCGGGTCGGCCTGAAGGTCGTGGGCGTCGACGGACCGCAGGTGCGACTGGAGGTCCTCGAGGGCGGCCAGGTCTCGGACAACAAGGGCGTCTCGCTTCCCAACGTGGGCGTCAACGTTCCTGCCCTGTCGGCCAAGGACGAGGCGGACCTGCGTTTCGGCATGGGGCTGCGGGCCGACATGGTGGCGTTGTCGTTCGTCCGCAACGCCGAGGACGTGCGGCGGGTGCACGAGATCATGGACGAGTTCGGGGCGCGGCTTCCCGTGCTGGCCAAGATCGAGAAGCCTCAGGCCGTGGAGAATCTCGATGCCGTGGTGGCCGCCTTCGACGGGCTCATGGTGGCGCGCGGTGACCTCGGGGTGGAGATGCCGCTGGAACGGGTTCCCCTCGTGCAGAAGCGGGCGATCCAGGTGGCCCGCGAGCAAGCAAAGCCTGTCATCGTGGCGACGCAGATGCTCGACTCGATGATCACCCACCCCCGTCCCACGCGGGCGGAGGCGAGCGACGTGGCCAACGCTGTCATGGACGGCGCGGACGCGGTGATGCTCTCGGGGGAGACCTCGATCGGCAGCTACCCCGTGGAGACGGTCGCCACGATGGCCCGCATCGTGGTGGCCGCCGAGGAGCGGCTCGACTCCGTGCCGAAGGTTGACACCGCACCGACCCACGTCGCAGACGCCATCGCCGCTGCGGCGGCGGCGGTCGGCGGCCAAGTGGGAGCCAAGGCACTGGTGGCCTTCACCCAGAGCGGGTCGACCGCACGGGTGCTGGCACAGCACCGCTCGCCGATCCCGCTGCTGGCCTTCACCCCGGTGCCCGAGGTGCGCAGTCAGCTTTCACTCGTCTGGGGCGTCGAGGCGTTCCTCGTCCCCAGCGTCCAGCACACCGACGAGATGGTGCGTCAGGTCGACCACGCGATGCTCTCCCTCGGCCGCATGAAGGAGGGTGAACGCGTCACGATCGTGGCGGGCAGCCCGCCCGGCACCCCCGGCTCGACGAACGCGCTCCGGGTGTGGCGCCTGGGCGACCCGCTGCCCAAGGGACCTGAGTGAAGTCAGTACACGTAGATGTAGCGGGGGGCCTTGACACGCATCTGTGAGTAGGACCGGCTCCCGCTCATGTTGTACTGCCGGACGAGCACTGAGCGGTCGCTGTAGACGTAGGCGACCCAGGCGACGTGGCCGTAGCGGCCGGCCTGCATGGTGCCGACTCCGCCGCTGCTGTACCAGGGCGACTTCTCATAGGCGTTCCACTGCGCGACAGCGCCCACCTTGGGCGTGGTCGTGACCAGCTTGCCAAGGTTGCGAGCAGCGTCATCCCATTGATAGGCGCTGCCCCAGCGCTGGCTGCCGTTGCTGATGCGGTGTCCGGACTTGTAGAGCCGCCACGCGACGTAACTCACGCATTGGCGCTTGGTGAAGCCAAAGGCGTCGGCAGAGTTGGTGGTGTCCGTTCGCCACGGGTAGTCGTCGGTGTAGGCCCGGGCCGGTGCGGCGTGAGCCAGGAGCCCGACGGTGAGCAGCAGAACTGACAGCAGGGTCCTTGCTCGGCGGGTAGGGATGGACAGGACTGGGGTCACAGCTAAAAACATCGTCAGAAGGGGGAACTTCCTTGAACGCGACCGGCAGCGGGGAAGGGCCGCAAAGGGCGGGGGGAGGCCGGACGCTCGACGGACAACGGGGGGGCTCGGGAACTGCGGCGCGCGATGGGGGGCCGCGCCGAGTGTTGGCCACCATAGCGGCGATTCGGGTGCGCCACGCCGTGTCGCGGTTGCCGCGTGTTCGAGTGGTTGCTGTAGGTAATCGCCTGTGATCAAAGAAATTCTGGAGTGCCCCGGGTGGGATTCGAACCCACACTGTCGGTGGTTTGAGCACCGTGCGTCTGCCGGTTGCGCGACCGGGGCCAACGTGCGACCACCCTAAGGGTCGGTAGCCTTCGGCGCGTGCCCAGCCCCCACCGCCGTCGCGTCCTCATCGCCGAGGACGAGGCACTCATCCGCCTCGACCTGCGGGAGATGCTCGAGGAGGACGGCTTCGAGGTCGTCGGAGAAGCCGCCGATGGCGAGACCGCCGTACGCCTCGCAGGGGAGTTGCGCCCGGATGTCTGCATCCTCGATGTGAAGATGCCGAACCTGGACGGCATCTCCGCCGCGGAGCAGATCGTCGGCGGGCGAATCGCGCCCGTGGTGATCCTCACAGCGTTCAGCCAGCGCGACCTCGTGGAACGAGCGCGGGAGGCCGGCGTGATGGCGTACCTGGTGAAGCCTTTCGAGAACAAGGACCTGCTTCCGGCGGTCGAGATGGCGGTATCGCGGTTCGCCGAGATCGTTGCCCTGGAGGGTGAGGTCGCTGACCTGACCGGCCGACTCGAGGTGCGTAAGCTCGTGGACCGCGCCAAGGGCATCCTGCAGACCCAGCACGGGTTGAGCGAGCCCGAGGCTTTCCGCTGGGTGCAGCGCTCGTCCATGGACAGCCGACGCTCCATGCGCGCAGTCGCGCAGGACATCGTGGACGGCGTGTTGCACCCGTAACGAGACGGTGACCCAGGTCACAGTCCTGCAACGCTGGCGATCATGGCTTCCAGGATCTTTCCAATCGCCGGTATGCCTGAGTACGGTCGGCTTGCTCGGAGGTCCGGATTCGCCGGTCCCCGCCGACACGGAGGTTCCCTGTGCACCCACCTCGTCTCGTTCGTCTCGCCGCTCCCCTTCTGGTCGGCGCCCTGGTCCTGTCGGCCTGTGGCAACAAGAAGGAGGACACGGGCACCGCTAGCAAGACCCTGACCATCGGCGTCGTGGCCCCGCTCACCGGTCCGCTGTCTGCGATCGGGCAGGGGATCAAGAACGGCGCGGACCTAGCCATCAAGCAGGCCAACGCGGACAAGACTGTGACTGGCGTCACCCTCCGACTGGACGCGCAGGACGACACAGGCAAGGCGGACGTGGGCGCCTTGGTGGCCGCCAAACTGGTCGCCAACACCGACGTCATCGGGGTCATCGGCCCTTTGAACTCCAGCGTTGCCCGATCGGTCGCACCGGTCATGGCGAAGGCCAACCTGACGATCATCTCTCCGGCCAACTCGGCGACCGACCTCACCGGCCGTGACCTGCTCGAGCAGGGCAAGACCCAGGTCCGCCCGCACATGAGCTACTTCCGGCTCGCCGCGACCGATGACTTCCAAGGGCCGTTCGACGCGAGGTACGCGGTGACGGATCTGAAGAAGAAGAAGATCGCCATCGTCCACGACAAGAAGGCTTACGGTCAGGGTCTTGCCCAGGCCTTCGCTGCCGAGGCGAAGAAGCTTGGCGCGACTGTGCTGAAGACCGAGACGGTCACGGTCGGCGAGAAGGACTTCTCAGCGGTCATCGACAAGATCAAGGCCCAGGGCCCGGACTTGCTCTTCTACGGCGGGGAGTACCCCGAGGCGGCGCCGCTGTCGAAGCAGATGAAGGCCAAGGGCCTGAACATCCCGCTGATGGGCGGCGACGGCGTGCAGGCCGCGAAGTACATCGAGCTGGCGGGTGCGGCGTCGAACGGTGACTACGCCTCCGGCTTCGGTGCTCCGACGGCTTCCCTCGAGTCGGCGAAGAAGTTCCTCACCGACTACAAGGCTGCCGGGTACGCGCAGGAGGCCGACCCGTACGGCGCTGCTGCGTTCGACGCGACCAACGCCATCATCAAGGCGCTGGCCAAGGCCTACGGCGAGGGCAAGACCGGTCAGGACCTGCGTGATGAGGTCACCAAGGAGGTCGGCGACGTCAGCTTCGACGGGGTCACCGGCCCGGTGAGCTTCGACGAGTTCGGCGACACGAACAACAAGGTGCTGACCGCTTACGTGATCAAGGACGGCAAGTACGACGCAGCCAACACCGCAGCAGTCAAGTAGGACATGACGAAGGGGCGGCGACCCAGTCCGGTCGCCGCCCCTTCGTCGTCCTTCCCGTCCTGAGGCCAGGTTCGGAGGTCAGTGTGGATCTGTTCCTTCAACAGCTCGCGAACGGCATCATCCTCGGTGCGACGTACGGGCTCGTCGCACTCGGCTACACGATGGTGTACGGCATCGTTCAGCTGATCAACTTCGCGCACGGCGAGATCTTCATGCTCGGCGGCTTTGGTGCGCTCACGACATACATGGCCCTGCCCAGCGGCACTCCGGCGGCCGCCGCGCTGCCGCTGATGCTCCTCGGGGGCGTGGCGGTCAGCGTGATCACGGCTGTGCTCATGGAGCGCTTCGCCTATCGGCCGCTGCGCAATGCGCCGCGTCTGGCACCCCTCATCACAGCTCTCGGGGTGTCGATCATGTTGCAGGAGCTGGTGCGCAACTTCTACCCGGACGCAAAGTCATCGAAGGTCTTCCCGCAGTTGCTCGACCCCAGTTGGCAGTTGCACCTCCCAGCCGGCGTGGACATCAACCTCCCGTCGCTCGTGACGGTCGTCGCTGCTGTGGTCGGCATGGTGGCGTTGTCGGCTTTCGTGCGCAAGAGCCGGACCGGACGGGCCATGCAGGCGACGGCGCAGGACCCCGACACCGCCCGGTTGATGGGCATCGACACCGACCGAATCATCGTGACGGCCTTCATCCTCGGTGCTGCTCTTGCTGCGGTGGCCGGCATGTCGCAGGGTCTGCGCTTCGGCGAGATCCACTTCCAGATGGGCTTCCTGCTCGGCGTCAAGGCCTTCACCGCCGCCGTGCTCGGCGGCATCGGGAACATCAACGGTGCTGTCCTGGGTGGCTTCATCCTCGGTCTCGTCGAGGTGATGGCGACGCAGTACGCGCCCGAGCCGTTCGCCGGCGGTGCCTGGAAGGACGCCTGGGCGTTCGTGGTGCTGATCGTCGTGCTGGTCTTCCGCCCGACCGGGCTCCTGGGTGAGCGTGTGGCGGCCCGCGCATGAGCGCGCCACGCGTCGCGCTGGCGCTGTTGTTCGCCTGGTGGCAGCCGCTCCTTAAGGCTGTGCGCCCCTTCGCCCGCTGGCTCAGTCTTGGTGGCGCTGTCGTTCTCGTGGTCGCGTGCGTGATGCCGTGGGCGGGCTACAGCGGCTTCCCGGGGGACGACACGTCGTATCCAAGCGGTGCACGCCTGCACGTTCTGCTCCTTGCCCTTCCCGCGCTGCTCCTGCTGCGGCCCTCGGCGGGGGTGGGGCGCGCTCTGCGGCGGGCGAGCGCCTTTGCCTTGGCCGACGTGCTCCTCACGGTGCTGTTCATCGCCTACGCGGGCGGGGGCATCGTCAACGTCGGGACGGGCGCCGTGCCAGCGCTCCTCGGCGCGTTGGCCTTCGCGCTCGGCGCCCAGGCGATCGAGGACACGGGCGTCGTGGCTGCCCGCCGACTGCCATCGCTCCCGGGTGTCTGGATGCTCGAGCGGCTCGTGGTCGTGGGGGTCGCCGGGCTGGGCCTGCTGGTGTTCGTGGTCGGTCTCGGGATCCCCACCTCGGGCGTCGCCTCCGCGGAGGACACGCTGCTCGGCGGTGCCGTGTCCCTGAACGACATGACCAACGAGAGCGAGTTCCTGTCCTTCCTGCTCCTGATCTCCGGGCTGTCGCTCGCGGCGAGCAGGGCAGGGGTGTCGGCCCTCGTCACGACGCTCACGCGCCAGCACCGGCACCTGCTCACGACCGCAGCTGTGGGCGCGGCAGTGATCTTCCCCTTCACCCAGGGCGGGGATGGCTACTCGCTGCGGATCGCGGCGAGCATCGGTGTGTTCGCCGCCGCGGCCGTCGGGCTCAACATCGTCGTCGGACTCGCCGGGCTGCTGGACTTGGGGTATATCGCCTTCTTCGGTGTGGGCGCCTACGTCGCGGCGATCGTGAGCGGCAGCGCCAGCAGCGTCATCGGCGTGCACCTGCCGTTCGGGCTGGTCATCATCTTGGGCGCTCTCGTGGCTGGGTTCTTCGGCATCCTGCTCGGCGCACCCACCCTGCGACTGCGCGGCGACTACCTCGCGATCGTGACGCTCGGCTTCGGCGAGATCTTCCGGATCACAGCCAACAACCTTGACGGCGAGGCCGGTCCGAGTCTCACGAACGGACCCAACGGGATCAGTGGCATCCCCGACCTCGAGCTCCCCGGCGGCTTCAACTTCGGGGACACCCACGAGCTGTTCGGCATCACGCTGCCGTTCCAGGCCAACTACTTCTGGCTCGAGATCATCCTGGTCTGTGTCGTCATGGTGGCGTTCCTGAGGCTGTCGGAGTCACGCATCGGTCGGGCCTGGGTCGCAATCCGCGAGGACGAGCTGGCGGCCGCCGCGACCGGCATCAACACGACCCGACTGAAGCTCCTCGCGTTCGCCCTCGGGGCGACCCTCGCGGGCGCCGCTGGCACGGTCTCCGCCCACGTGCTGAAGGTCACGGAGCCGAACTCGTTCACCTTCATCGAGTCCGCCACGCTGCTGGCGGCCGTCATCCTTGGTGGCATGGGGACCGTTCCGGGCGCGCTGCTCGGAGCCACGGTCCTGTACCTGCTGCCCGAGAAGCTGCGTTTCCTCCAGGACCTCCGCCTGCTCGTCTTCGGCATCGTCCTCGTGCTCCTCATGCGACTTCGCCCGGAGGGGCTGATCGTCAGCAAACGCAGAGCCCGCGAGTTCCACGACGACAGCGGGGGAGCGGATGGGCTCTCCGCACCCCCCGGCCACGCAGGGGCTTCGGCATGAGCGTTCTCGAGGCGCGCGGCGTCACCAAGCGGTTCGGCGGGCTCACGGCCGTCAAGGACATGGACCTCACCGTCGAGGAGGGGGAGGTGCTTGGCCTCATCGGGCCGAACGGCGCGGGCAAGACCACCTTCTTCAACTGCCTCACGGGGATGGAGACCCCGACGGCCGGGAAGGTGTTGCTGGACGGCGCACCGCTGCCGCGCCGACCGGACCTCATCACGCACGCCGGCATCGCCCGCACCTTCCAGTACATCAGGCTGTTCCGCAACATGACGGCGCTCGAGAACGTCGTGGTCGGCCGGCACACGCGCACGAAGGCCGGGGTGTTGGCTGCCGTCGGTCGCGGTCCTCGCTACCACCGCGAGGAGCGCGAGTCCGAACAGATGGCCCAGGAGCTGCTGCGCTTCGTCGGGCTGAGCCGGGTCGCGAACGAGCTGGCCAAGAACCTGGCGTACGGCGATCAGCGCAGGCTCGAGATCGCCCGCGCACTCGCCACCGAACCCCGTCTGCTGCTGTTGGACGAGCCGACTGCCGGCATGAACCAACGCGAGACAGCGGAGGCCATTGACCTCGTACGAGCCATCCAGGGGCGCGGCGTCTCCGTCGTACTCATCGAACACGACATGCGTTTCGTCTTCGGGTTGTGCGACCGGGTGGTGGTGCTGGTGCAAGGCGAGAAGTTGGTCGAAGGGAGTCCGGAACAGGTGCAGTCCGACGAACGGGTCATCGCGGCCTACCTCGGCAAGCCCGCTGAGGGCGGTGCCGCCTGATGGCTCTGCTCGAGGTCACTGAACTGCACGTCGCTTACGGCGCCATCGAGGCCATCAAGGGCATCAGCCTGTCCATCGAGCAGGGTCAGGTGGTCACCCTGATCGGCGCCAACGGGGCGGGGAAGACGACGACCCTGCGGACCCTGTCGGGGCTGCTGCACCCCTCCTCCGGGAAGGTCGTCTTCGACGGCCAGCGCCTGGACGGCGTGCCCGCCCACGAGGTCGTACGGCGGGGGATCGCGCACTCGCCGGAGGGGCGGCGGATCTTCCCTGTCATGACGGTCGAGGAGAACCTCGAGCTCGGGGGCTACTCCCGTAAGGGTGCCGCCCTGGCGCCCGACATCGCTGCGGTCTTTGAACGTTTCCCCCGGCTGCAGGAGCGCCGCGCGCAGAAGGCGGGCACGCTCTCCGGTGGTGAGCAGCAGATGCTGGCCATCGGGCGGGCCCTGATGAGCCAGCCGAGGCTCCTGATGCTCGACGAGCCCTCGATGGGACTGTCGCCCATCATGATCCAGCTGATCTTCCAGACCATCGCTGAGCTGCGCGACGCGGGTACGACGATCCTGCTGGTCGAGCAGAACGCCTCCGCTGCCCTCTCCCTGGCAGACGTCGGCTACGTGCTCGAGACCGGCAAGGTGGTGCTTACCGGCTCCGGTCCGGAGCTGCTTGCAGACGAGCGGGTTCGCAAGGCCTACCTCGGCGAGGACTGACCGCCGGCCCGCATAAAGGGACAGGGCAGGGGCGCCTTTGGCTCCGTGGCAGGTCTTCCCCGACCCTGCACGTTCTCTACTCGGCGACCCCGTGCCCTGTTCCAGCGGCAAACCCTAGACCTCCGCTCGAGGCGAGGTCAACGGGGGATGGTGCCTTTCATGCACCTTGTTACTCCTCGGCAACTGTCTCACGTCTGTGGTGGTGAACGGCCCTTGTGGTGACGCACGGGGTGAGTAGGGTGACGCTCTGTTCGGGGTGAGTCCTGCACCTGCTCGCCCCGGTCGTGCCTCCCCAGCATCGGCCCCGCCGCCCTCAGCGGCGGACCAAGGCTCGACCCGCCGGCCCCCGCCGGCCCAGCCCCCGGAGTGGAACTGTGACCTGGCACGCGGTGCGCGTCCGTCCCGTCGAGGACACCGATCTCCCAGCGCTGCTCGAGCTCGGAGCTGAACTGCGCGACCAGTTGCTGTCTCCCGAGGCACCTGTCCGTGGGCGGACCGGCGCGGCGGCACGGGCCGCCTTGGAGCAGCGCTACCGCGATGCCATCGCGGACCCCGAGCGACACCTGGTCCTGGCGGTCGAAGGCCCAGCACAGGCCGAGCAGGTGCTCGGGATGGCGGTGCTCACGGTGGGGCCGACGAACGCCCTGCTCGACGTCCCGGCGGTGCACGTCACGCACGCAGTGGTCGCGGCCGGCCTGCGCAAGCGTGGCGCTGGACGAGCCCTTGTGGCGGCGGCGGCGGCGTACGCAGATGAACGGGGCATTGATCAGCTCGTGGTCTCGGTCAACCCGACGTCCAGGGAGGCGGCCCGGTTCTTCGCCCGCCTCGGCTTTGCTCCGGTCGCGGTCCGCCGTACCGCGTCGGTGGCCGTGGTCAAGCGGCGCCTAGTCCTCGGCGAGCGCGCCGCAGAGCCGCTCGCCCGTCGCCGTGCCGTCCGCCCGAGCGCCTTGGCCGCGCGGGCGCGTCAGGGCTGACCAGCCCGGCTCCTAGACTCCGGCGCGTGACTGACCGTGCGCGCCTGCTCCTGCTCGACGGGCACTCGCTCGCCTATCGCGCGTTCTTCGCGCTACCGGTCGAGAACTTCTCGACGACCGACGGGCAACCTACGAACGCCGTCTACGGCTTCACCGCCATGTTCATCAACGTTCTTCGGGATGAGGCGCCCACGCACGTCGCCGTCGCGTTCGACCTGAGCCGCCCCACGTTCCGGCACGTGGCGTACGACGGGTACAAAGCGACGCGCTCGGAGACCCCTGAACTGTTCAAGGGTCAGGTGTCGCTCGTCCATGAGGTCCTGGACGCGTTGCGGGTGCCGGTCGTGACCGCCGAGGGCTACGAGGCCGACGACGTCATCGCGACCCTGGCGACGCAGGCAGCCGCCCTCGACATGGACGTGCTGATCGTTACCGGCGACCGCGACGCCTTCCAACTCGTCGACGACCGCGTCACGGTGCTCTACAACTCCCGGGGCGTGTCGGACATGCGACGCATGACCCCCGACGCCGTGCAGGACAAGTACGGCCTCACGCCAGCGCAGTACCCCGAGTTCGCTGCACTGCGCGGAGACCCGTCCGACAACCTCCCCGGCATCCCAGGGCTGGGGGAGAAGACAGCCACCAAGCTCATCCAGCAGTACGGCGACGTGGCCGGCCTGGTCGACCACGTCGACGAGGTCAAAGGCAAGGTCGGGGACAACCTGCGCGCAGGTCTGGCGAACGTCGTCCGCAACCGACACCTCACCGAGCTGGTGCGGGACGTGCCCCTGCAGGTCGGCCCCACCGATCTCGCGATGCAGCAGTGGGATCGCGATGAGGTGCACCAGGTCTTCGACGCGCTGCAGTTCCGCGTGCTGCGTGAACGGCTCTGGCAGACGCTCACCACGCCCGAGCCCGAGGCAGACGAAGGCTTCGACGTCGAGGTGCACGTCCTGACTGCCGGTGAGGTGGGTGCGTTCCTGGACTCGCTGCCTGCGGACGTGCGGGTCGGCATGCACGTGCGAGGCGCCTGGGCTCGCG
>JBKJSN010000209.1:0-7264 GCA_046595815.1 Mycobacteriales bacterium
CCCTCCTTCTTCAGCCAGCGGGTGACGGTGCCCTCGGTAACGCTCTCGCCGAGACGGGGCATGGTGACGGAGACGGCCATGGGGTCGCTGTGCTCTTTCTGTTAGCTGTGCGAGTGAAGGGGCTTGCCGGCGAGCGCGAGATGAGCCTCGCCGACCGCCTCGGACATCGTGGGGTGCGGGTGGATCAGTTGCGCGACCTCGCTGGGCAGCGCCTCCCAGTTCGTGATGAGCTGCGCCTCGGCGATGAGCTCACCGACGCGGTCACCGACCATGTGGACGCCCAGCACAGGACCGTCCTTGTGAGCGATGACCTTCACGGCGCCCGCCGTACCGAGGATCTTGGCCTTGCCGTTGCCGGCCAGGTCGTAGGTCGCCTCGATGATGTCGTAGCCGCGCTCGACGGCCTGCTTCGACGTGATGCCGACGGAGGCGACCTCGGGGTGGGAGTAGGTGACGCGGGGGACGCCGTCGTAGTCGACTGGCGTGACCTGCAGACCCGCAAGCCGCTCGGCGACCAAGATGCCCTCGGCGAACCCGACGTGGGCCAACTGCAGGGTCGGGATGAGGTCGCCGACCGCGCTGATCGTCGGCACCGACGTCTGGCAGTAGGCGTCGACCTTGACGTATCCGCGCTCCATCTCGACGCCGATCTGCTCGTAGCCGATCCCGTCGGAGACCGGGCCACGGCCGACCGCGACGAGCAGCAGCTCGGCGTCGATCGTCTTGCCGCCCTCGAGGTTGACGCGTACGCCGGTCGCCGTCTGCTCGACGGAGGCAAAGCGCGCGCCGAGCTCCTGCTTGATGCCGCGCTTACGGAAGGCGCGCTCGAGCAGCTTGGAGGAAGACTCCTCCTCGAGCGGCACCAGGTGCGGCAGCGCCTCGACGATGGTGACCTCGGCGCCGAAGGAGGCCCAGACCGAGGCGAACTCGCAGCCGATCGCGCCCGCGCCCAAGATGACCGCGGAGGCCGGGACGCGCTCGAGGTTCAGCGCGTCATCGGAGGAGATGACGCGCGTGCCGTCGAGAGCCAGGCCCGGCAGCGTCTTGGGCACCGAGCCCGTGGCGAGCAGCACGTGCCGCGCCTCGATGCGGCGCCCGTCCACCTCGACGGCGGTGGGGGAGACCAGGCGGCCGGTGCCCTGCACGACCTCGATGCCGCGGGACTTCACCAGACCGGACAGGCCCTTGTACAGCCCCTCGACGATCTTGTTCTTGTAGCCGTTCACCCCGGCCATGTCGACGGACTGGAACGTCCCGACGATGCCGAACTGCCCGGCCTCCTTGATGACGTCGACGGTCTCGGCAGAGTGCAACAGCGCCTTGGTCGGGATGCAGCCGCGGTGCAGGCAGGTGCCGCCGACCTTGTCCTTCTCGACCATGACGACCGACAGGCCCAACTCGCTCGCGCGCAGCGCCGCGGCGTAGCCCCCGCTGCCCCCGCCCAAAACGACCAGGTCGACGGTTCCCGGCTGACTCACAACAGCTCCTCACGGCGGTTCGAGGCGGGCGGGTCGCGCTCGCCGAATAGCATCCTTCCATAGTGAGAAGGAGGGGCGACGTGGGCCTTCGCGACCGGTTCCGCCGTACAGGTGCTCCAGGCACCACGCGTACGGCGGTCAGCGCCGACGTCGAGCACCTTCAGGCCTTCGCAGCGAGCCGCCGGGGGGTGGAGGGGTTCGTCGAGCCGCAGACCCCGACCACGTCCCACACGCTGGTCCTCGTCGCGGGCGACGGGGAGTGGACTCGCCGCCGGGTGCCGTCCCGTGAAGCGGCCTTCGACCTCGGCAAGCGACTGGCCCTGCCGGTCTATGACGTCGCGGCCACCGGTTACCCCAAGCGCATGCGGGACTGGACCGCCGCCCGCAAGGCCGCCGGCGAGCCCCGCTCCACCTAGCGTCCTCACCGGTGGCCACGTCCACGCGAAGGTCGTGAGGACGTAAGGGGAGCAGTGGGCGGGGCTGCCGGAGCGACACCGGAACGGCACCAGGCGGGAGGAGTCGGCGCCGGGGCGGCGAAGTCTGTGGCATGAAGCGACTGCTGCGTCCTGCCCTTGGTCTCTTGCTCGCCGGTTCGTTCCTCACCCCGTTCGGGGGGTCGGCGTCCGCAGCTCCTGCGAAGGGCGGTGACGACGTGGTCGTGGTGGCCGTCATCGACTCCGGCATCTCGCCGTACCACTGGGACTTCCTCGCCTCGAAGATGCCGCAGGCACTGGACGGCGACCGCAGCAACGACCTGCCCCTCGACAAGGACCCGGCCACCTGGCTCAAGGGCTTCCCCAAGAAGGGCTTCGCCAGCAAGACCGGGCTGCCGCTGCACCTGGAGCAGACCGACGAGGGCGCGAGCATCAAGAAGCTCTACGACCGGGACGCGGCCTTGTGGAACTCCATCAAGAGCAGCACCCCCGAGGCCGTCAACTACTACTGGTTCCCGGGCACGAAGGTCATCGGGGCGGTGTCGTTCGACTACTCCGAGCAGGTCGCGAGCAACCTGGACCAGAACCCCGTCGAGGGCTACAAGTACCGCCCCGTCTACGGCACCGACCACGGTCAGGGCACCTCCAGCGTGAGCGTCGGCAACATGCACGGCACGTGCCCCGAGTGCCTGATCGTGCACATCACTGCGGGCGACACCACCGCGACCGAGCGCGCGCTCGCGTGGGCGCAGAGCCAGCCGTGGATCGACGTGGTCAGCAACTCCTACGGCCTGCAGACCGTTCCGACCGGCGCCGTTCGCGACGGCCTGTACGGCGGACCGACCGAGCAGCAGAAGAAGGCAAGCGAGCGCGGCCAGACCATCGTGTTCTCGGCGGGTAACGGCATCGAGAACGGCTTCGTGGTTCCCTTCTCCACCCTGACGAGCTCGGTGAAGGGCCCGGACTGGGTCATCACCGTCGGGGCGACCGTCCCCGGCAGTTCGGGGGCAACAGAGAGCGGCTCGGGCAAGCCCGTCGACGTCAGCGGGATCGGTGAGGCCTACCCCTCGGCGTACAACTCCACCACCGTCACGAACGGCTCGAAGTTCTCCGGGACCTCCAACGCCGCACCGACGGTCGCGGGCACCTACGCGCGTGGCCTGTACCTCGCCCGCAGGGCGATGGCGGGGCCGTCGCGCACCCAGGCCGCAGGGGTGATCAGCGTCGGCAAGGCCACCTGTGGCAAGGCGCGCCGTGGCTGCGAGGTCGGTGACGGCAAGCTCACCGCCGTCGAGCTGCGCGACCGGCTGCTCAAGGGGGCGAAGTCCACTGGTGGCGGGACGGCTCCGGGCGGCTTCTCCAACGTCCCGCGGCTGGCGGACGAGCACTACGCCAACGAGGGTTTCGGGACTTATTACGCCCGGCTCAAGGCCGACGACGACCTGTGGCTGGCGGAGTTCGACCGCTTCTTCGGACCGGTCATCGGCACCAGGGCGGCGCTCGCCCGGCCGAAGGACGAGGCGGCTTGGTTCCTGGTCGACTCCTGGTGCCGCCAGCGCATCTTCGGCACCTGGAGCGGCGGCTACTACCTCACCGGCCGAAGCACGCTTCCCTCACCCGATCCGGCTGCAGCGCCGGTCCGCACCGGCTATGCGACCGCCTGCAACGCCCTGGTGAAGCTCCCCGCGACGCCTCGTCCCTAGCGACCCACGTCCGGACACGACGAAGGGCCGGCACCCTGGGGGAGGGGCCGGCCCTTCGTCATCGGGCCCTCACGGGCCCGGCTCAGGTGCTGCGGGTCAGCTGCGTCCGCGTCCGTTGCCGTGCTTGTCGGTCTTGTTCTCGTCCTCGGCCGCGTCCTCGGTGTCCGCGGCGTCGTCGCTGTCAGGCGCCTCGGACTCCTCGACCTCGGGGGCCTCGCTGTCGACATCCTCGCTGTCGACATCCTCGGCCTCGGTGGAGTCGTCGGCGTTCTTGCCGCAGTCGGAGTGCGCAGCCTCGGAGACGGCCTTGCCGTGCTCGCGGCCCTTGACGCTCTTGTCGTGGGCGACCTGCGAGACGTACTGGCCGTGGTTCTTCACGTCAGTCGGGCAGGGCAGCGGCGTGCGGGTGGCCTCGGTGGTGGCCTCGGCAGTCGCCTCGGGGGTGGCCTCAGTGGTCGCCTCGGGGGTGGCCTCGGGAGCCGACGTCTCGGTCGTCGTGGTCGCGACCGGCTCGTCACCGGATGTCGGCACGAAGGCCGTCGAACCGGCGGCGACCGCAGTGCCACCCAGCGCGGCGGCGGCGATCACCAGACCGGTCATCTTCGCCTTGGCGGCGGCAACAGTCAGGGCCTTGTCCAGCACGTCGAACTCCTGGGGGGGTCTAGGGGTGTCGTTCAGTGCTTCGGCGTGCCGCAGTGACGAATACAGGGCCATCCGGGTGACGATCACCACTGCGGCTCAGGCGCTGAGGCCGTCCAGCAGCTCGACGAGCGTGCGTACCGCCATGCCGGTGCCGCCCGGAGCGACGTAGCCGTAGGCGGATCCGTCGTGGTACGCCGGTCCCGCGATGTCGAGGTGGGCCCACCGCACGCCGTCGGCGACGAACTCGCGCAGGAACAGGCCAGCCGAGAGCATCCCGCCCTCGCGGGGGCCGGTGTTGACCATGTCAGCGATGTCGGAGTCCAGCCCCTTGCGCAGGTCCTCCGGCAACGGCATCGGCCACATCGCCTCGCCGGCGGTGTCAGCGGCCGCCACGATCTGGTTGCGCAGGTCGTCCTCGCCCATGACCGCTGCCGTCCGCGCCCCCAGGGCGACGAGCTGGGCACCGGTGAGGGTGGCGACGTCGATCAGCAGGTCGGGGGCGTCCTCGCAGGCCCGCACCATCGCGTCGGCCAGGATGAGCCGGCCCTCGGCGTCGGTGTTGTTGACCTCGATCTTCTTCCCGCCACGCATGGTCAGCACGTCGGAGGGGCGGATCGCCGTACCGGACGGCATGTTCTCCGCCATCGGGACCCAGGCCTCGATGTTGACCCTCAGACCCAGCTCGGCGGCAGCCGCGACCGAGGCGACGACTGCGGCGGCGCCGCCCATGTCGGACTTCATCGCCTCCATGCCGGCGGCCGGCTTGATGGAGATGCCGCCCGAGTCGAAGGTGATGCCCTTGCCGACGAGAGCGACCGTGGTCTTGGCGCCCTTGGGGGCGTAGGACAGGTGGACCAGCCGCGGCGGGTTGGTGCTGCCCTGACCGACGCCGACGATGCCGCCGAAACCGCCCTTCTTCAGTGCTTTCTCGTCGAGGACCTCGACGACGACCCCGACCCGTGCGGCTTCCTCGGCGGCAGCGGACGCCAGGCCGGCCGGGAACAGGTGCGAAGGAGGCATGTTCACCAGGTCGCGGGCGAGGCACACCGCACGGGTGAGCACCTGGGCGCGCTTGATGACCGCCTTGGCTCCTGCGGCGTCGGTGACGACGACGACCTTGGAGACCGGGGTCCGCTGCTCCTCGAGGGAGGTCACGCGAAAGCGCGTGAAGGCGTACGCCCCGAGCAGAGCGCCCTCGCTGACGGCTCGCAGGCTTGCAGCGTCTGCGGCGGGGAGCGCGATCGCGACCGAGGCGGACCCTGCGACGGCGCGCACCGCGGCACCGGCGGCACGGCGAAGGCCCTCGGGGGAGTACGCGCGCGTGGCGTCGCCGAGACCAACCGCGACGAGGACCGGCGCGGTGAGGGTGCCGAGCGTCGCCGTACGCGTGATCTCTTCGGCCTTACCTGTCGCACCGAGGGCGGTGAGGATCTTGACGAGCTTGGAGCCGAAGGCCGCCGCGACCGCCTCGCTCCCCGGCGCCAGGACCAGGCCTTTGGGCCCCTTGGCGACACCGATGACGAGTGCCTCGGTCTTGACGTCAGTGGTGGCGGAGATCGCGAGCGTGGTCACGCCGCGCAACGCTACCCGCCGCCTGCTTGGTTGGATGGTTGCGTGAGCGTGAGTACCTGGGTGGCCGAACGGGTCCCGTGCGACCTCGTGCACTTCGATGCCGCCGGGGCCGGCCGGGTGTCCGCGTCGGTGCTCGAGGCAGAGATCGCCCACCTGCGGTCCGAGCAGCGCAACAGCCCGTACCTCGCTGAGTCTGCGGCTGACCTGGCGCCGGGCCGCGCCGCGCTCGGCGCCCTCGTCGGCCTCGGCGCCGGCGACGTCTTCTTCGCGGAGGGCTCGACCAACGCCTTCGCAGCCCTGCTCGATGCCTGGCCGCTGCAGCGCGGTGCGCGGGTCGGCACACTGCCGGGCGAGTTCGGCGGCCACGCCCGGACGCTCGCGCGCAAGGCAGCGCTGGCCGGCTGGGACCTCGTGGTCCTTAATGTCGACAGCCTGGGCCGGGTGGCCGATGTGCCAGCGGGGCTGGACCTGCTCTCCTTGCCGCAGGTGGCCTCCCACCGCGGGGTCCTCCAGCCCCTCGCCGAGGTGTTCGCCTCAGGTGTCCCCGTGCTGCTCGACGTCGCCCAGTCAGCCGGTCAGGTCCAGGTCCCGGCAGGGGCGGCGGCGTACGTCGGAACCTCACGCAAATGGCTTTGCGGACCCCGGGGCGTCGGCTTCGGAGTGGTGGATCCCGACTGGCAGGGCCGGCTTGCCGACGCAGCGACGCTGCGGCACTACGAGCTCGAGGGCATGGCGAGGTACGACTCTGCGGAGGCGCACGTCGCGGGAAGGATCGGCCTGTGCCACGCCGCCCGAGCCTGGTCGCCCGCGTTGGTCCCGGTCGTGGCCGCTGCCGGAGCCGCGGCACGGGTTCTGCTCGAGGGCGCCGGCGGCTGGCGGGTCGTGGAGCCGCTCGATGAGCCCACCGGCATCACGACGCTGCAGCACCCGGTGGCTGACGCGGCGGCAGTCCGGGCCGCGTTGCTGAACGAGGGGTTGCTCGTGGGGATGGTGCCGGAGTACCGCGCGGCCGAGGTCGCGGCCCCGATGCTGAGGGTCTCGACGCATGCCTGGATCAGCCCCGGAGACCTCGACCTGCTCGCCGATGCGCTCTCCCGACGTACAGATGCCTAGGACAGATCGGTAGTTTGGGCCCGTGACCGACCTCGCGAAGAGCCCCCTGCACGCCAAGCATGTCGCCCTCGGGGCCAAGCTGGCGGACTTCGGGGGCTGGGAGATGCCCATCGAGTACCCCAGTGGCGGGGTCCTCAAGGAGCACGCGGCCGTGCGTGAGGGAGTGGGCATCTTCGACGTCAGCCACCTCGGCAAGGGTGTCGTCCGGGGCACCTCCCCGACGGGCGAGACAGCGCTGGAGTTCGTGAACGCCCGCCTCACCAATGACCTACGACGGATCGGGCCAGGCCAGGCGCAGTACACCCTGTGCTGCGATCCGGTG
>JBKJSN010000053.1:0-5476 GCA_046595815.1 Mycobacteriales bacterium
TTCCGCATCCTGGTGCGCGAGTCACCGGTGGGCACCGAGCGCGCAGGCGGCTTCGCCACCATCATGAGCGACGTCGCCTCGCAGGTGGAGCACATCGTCGCCAAGCAGTTCAAGGCACGCGGCTTCGAGACCAAGCTCGCGGGGCTGTACTCCCAGGCCCTCGTCGGCATGGTGGCCCTCACCGGCCAGTGGTGGCAGGACCAGCGCAAGCCCAAGCGCAACGAGGTCGCCGCGCACCTGGTCAACCTCGCCTGGAACGGCCTCTCCCAGCTCGAGCACAAGCCCAAGCTGTCCTCGATCTAGAACTGCTCGGACAGGGCGAGCCAGGACTCCTCGACGGACTCCTTCTCGGCCCGTACGGCGTGCAGCTCGGCGTTGAGCTGCACCACCGCCTCGTGGTCTGCGGCCTGGGCAGCCATGGCCGCGTGCAGCTCGGACTCGCGGGCGTCGAGCTTCACCAGCTGCCGCTCGAGCTTCTGCAGCTCCTTCTTGGCCGCCCGGTTGTCGCCCTTGGGCTTGGCGCCTGCCTGGGAGCTGGCGGGTGCGGCGGCTTCCCGGCGTACCCGCTCTTGGAGGTACTGGTCCACGCCACCGGGGAGCGCCTTGATCGAGCCGTCCCCCATGAGCGAGGACGTCACGGTCGTGACGCGCTCGAGGAAGTACCTGTCGTGGGAGACCACCAGCAGCGTGCCGGGCCAGCCGTCGAGGACGTCCTCGAGGGCGTTGAGGGTGTCGATGTCGAGGTCGTTGGTCGGCTCGTCGAGCAGCAGCACGTTGGGCTCACCCATGAGCAGCCGCAGCAGCTGCAGCCGCCGCCGCTCGCCACCGGACAGGTCGCCGACGCGCGTCCACTGGGCGTTGCCGGTGAAGCCGAAGCGGTCGCACAACGACGAGGCGCCGACCGGTTTGCCGCCCAGGTCGACCTGCTTGGCGACCTGCTCGACGGCCTCCAGCACGCGCAGCGTCGGGTCGAGCTCGGCGACCTCCTGCGACAGGTAGGCCACCTTGACGGTCTGCCCGACCTTCACCAGCCCGGACGTCGGGTGCACCTGGTCCATCAGCATCTTCAGCAGCGTCGACTTGCCGGCGCCGTTGACGCCGACGATGCCGATGCGGTCGCCAGGGCCGACCCGCCAGGTGACGTGGTCGAACAGCACGCGCTCGCCGAAGGACAGCGAAACGTCCTCGACGTCGTAGACCTGCTTGCCGAGGCGGGCGGTCGCGAACCGCTGCAGCGCGATGTCGTCACGCGGCGGCGGCTCGTCGGCGATGAGGGCGTTGGCCGCATCGATGCGGAACTTCGGCTTGGAAGTCCTGGCCGGCGGGCCGCGGCGCAGCCAGGCCAGCTCCTTGCGGGCCAGCTGCACCCGCTTCTGCTCCGCCGTCGAGGCCATCCGGTCACGCTCGGCCCGGGCCAGCACGTAGGCGGAGTACCCGCCGTCGTAGGAGTCCACGACCCCGTCGTGTACCTCCCACGTGCTCTCGTTGACCTCGTCGAGGAACCAGCGGTCGTGGGTCACGACGACGTGGGCACCGCGCCGGTTCTTCAGGTACGCCGCGAGCCAGGCCACCCCCTCGACGTCGAGGTGGTTGGTGGGCTCGTCCAGGACGATGAGGTCCCAGTCGCCGATGAGCAGCGCGGCCAGGGCGACCCGGCGGCGCTCCCCGCCGGACATGCTGCCCACGACGGCGTCGAGGCCGACCTCGTGCATCCCGAGGCCGTCCAGCACCGACCGCACGCTGGCGTCGCCGGCCCAGGTGTGCTCGGCGGTGTCACCCAGGATCGCCTGGTGGGCGGTCAACCGCTCGTCGACCCGCACGTCCTGAGTGAGCACCCCGACCCGTAGGCCGCCGGCGTGGGTGACGCGGCCGGAGTGCGGCTCCTCGACCTTGAGCAAGGTCTTGAGCAGAGTGGTCTTTCCGCCGCCGTTGCGGCCGACGATGCCGATGCGGTCGCGGTCGTCGATGCCGAGGGACACCTTGTCGAGCAGCAGCTTGGTGCCGTGCGCGACGGTGACCTCCTCCATGTTGATGAGGTTCGCCATTACGCCGACCTCACCACACGCGCACCGGACACAGGTCCTTCGGCGACGCGTACCACGCGGCACAGGCCGTCACCGGCGAGCGCCGTGCCGAGGGCGGTCGCGTGACCGTCGTCGCGTGCCAGGAACGCGACCGTCGGCCCGGACCCGCTCACGATGGCGCCCAAGGCCCCGAGGTCGGAGCCGGCCAGCAGCAGCGGCTTCAGGCCGGGACGCAGGGCCTTGGCGGCCTCCTGGAGGTCGTTGTGCAGCGTCTTGCCCAGCGCCGCAGGCGATCCCCGGCGCAAGGCGGCCAGGAGCTCGTCCGGTTCCTCACTCTTCTCCGGAGGCCGGGCCTGCCGTTGGCGGTCCAGCTCGCCGTACACCTCGGGGGTGGACAGGCCCTCCTCCGACAGCGCGAGCGCCCAGCTGTAGTGCCCCGCTCCCAGCACAGGGGTCAGTCGCTCGCCGCGTCCGGTGCCGAGCGCCGTGCCGCCGTGCAGGGCGAAGGGCACGTCACTGCCCAGGCGGGCGCCGAGAGAGGACAGGTCGTCCTTGTCCAGCCCCAGCTGCCACAGGACGTCGCAGGCGACGAGGGCGGCCGCGGCGTCCGCGGATCCGCCGGCGCAACCACCCGCGACCGGGATCCCCTTGTCGAGCACGACCGAGACGTTCGGCTCGATGCCGGCCTCGTCAGCCAGCAGCTGCACGGCGCGTACGGCGAGGTTGCTGCTGTCGACCGGCACCCCGTCGGCGGTGTCGCCCTGCACGGTGACCGACAGCTGCTCAGCATGGGTGACCGTGACCTCGTCGTACAGGCTCACGGCGAGGAAGACGGTGGTCAGGTCGTGGTAGCCGTCGGCTCGCAGCGGACCGACACCGAGGTGCAGGTTCAGCTTCGCGGGGGCGCGCACGGTGACGGTGCTCAGGGCTGCGCGCATGACCACAGAGTAGGAGTCAGACTAGGAGGGAGAACTGTTCGACCGTCAGCGTCTCGCCACGGGCCTGCGGGTCCAGGCCCGCTGCGCGGATGCGTTCCTCCGCCGCGGCGGCCGATCCGGCCCACCCGGCCAGTGCCGCGCGCAGGGTCTTGCGGCGCTGGGAGAAGGCCGCGTCGATGACCGCGAAGGTCGCAGCGCGGTCGGCGTTCGGGGGCTCGCGGCGGGTGAACGCCACGAGTCCGCTGTCGACGTTGGGCGCGGGCCAGAACACGTTGCGTCCGACGGCCCCGGCCTTGCGGACCTCGGCGTACCACGCCGCCTTGACGCTCGGGACGCCGTAGGTGCGCGAGCCGGGAGGTGCCGCGAGCCGGTCGGCGACCTCGGCCTGCACCATGACCAGTCCTCGCTGCAACGAGGGCAGGTGCTCCAGCAACCGCAGCAGCACCGGCACCGCGACGTTGTAGGGAAGGTTGGCCACGAACGCCGTCGGGGCATCGCCGGGCACCGAGGTCAGGGTCAACGCGTCCTGCTCGATGACCTCGAGGCGGTCGATCAGGTCTGGGGCGCGGTCTCGCACTGTCAGAGGGAGCTGCCGCGCCAGCGGCGGGTCGATCTCCACGGCAACCACCCGGCGTACGACGGGAAGCAGGCCGAGCGTCAGCGACCCCAGGCCGGGACCGACCTCGACGACCACGTCGTCGACCCCGACACCGGCGACCCGCACGAGGCGGCGCACCGTGTTGGGGTCGATGACGAAGTTCTGCCCGAGCTGCTTCGTGGGTCGGAGGCCGAGCTGCTCAGCGAGCTGCCGGACGTCGACCGCGGTGAGGAGGCTCAGGAGTAGAGGTACTTCCCACAGCTGGGCCACGGCCCGGCGCCGCGGCGCATGTAGAGCAGCTTGGCGCGGTAGGTCTGCTCGTCGCGACCCCAGTCGATCGGGTCGCCCTTGCCACCGACGCCGTGCCAGGTGCTCAGCGTGAACTGGTAGAGGCCGCGGTAGAGCCCGTTGCCGCCGGTCGAGCGCGGGTTGTTGCTCGACTCGCACTGCGCGAGGCGCCACCAGTTGAGGTGGTCGGCGCCGGGCACGCTGTAGGGGCGCTTCTTGGTGCCGTACTTGAGGATCTTCGCGACCGGCTCGCTGGTGCGGACCGCGGCGGTGAGGCGCTTGGAGGCGAGCTTGCCGTTGACGTACTTCAGCGCGTAGGTGCGCTTCATGACGCCCACGCGGCCCGACCGCACCAGCTTGGTGTCGCCACGGAACATGGAGGCATCGGGCTTGCGGATCACCGAGAAGGAGATCGGGTCGTTCTCGACGCTGGTGCGGCCGTCGACGCGGGTGATGCGCACCACGGTGCCGTTGCGCACCGTCGCGGTGGCTGCGGGGGCGAGCTGGTCCGCGGCGCGGACGTTGATCTTCTGCTCACGCAGGACGTCAGCGACCTTCAGGCCGTTGGTGACGACCTTGCGGACCTTGCCGCCATCGAGGACCTGCACGGCCTTGCGCGTCCGCACGTCGAGCGAGAAACCCTTGAGAGGGATCGCACGGGAGCGGTCTGCCGACAGCAGCGCACCGTCAGCGCGGAGGCCGATCTGCTGCAGGGCCTCACTCACCGACATGGCCGTCACCCAGACCCGACGGCTTGAGCCGTCGACCGTGAGGGCCATCAGCCGGCCGCG
This sequence comes from Mycobacteriales bacterium, assembly GCA_046595815.1. Taxonomy (GTDB): domain Bacteria; phylum Actinomycetota; class Actinomycetes; order Mycobacteriales; family SCTD01; genus RYN-111. The sequence goes on from JBKJSN010000053.1 coordinate 4,640, forward strand.
CCGGAGCACGACCGAGGTCTCCGGAGTCAGCACGACGTCAGGTGCGGGGGCGAGGAGGTCGTGCGCGCCCACCGTCACGTTCGCTGCCTTCAGCGCGTCCGCCACGGTGTCCCCGTGGGTACGGACCTGCTGGAGCCTGCCGTCAACCGTGAGGGCGACCGTCTTGGCGGTGGCCTCCCAGGCGGCCTGGCTCCCCCAGAGGGTGATGACCGACAGTGCAAGGGCGACGGGGCGGACAGCCACGCGGGCCGTCACGGAGCGAACGCTCACAGGACTCCGAACCTAGAAGCTCCGGGCACGAGCGACGGCACGACGTGCGAGGCGTGACATGTGGCCGCGCCCTCGTGCCGCCGTGGACCTTCCCCGATCCCGGCGGACATCACGAGACCGTAACGGGGTCTCGGCTGCCGCGCCAAGGGAGGTATCGGGTGAATCCGACGTGTCGGGCGGGACGAACCGGCAAACCCGCAGGTCAGAGGCTTCGGCGCGGATTCACCTGTGACAACCGTCTCAGCGCCCGTTTCGTCCGGTTCGGCTACTCCGTGCGCAGGTGCTCGGGCCGGGCGGCACCTTTGGCGAGCGGGAGGGTCAATGCCGTCACGGCCAGGACCACGAGCAGGGCAACGCTGGCCACGCCGCCCCACGCAGCCCACGGGAGCCCGACCTGGTCCCCGTAGAAGGTGTCGGCCGCGAGGTAGGCCGCGGAGGCATAGGCGCCGGCTCCGACGGCGACGCCGAGACAACCCAGAAGCGGAGCGAGCACCTCCAGGAGCAGCGCCCGGCGCAGCACCCCGACAGGGACGCCGAGGGCGGCGAGTGACGCGAGGTCCCTCCTCC
>JBKJSN010000114.1:0-18883 GCA_046595815.1 Mycobacteriales bacterium
CGCCCTCAAGCACAGTGTCGAGGGCGCTCGGATGGAGCTTCACGCAGACAGGCGTGCCAGTGCAGCCCGAATGGGCTCGGACCTGCTCATGTGGTTCTTCGCGGCCGCTGCGTCGAGGGGATCGAGCTCCTCGGCGGTCAACCGCACCGCGACGACCTGCATCGGCTCGGCTCCGCGGCCGGGCCGTCCGCGCCCGCGACGCTTGAGCTCGTCGACGTCGTAGCCGGCCTCAGCTTCGTCGGCCCACTGCTGGATCTGCTGCTCGCTCATGATCTGAAAATCGTATGACGAAATTCTCTGAAGGGCCAGCGCCGCGCCGCTCGACGTCTGAACGACCTGACCTCAGGTGCCGGACGCCATGTACGCCGCGAGGATGTAGTTCGGGTGCCGATCGAGGTTCTTGCGTGCGCGGTCGCACCGCATGGTGGTCCGTGGGTCGGGATGTCGGGCTGCGATCCACGCCCACGCGCAGATGACCAAGTGCGCGACCCGCGGCAGAAGCGGACGTCGCGGGCCGGTCGGCGCACCCTCCTTGGCCGGGGGTTGCCCGCCGCCGTAGCTGACGCCATCAGCAGTCGTCAGTCGCGGTGGTGGGTGGCGATCGAGTCAGCTCGCTTCATGGGCGAACTGCGCGATCGCGCGAGCGACGAGTTCTGGCTGGTCTTCAGAAACGAAGGTGTAGCTGTCGGAGACTTCGATCAGTTGGGCGTGAGGGAAGATCTCGGACCACCGTTGCGCGTGGGCAAAGGGAAAGTAGGGGGCGCCGCGCGGCCAGAGGAGCAGGACGGGCTGCTGGAATGCGCGCAGACGCTCGGCGGCGGCGACGGTCTCCCGGTAGTCGATGGCTCGAAGGAACGTGGCTAAGTCCCTGCGGATTGCCCGCTGAGCCAGCAGTGGCTGAAGCCATGCCTTGGTGATGTCGTCGGGGAGTGGCCGCTTGACTAGCCAGCGATACGCGACGCGCCGCAGCCCTGGGGAACGCAGTGGCTGTAAGGCAACGGTGAGCGAGCCGGGCACGCGCGCGAGGTACTGCAGTGCCCGGATGGACCGTGGGAGAAAGTTCTCGAAGGAGTCACACGGAGTCAGGACCAGGCGTCCGACGCGATCGCAGCCCTCGGCGAGCAGTAGCTGGGTGAGCGCGCCGCCTGTGTCGTTCGCGACGATCGTGACGTCGTGAAGGTCGAGTGCCTCGAGGAACTCTCCGATCAGCCGTGCGACTCCGAGGGGCGTGAGATCGGCGTTGTCGGCCATAGGGAGCGTGTGGGCACCTAGGGGCCAGTCGGGGGTAATGCAGCGAAAGCTTTCCGAGAGGGGCGTGACAACTTTTCGCCATAAGGTCCCGCTGACAAACACGCCGTGGACGAACAGGATCGGCGGACCCTGGCCGGTGTCGCGGTAGCGAATCCGTCCGGCTGACAGCTCCAGTTCGTGCACTAGCGCGACTCCTCGGTCACCCCTACGGGCGGTTCTTCCTCGGAGACGGCCAGCACGCGGACGGCCCGGTCGCGGGCCTGCACGATGTCGCCGTCCACGAGCTGGCGCCCACGGCGCTCCTCGATCTGCTCGTTCACCAGCACCTGGCCGGCCGCGATGATGTCCTTCGCCTCGGCGCCGCTCTCGACGAGCTCGGCCAGTTTGAGGAACTGGCCCAGTCGGATTTCGCCCTTCACCTCGACATCTCGCAGGGGCGGTTCGAGCTCGGCGGTCAGGTGGACGTTCCCGTCTTCGCGCAGCCGTCCCGTGCGCTCGAAGCCGCAAGCCTCGTAGAAGCCGGGCGATGTGCACCAGACCTCGGCGCGTCGGAAGCCGCGTTCCCAGGCGGCGTCGGCGATCGCCTCGACCAGCGTTGCGCCCAGCCCGGAACCCTGCCGGGTCGGGTGCACGATCACCATGGCCAGGTGGAGGAGCTCAGGGTCCTCGCGGCCGGGCTCCCCGAGCGCCATCCCGACGATCTCGTCCTGCTCGCAGGCCAGCATCAGCAGCCCGTCCTCCACCTTGGCCTGAACGGCCGCGACGACCTCGTTGTTGGGCCGCCGTCCCTGCGCGTGCCGCGCAGCCTTCCAGACGTCGAGTGCAGCGAGGCGGTCCTGGGCAGAGCTGGCAAGCCGGGTGGTGGTCACCCCTTGACGGTAGCCAGGTGCTCGAGCAGCAGTGATCCCACGCTCGGGGCGGCCTCCTCGGGGATCCAGTGCGAGACCCCCTCCAACACCTCGAGGCGGTAGGGCCCGGTCACCCAGTCGCCCGATGCGTAGGTCGCGGCCGGCCCCAGCGCGGCGTCCCCGTCGGACCAGACGTGCAACGTCGGCACGGTCACCGCAGGGGTGTCGCCGAGGTCCTCGAGCCGCTGCCCCGGATACCACTTCAGCCACGCCGCCAGCGCCCCCGGCTCCGACGCGGCAGCCACCACCTGCTCGACGTCGACGGCGGGGGAGAAGAAGGCTCGCAGCAGGGCCGCGTCGTCGGCGAGCAGCAGCTCGTCGTACCCGGGCTGGGCGAAGGTGCGCATGTACTGCGATCGCTCCCGCTGGTCCGGGTCCGTCCGCAATGCCTCGATCATCGCCCGGGGGTGCGGCACCGACAGGACGGTCAGGGACAGCACCCGCGAGGGGTGCCGCGCACCGAGCTGCCACGCCACCGCCGCGCCGAAGTCGTGCCCGACCACGTGCGTCCGCTCGATGCCGAGGGCGTCGAGCACGCCCAGCGCGTCCTCGACCATCCGCGGCAGCCGGTAGTCCTCGACGTCTGCGGGCCGCGCACCGGGGGAGTAGCCGCGCTGGTCCAGCAGCACCACTTGGTACGCCGAGAGCTCAGGCACCAGGTGCCGCCAGCAGTGCGACGTCTGGGGGAACCCGTGCAGCAGCAGGACCGCCTCCGCCCCAACGTCCTCAGAAGTGGACACGTCCACCTCGAACAGGAGAGGACGCAAGGTGGTGGCGGGGGGGTGCGGGAGGGGAATCTGCACGCCCCGGACACTACGGTGGCAGGCGTGACGACCCTCACCGACTACGTCCAGGCCCACCGCCAGCAGCTGCTCGACGACCTCGACGCCTGGCTGCGCATCCCGTCCATCAGCGCCTCGCCCGAGCACGAGCCCGAGGTACGGCGGTCCGCCGCCTGGCTCGCCGACCGGCTGCGCGAGGTCGGCTTCCCCACCGTGGAGGTATGGGAGACCGCAGGGCTTCCTGCGGTGTTCGCGGAGTGGCCCAGTGAGGACCCCGACGCCCCGGTCGTCACGCTCTACGGCCACCACGACGTACAGCCCGTCGACCCGCTGGAGCTGTGGAAGACCCCGCCCTTCGAGCCCACGATCATCGGCGACGAGCTGTTCGGCCGCGGGTCCATCGACGACAAGGGCCAGGTGCTGTTCCACCTGCTCGGGTTGCAGGCCCACCTCGCCGTCACCGGCCGCAGCACGCCGGCCGTCACCTTGAAGGTGATCGTCGAAGGCGAGGAGGAGTCGGGCTCGGTCCACTTCCGCCAGCTGCTGGAGGACAACCGTGAGCGGCTGGCTTGCGACGTCGTCGTCGTCAGTGACACCAGCGTCTTCGACCGCGACACCCCCAGCATCTGCACCGGCATGCGCGGCCTCGTCGACTGCCAGGTCGACCTGCACGGCCCGGACGTCGACCTTCACTCGGGCTCCTTCGGTGGCGCTGTCCCGAACCCGCTCGCGGCCATGGCCGACCTGCTGGCCGGGCTCCACGACGCCGAAGGGCGGGTCACCCTCGACGGCTTCTACGACCGCGTCGTCACCCTCTCCGACCACGAGCGCGACCTGTTCGCCAAGCTCCCCTTCGACGAGGACAAGTGGGTCCGGGAGACCGCCCTGTCGCGCGGCACCAAGGGCGAGGTGGGCTACACCACCCTCGAGCGCGTCTGGGCCCGCCCGACCGCCGAGATCAACGGCATGTGGGGCGGCTACACCGGCCCCGGCCACAAGACGATCGTCCCGACCGACGCGCACGCAAAGGTGAGCTTCCGGCTCGTCAACGACCAGGTCCCGGTTGAGGTCCAGGCCGCGATGAGCAGGTACGTCGAGGGCTTCGACACCGGTGGCATCACCGCCTCCGTCACCTGGAGCGGCCCGGGCGTGCGCCCCTGCCTGACGCCTCTTGACGCCCCCGCGCTGCAGGCCGCCACCGCGGCGATGGAGGCGGCCTTCGGCAAGGAGGTGCTCTACACCCGCGAGGGCGGCAGCGGCCCCGAGGCGGACCTCGCCGACGTGCTCGCCGCACCGGTCCTGTTCGTCGGCGTGGGTCTTCCCGATGACCGCATCCACGCGCCCAACGAGCGAGTCGTGCTGTCCCAGCTGTTCACCGGGGCGGTCGCCGCTGCCCACCTGTGGGCCGAGCTGGCCGCCCGCCCCGAGGTTCGCCGCCGATGAGCCGGCACGCCAACGGCTGAGTGCAACGATGGCGGTATGACGCACGACGTGACCAACCAGCCGCCGCCGCTCGTGGACCACGACGTCGCAGAGGATGCGGCCCTGCTCGACGGCCTCGTTCGAGAAGGGGCCGGCTGGTACGCCGAGGACCTGCATCGGCTCGGGGAGCTCGCCGGCAGCGAGCAGGCCCAGCGCTGGGGCGTGGAGGCCAACACCCACGAGCCGGTCCTGCGCACGCACGACCGGTACGGCCACCGCATCGACGAGGTCGACTTCCACCCCTCCTGGCACAGCCTGATGACGGTCGCCATCGGCGAGGGCTTGGCCGCCGCGCCCTGGGCCTCGACGGAGAAGGGCGCCCACGTCGCCCGCGCTGCCGGCTTCTACACCTGGTCGCAGGTCGAGGGCGGCCACGGTTGCCCGGTCTCCATGACGTGTGCCGTCGTACCCGCCCTGCGCCAGCAGCCTGATCTCGCGGCGATCTACGAGCCGCTGCTCACCAGCCGTGCCTACGACCCCGGCCTGCGGACGCCGACCACCAAGCAAGGGCTGCTCGCCGGCATGGGCATGACCGAGAAGCAGGGTGGCTCCGACGTCCGTGCCAACACCACGGCTGCCCTGCCGTCCGGTGACGGCACCTGGCGGATCACCGGGCACAAGTGGTTCACCAGCGCCCCCATGTGCGACCTGTTTCTGGTCCTCGCGCAGGCTCCTGGCGGGTTGTCGTGCTTCCTCGTCCCACGGGTGCTGCCGGATGGTGAGCGGAACACCTTCCGGATCCAGCGGCTGAAGGACAAGCTCGGGAACCGGTCCAACGCGAGCAGCGAGCCTGAGTTCGACAACACCGTCGCGTGGCTCGTGGGCGAGGAGGGCCGCGGGGTCCGCACCATCATCGAGATGGTGTCGATGACGCGTCTGGACTGCGTCATCGGCTCCGCCTCTCTCATGCGTGCCGCGCTGTCCCAGGCGATCCACCACGCCCAGCACCGGGCGGCTTTCGGGTCGCTGCTGATCGACAAGCCGGCGATGCAGAACGTCCTCGCCGACCTGGCCCTTGAGTCCGAGGCCGCGACCACCTTGATGCTCAGGCTGGCTGGTGCGGTCGATCGCGACGAGCAGGCCTTCAAGCGGCTCGCCGTCGCCGTCGGGAAGTACTGGGTCACCAAGCGCGGCCCGGTCTTCACCGGCGAGGCCCTCGAGTGCCTCGGCGGCAACGGGTACGTCGAGGACTCAGGCATGCCGCGGCTGTACCGCGAGGCGCCGCTCAACTCAGTGTGGGAGGGCAGCGGCAACGTCAACGCGCTCGACGTGCTGCGCGCGATGGCCAAGGAACCGGAGTCGGTGGAGGCGTTCTTCGCCGAGGTCGCGCTGGCCGACGACGCCCGCGTCACGTCGTACGTCGCAGACCTGCAGAAGGACCTGGGTGAGGCGGACGAGACGACGGCGAGGCGGCTCGTGGAGCGACTTGCCCTGGCGCTGCAGGCCTCACTGCTCTTGCGGCACGCCCCGGCGTACGTCGCCGATGCCTTCTGCGCCAGCCGGCTCGGTGGCGACTGGGGCATCGCGTTCGGCACGCTTCCCCGAGGTCTGGACCTGCGCGCCATCGTCGACCGCGCGGCACCGACACGCGTCTGAACTACCCCTGACGGCTGGGAGCGAAGGCGGTTGCATCGCTGATGGAAGGGCCCCGGGGAGCGGGCGGTGTGTTGAGGCGGCGCGCATCTGACGCAGGCTTGGGCAGGCCGAGTTTGGACGTCAACTTCTCCGCGGGGACAGCCGCCGACCAGAAGTACCCCTGGGCCCGGTCGCAGCCGGCCGCCCGGAGCAGGCGAAGGGTCGTCTCGTTCTCGACTCCCTCGGCCACGACCGCGTGGCCAAGGGAATGCGCCATGGCGACCAGTGAACGGACGATCACGCTCAGCCGCTCGTCCGTGGCCATGCCGAACACGAAGCTCCGGTCGATCTTCAGTTCGTCGAAGGGGAGATCCGTCAAGTGAGACAGTGAGGAATATCCCGTGCCGAAGTCGTCGACGGCAACTTTGACTCCGAGGAAACGCAGAGCCTTCAGGACGGCTCGGGCGTTGAGGGGGTCAGTGATGATGGCGCTTTCGACGACCTCGAGCATCAGCAGGTGGGGCGGCACGCCGAACTCGTGAAGTGCCTTGCGTACGAGTTCGACCACGGAGTCGTCGGTGAGGCACTGCGGCGAGAGGTTCACTCCGACTTGGATCTCCAGTCCTGCCTCCAGCCAGGTTCGACACTGCTGCAGCGCTGTCCGCAGGGCGTGGCGCGTGAGGGGTCGGATGAGCGCCGAGCTCTCGGCGATGGGCATGAACGCGTCCGGCTGCAACAGGCCTAGCCGAGGATGCTCCCAACGTATGAGGGCCTCGACCGCTTGGACTTGCTGGGAGGCCAGGGTGACGATGGGCTGGTAATGAAGGATGAGCTCGCCGCGCTCCAATGCCTCACGGAGCTCACCGAGAAGGGTCAGCGGCAAGGGCTTGCTCCGCTGTCCCTCGACGTCGAAGCATGCAACGCCTGATCGCTGCTCTTTTGCGCGGTACATCGCCACATCCGCGCGCTGGAGGAGATCGTTCAGATTGACTGCCGCCTTGGAGCTCATGGCCAGCCCGACACTCGCCTCGACCGCGACCCGAACCTCTCCCAGTTCGAAAGGCTCCTCGAGGGCCTGCACTATGCGCTGGGCGATCGCCCTTGCTGTCGCCTCGTCGGGGACGTCGGCGAGCAGCAGCGCGAACTCGTCTCCGCCGAGGCGTGCCAGGACGTCCCTAGAGCGTAGGGCTGTTCGGATACGCGGTCCGACCTGCTTCAGCAGCTCATCTCCCTGTGCATGGCCCAAGGCGTCGTTGACTTCCTTGAAGCGGTCCAGGTCGATCACCGCGATCGCTGTGAGGTGACCTCGCCGGTGGTCCTGGTGCAGAGCTTCGGAAGCTTGGGCGAGAAACTGCGGCCGGTTGGCAAGGCCCGTCAGCGCGTCGGTCGTGGCCGCCACCCGGAGTCGACGCTGCGTGCCGCGCAGGCTCCCCACTGCGAGGGCCATCATCAGCAGGGCCGCTGTTGCAGCCAGGCCGGCCGAGCCTGTCAATCCCAGTCCGGCGCTGACGTGGCCGGGTGAGGAGGCGACCACGTACCAGTGGTTGATGTTGCCGGGCTGCTGTGCGACCGCGTGGTACGCCGAGCGTTGGCCGCCGAGCGTCACGTCTCCCCGCTCACCGAAGCGGGCCGCTTCGGCGGCGAAGGTCGGCGTGGTTGCGGGGATGGCTCGGTTGCGCGAGTCGAGCACGACGTGGCCTTCACGGTCGATGACGCGCAAAGATTCCGTGGCGCTGAGGCGGTCGAGGAAGCTGCTCAGTTTGACTTCGAAGTGCAGAACCCCGACGGGGCGACCTGCGTCGTCCCTCAACACGGCGGAGTTCGAGACGACCCAGTTGTGGGTGTCGGGCGAGAGGTAGGGGCGAGCCTGATGAACGCCGCCCACTGGAAGGCCCAACGTGGGGCTGAAGAACGCATTGTTGGACTCATCGGCTGCTAGATCCTCGACGGGGGCGGCTTTCCCGTCGACGACTCTCGCGAGTTCGCGGCCGTGGAGGTCGAAGACGCAGGCCTCCTGGATGCTGGTCGGGTAGAGGCTCTCGAGGTACTCAAGCCCTGCCTCCGCCGCGCTGCGTGTTGACGGCGCCGGGGTGTCAGGATCGGCAAGAAGCTGCGGGAACGCCGGGTTCTGTGCCAGCAGCAGGACCGCAGTGCGGGCCCTGATGAAGTACTCGGACAGCGCGTTGCTCTCGCGTGCTGCCATCGCGTTCAAGCCGTTCTGAACCTCAGCAGTCGCCTTCTTGCGCGCCGCACCCGTAGCACTGCTCAGGGAGAGCATGAGCAGTGCAAGCCCGAGCGCAAGGCTCACCGCGATCAGGACGCGATGGCGCCATGAGGTGAGATGCAGCATTCCCCCGTATCGGCGGATACGTCGGTCAAGGCATCACCCGATCGGGCAAAGTCTCCCTTCGAGACATCTGAGTCATTTCAGTGCCGCGAGGTCCGCGGTGTCGGAGGGTGAGCGAGCAGTGACGCAGCGCTGATAGGTTGCCCGGCCATGACGACGCCTCCCGACGTGTGGCCGCCTCAGTCGGACAGCCCTTGGGCCCCGGTACCGCCGGCTCCCGTGAGCGAAGGCCGTGACGGCTTCGCGGTCGTCGCGCTCGTGCTGGGCATCGTGCCCGTGCTCGGCGGCGTGCTCGGCGTGGTGTTCGGGATCCTCGGCTTCCGCCGGGCGGGGCGCACCGGGCAGAAGGGCCGGGCGATGGCAGCCTGGGGCGCGGGGTTTGGCGCCCTGTGGCTGTTGGGGATCGGGTCGGCGCTGGTCGTCGGCGCCGTGCTGGGCCCACGCGCCTGGAACGAGACAGGGTCCGTTGCGCTCAGCGATCTGCGAGTCGGGGACTGCGTCGAGGACATCCCGACCACAGCGACTAGGACCCTGGAGGTTGTCGCGTGCACGACCGCGCACCGTGGCGAGGTCTTCGACGTTCACCAGTTTGCGGAGGGTGAGTTTTCCGGCGAGCAGGAGGTGGACCGCTTCTCCGAGGGCCGCTGCACGTCTGCCCTCCATCCCTACGTCGGCCTCCCTCGGGGCGTCGTGAGCGGTTACACCTCGACCTACTTCAGCCCGACCGCTGACGACTGGGCGGTCGGCGACCGCCATGTCCAGTGCCTTCTGGAGAGGTCGGACCGTGCGTTGATGACGAGCAGCGCGCGCGGCGCCGGTGGCGGCGCGCCGCAGTCGCCCCGGCCTACGTCCCGCGTTCGCCCGGGTCAAGCGAGCGGTGACGTGTTGTTCTCGCGACTGCGCGTCGGCGACTGCGTCGCGGAGGCCCCGGTCGAGCAGATCCTCACCTTCCCGGTCGTGCCCTGCGCCCGTCGCCACCTCGCGGAGGTCTACGCGGTCACGTCGCTGAAGGCCGCCCCCTTCCCGGGGGAGCCGGAGGTGATCCGGTTGGCCGAGGGCTACTGCGCCAAGCGCCTCCCGGCCTACCTGGGCCTGCCCACCGGCGCGAACGACGGTTACGACCTCTACTACCTCTACCCCACCGACCGGAACTGGAGCGTGGGAGCCCGGCGCGTGACGTGCATGCTCCAGGCACCCCACGAGCGTCCGCTCATGGGCAGCGCGCGAGGCAAGGGCCGCTACAGAGCCTGACGCCTACTTCAGGGCGGTGAGCTGGGCGAGGGTGCGCTCCAGGACGTTGTCCCCGACGCACTTGTCGATGGCGTAGCTGTCCTCGTAGTTCACGAAGACGTAGCCTCCTGCGACGAACCCCAGGCCCTGCTGGCCCACGGGGTTCAGCTCGAACGACTGCGGCATGTAGCCGAGCGCGTCATTTGCCTGCCCGACCGGGAACACGACCTTGCCAGGGTTCTTGTCCTTGATGGTGTTGGTCAGGTTGGAGAACACCTCGCCCGGCGCGAAGGTCATCACGAGTCGGTCGAGCTTGAGCGTGGTGAGGGGAAGCTCGACCGACTGCGGGGCAGCCGAGATGCAGGGGGCGTTCGGGTTCTCACCCACCGCCACCGCCGTCGGGAGCGGGTTGAACTTCCGGTCGAAGAAGCCGGGCGTGCCCAGGGCGTCGAGAGGCGCGTTCGTGATCGGGTGGTTGAAGGTCGTCTGGCTCAGCAGTAGCGGGGCGTTCTCCAGCGGCTCGCCGTCCGGCCACGGACCGCCGTTCCACCCCTCCGGGATCAAATTCGCGAGCTGCTTGCCGATGCCGGTGCCGCCGGAGGCGGACATGTTCCCCAGGCCGGTCATCGTGTGCAGCCCCACCCCGCCGAAGCGCCGCTCCAGCTGGTGCTCGAAGGGCCCCACCCAGTCAGGGCTGGCGACACCATCGTTGGTCCCGCGGGTGGTGGGGTGTGCCGCGTAGGCGCCGAGTGTCGCAATGGTGCGCCCGGTCTTCTCGGACACCGCCCGCAGCCAGGACAGCTGCTGCTCCTCCGCCGAGCGGTAGGTGTCGCGCCGCTCGCCGTTGAAGGCGCGCGCCTCGACCTCACCGACGTACACGCGCGAGGGCTGCATCGCCAGGACCGCCTGCTTGGCGACCGCCTTGATCGTGTCGGTGACCTGGGCCATGTACCAGTTCGGCACGAAGCCCCAGCCACCGATGAAGTCCGGCGCGGAGTGTGAGTGCGTCGCGTGCAGCACGAACGACGCCGGCACGACCCCACGCGCCTTGAGCGTCGGGTCAGCGGCCAGCGCCTGTCCGATCTGCTTCGCCCCGCAGTCGGTGCACTTGCTCTTGTAGTCCCACAGCCAACCCTCACCGTCGACGACGGTGAGCACGAACGTCTTGCCGCCGCTGCTGATCGCCATGGCCCGGACCCAGAGCCCGTCGACCGTGTCGAACTTCTTGACCGGGTTCATCGGGCCGATGCCGAAGCCACCCATGTAGATGCAGCTGGGGTTCTCGGGCCAGGGCGTTCCCGCGTTGGCGAAGCCGTCCAGCGGCTCGGTGGCGTGGCCACCGGTGAGCCGGTTGATCTCGTTCTGGTCGAGGGTCTTGCACTCCGCGGGGCTGGTCTCCCAGCGCGCGCCCGGGAAGCGCTTGGCCATGTCCTTCGGGCGCGGCGCGATCGACGCCTTAGCCGCGCCGACGGAGATCGTCGCTGGCGGGCGGGGGAGCGACAGCGCCGCAGCCCCCGGCAGCGCGGGGTTTGTCGCTGCCCCTCCGGGCCCTGTCGCCACCGGTACGGCGGGCGGTGAGGGCACGGGCAGCACGCTCACCCCCGCCCACGCGGCGGACAGGCCGACGGCGCCGACGATGGTGCCGACGAGGGTGGAACGGAGCAGCGTGCGGGCGGCAATCACCTTGCAAGAGTTCGACCGGGCTACTCGAACTTCCTGCCCAGCTCGCGCAACAGGTCCAGCAGCGCCACCGGGGAGTCGGGTGCGAGCTCCCCTGGCGTGTACGTCACCGACTCGATCACCCCGGTGTACGGCGAGGGCCCGCGCCCCCAGACCACTGGCGACTTCGTGTCCCGCCCCACGTCGATGCCCTGGAACGGTGCCATCGGGAACAAGATCGTGAATCCGTCTCCCGAGGCGACGACCACCCCGTCGACGGACAGCGCGACCGACCAGGTCCCGCCCCCGGGAGCGGTGAAGGCCATCTCGACCACCTTCAGGGCGTCGGTGGCCGCAGCCACAGGCGCGGTCAACGTCCGCAGCGCGCCGCGACCGTCGTTGTGGTGGAACACGAGCTCACCGCCCGACACCGCGAGGGAGTACCCGCCCCCCTGGTCGCCGTGGGCGACGAGGACGCCGTCGCCGACCGAGCCCAAGCGCACTGTCACGGTGAAGGACCGGTTCACGACGAGCTGCTGGGACCGCCACCGCTCGAGCGTCGGCGTACCAGGGAAGAGCGTCACCGGTTCGCTGTACACCGCGGAGCGCGGCGGTCGCTGCAGGAACTTCACGCCGCTGCCCTCATCCAGCGGGTAGACCTGGTTGGCCCGTGCCGCCTCCTCCCAGGCCGCCGCCAGCTCGGCGACCAGGTCCGGGTGGGAAGCCGCCAGGTCGGTCGTCTCGGTCGGATCGCTGGTCAGGTCGTAGAGCTCCCACTCCGCGTCGCTGAACGGCGTCAGCGGCCGGTGGTCGGTGACGACCTCCCAGCCGTCGCGGTAGAAGCCACGGTTGCCGACCATCTCGTAGTGCTGTTCGGGGTGGGTCGAAGACGCGGCCTCGTCCTCAACGGTCGGGCGGAAGGACGCGCCCGCCAGCGGCTGCAGCTCCACCCCGTGCCGGTGGCTCGGCCGCTCCAGCCCCAGCAGGTCGAGCAGCGTCGGCAGCACGTCGGTCACGTGCGCGAACTGCCGGCGCATCCCTTTCGGCACCCCCGGACCCGCGAGGACCATCGGCACCGAGTGCCCGCCGGCATGGGTGTTGATCTTGTAGAGCCGGTACGGCGTCCCTGACGCCATCGCCCAGCCGCGCGGGTAGTGGGGGGTGGTCGTCGGGCCGCCGACCTCGTCCAGCCTCGCAAGGTCCGCCGCGGTGTCGGTGGTGCCCAGCAGGTGCTGGTAGTACGCCGTCGTGCCCTCGGCCTCGCCTTCGCGGGAGGCGCCGTTGTCGGAGGTGAACAGCACGAGGGTGTTGTCCAGCTCGCCCATCGCTGACAGGGCGTCCAGCAGCCGTCCGAGCTGCTGGTCGACGTTGTCGACCATCGCGGCGTAGACGGCCATGTACTTCGCGAACAGCTCCTGCACCTCGGGCGCGAGGGAGTCCCAGGGCTGCACCTCGTGGCCGCGTTCGGTGTTGCGCGGGGGCAGCGCCGTGCCCGCCTCCAGGACGCCCAGCTCAAGCTGCCGCTCGTACCGCTGCTGGCGCAGCGCGTCCCAGCCGAGTGCGTACCGGCCGTCGTACTTGGCGATGTCCGACGCCTTCGCCAGCAGGGGCGCGTGCACCGCTCCGTGCGCGAGGTAGAGGAAGAAGGGCTTGGTCGGGTCTGCGGCCTTCGTGGAGCGGACCATCTCGATCGCGCGGTCCGTGAGGTCGTCGGTCAGGTAGTAGTCGGGCGGGTAGGACTCGATGTCGAGCGCGGTGTTGTCCTGCACCAGACGGTGAGGGTGGTGCAGGTTGGTGAAACCGTCGAGAAAGCCGTAGAACCGGTCGAACCCGCGCTGGCACGGCCAGGAGTGACGCGGCCCGGCGTCGCTGCAGTCGCTGTCCTTGGCTAGGTGCCACTTGCCGGCCATGAAGGTCGCGTAGCCGTGCCCTCGCAGCACCTCGGCCAGCGTCACCGCGTTGTCCGCGAGCTCCATCGCGTAGCCCGGGAAGCCGGGGTCGGAGTGCGCCACGTGGCCCACGCCCGCTGCGTGCGGGTTGAGCCCGGTGAGCAGTGCCGCGCGGGTCGGTGAGCACATGGGCGTCACGTGGAAGTTCGTGTAGCGCAGGCCCTGCGCCGCCAGCGCGTCGATGTTGGGTGTGTCGATCTCGGAGCCGAAGCAGCCCAGGTCCGCGAAACCGAGGTCGTCAAGGAGCACGACGACGACGTTCGGCTTGCCGCGGGGATCCGGTCGGTCAGGCCAGTACGGCGAGGACCCCGCCACAGTGCGGCCGATCGTGCCTGCGCATCCGGGCGTGTCCTTCGTCACCTGGCGCACGGTACCCAGAAGTGGAACGCGTTGCAGTCCGCGTCACTGGGCAGGAGCCCGTTCGTTGATGACGAAGTAGGGCTTGAAGCACCAAGGCCCGACCCCGTCGTACCACCTGCGTAGGAGAGCGATCTTGTCCCGTCGTCTGACTGGCCTGCTGGCCGCCACCGCCCTGCTCGCCTCGGGAGCGGCCGCGCTTGCCTCGGCGCCCACGGCCTCCGCCCCCGTCGGGATCGAGCGCTCGTTGCTCCGCGCCGGCACCTTCCACGCCTTCGTGCAGTACGACCACGCTGTGGGGGATGCCGACATCAGGGCGCTGACCGGCCTGGGCATCACCAAGCTGCACGCGTTCCGGCACGTCAACGCGGTCGCGGTGATCGCGCCGAGCGCGCTGCTGCAGAAGGCTGCGCGGCTGTCTGGCGTCACCGGCGTGCAGCAGGACCACGGCCTGGACCTGAACCTCGACAAGAGCAAGAAGGCCCTCAAGGTCGACAAGGCTCGCGCGGCCAAGCCGAAGGGCCTGGGACTCACCGGCAAGGGCGTCACGGTCGCCGTCATCGACTCCGGCCTGGACTCCAGCCACCCTGACCTCGCCGACAACACCAAGGCGACCTTCAACTTCGAGGGCGGCTGGCTCTGGGACTCCTACCAGGACGGCTCGGTCAGCAACGAGGTCGCCGAGGGCACCGCTCCGTACGCCGCGGTCGACGAGATCGGCCACGGCACCCACGTCGCCTCCACCATCGGCGGCAGCGGTGCCGCGGCGCACCTGCCCACGGGCAGCGGCGCCGACTACTCCGGGGTCGCACCGGGCGTCCAGCTCGTCGGAATGAAGGTCGCCTCGGCGGCGCAGGGCGTTGTCTACGACTTCGGGTGGGAGGCCAACGCGATGGCCGCCATCGAGTACCTCATGGAGAACAACAAGGAGCTCGGCGTCTCCATCGTCCACAACTCGTGGGGCATCTTCGAGGTCAACGACCCAGACAGCGAGCCGATCATCCAGATGATCCGTGCGGCCGTCGCTGACGGTTTCATCTTCGTCTTCAGCGCCGGCAACAACGGCCCTGGGTCGGGCACCGTTGGCTGGCCGGGCGCGATGGGCAACGTCATCACCGTCGGCTCGACCCTGAAGACCGCGCCCTACGGCATGAGCAGCTTCTCCAGCCGCGGCCCGCAGGTCGACGTGACCGCGCCGGGCAGCAACATCGTGGCCGCCCGCTCGCACGGCGCCGTGATCGACCTCGGCAACGGTGCGACGCCCAAGCAGGACCTGCCGTTCTACATGGCGATCTCGGGCACCTCGATGTCCTCCCCGCACGTCTCGGGCGTCATCGCGCTGCTCAAGCAGGCCTACCCGAAGCTCACCGGCCAGGTGGCTGAGGAGATCCTCGAGCGCACCGCCGCCGACCTCGGCGACCGCGGCAAGGACAACGACTACGGCTGGGGCTTCGTCGACGCCTACCGCGCCGGTCAGGTCGCCCTGTGCCTGAACAAGACCGCCACCGCCAAGCGGGAGAGCTGCTTCACCGCGATCAACGCGCTCCCGAAGAACAAGTGGAAGTCGGACTGGAAGAGCAAGGGCGACGAGTCCAAGACCGCTAACGAGTCCCTTCCCCTGCCTGTCTGACCGGAGCCGTACTAGCGTCGGCTCCGTGCCGACATCGACCGCTTCCCGAGCCGCCCGCGCCGCCTTCACCATCGAGCGCGGGCGGCTCGAGAACGGTCTACGGGTCGTCGTGCTGCCGGATCGAGCCAGTCCGGTGGTCGCCGTCGCCGTCTACTACGACGTGGGGATGCGCAGCGAGCCTGAGGGCCGCACCGGGTTTGCGCACCAGTTCGAGCACCTGATGTTCCAGGGCTCCGAGAGTCTGGCCAAGAGCGAGCACTTCACCTATGTGCAAGGTGCCGGCGGGATCCTCAACGGTTCCACGCACGGGGACTACACCAACTACTACGAAGTCCTGCCGAGCAGCGCGACCGAGCTCGCCCTGTTCCTCGAGGCCGACCGGATGCGCAGCGTCCAGCTGACGCAGGAGAACCTGCTGAACCAGGTCGCGGTCGTCCAGAACGAGATCCGGGTCAACGTCCAGAACCGCCCGTACGGCGGGTTCCCCTGGATCTCGATGCCGCCGGTGCTGTTCGACTCCTTCGCCAACACCCATGACGGGTACGGCTCCTTCGTCGACCTCGAGGCAGCCACGCTGGCCGACGCGCAGTCGTTCTTCGGTCGCTACTACGCGCCCGGGAACGCCGTCCTGACCGTCGCCGGGGATGTCGATCCCGACCAGGTGATGGGCTGGGTGCAGGAGCAGTTCGGGGACATCCCCGCCCGGAAGGTGCCCAAGCGCCCGTCCTTCGCCGAGCCGCCGCTGACCGCTGAGCGCTGGGAGGTCGTGCGCGATGCCCTCGCCCCTGCCCCGGCTGTCGCGATGGCCTGGCGGGTACCCGACCCGGCCAACCTCTCGTCGTACCTGCCGTATGTGGTCCTGGCCGAGGTGCTCACCGACGGCGACGCGGCCCGCCTGCAGGACCGGCTGCTGCTGCGGGACCGGGTGGCCACCAGCGTCGGCGGGTACCTCGGCGTGATGGGCGATCCGCTCGATGCGCGGGACCCCACGCCACTGATGCTCGAGGTGCACCATGCGCCGGACGTCGACGTACGCACGGTGGTCGGCGCCGTCGACGAGGAGCTGGACCGGCTGACGCAGGACGGCTGCGACGACGACGAGGTGGCGCGCACGGTGGCACGCATGACGGCGCGCTACCTGCGCGAGATCGACCCCGTGCTGGGTCGGGCCACGCACGCTGCGGTGTTCGAGCAGCAGCGCGGCCGCGCCGAGTTGCTCAACGAGTTGCCGGCCCTGCTCGCCGAGGTCACCGGGGACCAGGTCGTGGCAGCGGCCGCCACTCTGGGCCGCGACAACCGCGCCGTGCTCGAGCTGCGCCCGGCGGGTGCGGCATGACCCGCGTCGTGCCGGCCCTGGCCAAGGGCAAGGCCCTCAAGCTCCCGGTGGTCTCCGAGTCCGTGCTGGACAACGGGCTGCGCGTCCTGGTCGTACGGCGGACCGGCGTGCCGCTCGTCGAGGTGCGCCTGCGCGTCCCCTTCGTCGCGCCCGCTGGGAAGCGGGGCCCGGCGCACGTGGCCCAGGCCGCGCTCATGTCGGACACCATGCTGCTCGGCACCGCCGGCCGCGATGCCGCGACGCTCGCCCGCGACCTGCAGTCGCTCGGCGGCACGATGTCGGTGGGCGTCGACGCCGACCGCCTCGGCTTCGGCGGTTCGGTCCTCGCCCACCGCCTCGACGGCCTGCTCGGGCTGCTGGCTGAGGTGATCACCTCGGCGTCGTACCCGTCCCGGGACGTCGTGGGGGAGCGCGACCGGCTCGTGCAGGAGCTCGCCATCCATCGGAGCAGCCCAGGCGTGGTGGCCCGGGAGGCGCTGCTCGCGCGGATGTACGGCGACCACCCCTATGGGCGCGACCTGCCGGAGCCCGAGGATGTCGAGGCCGTGACCGCCGCGCGGCTGCGGTCCCTGCACGCCTCCCGCGTGGTGCCGTCCGGCAGCGTGCTGACGATCGTGGGTGATGTCACGCCCGCGCGTGGCGCGGCGCTGGCAGCCAAGGCCTTCGGGGACTGGAGCACCACTGCCCCGGTCGCGCCGACGCTGGCCGCCCCGGCCCAACAGGGCAGGCGGACACTGCTCGTCGACCGTCCGGGTGCTGTGCAGACCACCATCCGGTTCGGCGGTGCTGCACCGGCCCGGACCGCTTCGGACTATGCCGCGGCCGTGTTGGCGAACCTCGTCTTCGGTGGGTACTTCAGCTCGCGCTGGGTCTCCAACATCCGCGAGGACAAGGGGTACACCTACAGCCCCCACTCGGGCTTCGACCACCAGCCGGCGAGCTCGCGGATGTTCGCAGGCGCCGACGTCGCCACCGAGGTCACCGCACCCGCACTTCTCGAGACGCTGTATGAGCTCGGCCGGATCGCGACCGTCCCGGTCGAGCAGGACGAGCTCGACCAGGCCCGGAGGTATGCCCTCGGCACCATGGCGCTGGGCATCGCCTCCCAGGCAGGGCTTGCCGGACAGGTGTCGCAGCTCGCTGGGGCCGGCCTTGAGCTCCCCTGGCTGAGGGACCACGCCGCGGCGTTGCAGCGCGTCACGACGGACGAGGTGCTGGATGCGGGCGCGCGCTGGTTCGCCCCCTCCGTCCTCACCCCCGTGCTCGTGGGAGATGCGGCGGCGGTGGCCACCAGCGTCGCCTCGCTCGTCGACCTCGAGACCGCGTGATCGCACCCCTCGCCCGGGCCACGGTCGACCGGGACGCCGCCACCCGCGGGTCGGCCGAGGCGCTGGAGTCCGCATGGTCGACTGGCCAGGTGCTCGTCGTCGACGAGCAGGGGCGGGCCCTGGTCGACGGCACGGACCTGGTGCTGATGCCTTCGACACAGGCACCCGAAGGTGAGCGGCTCTACCTCGGTCGCCTTGACGGACAGGCTTTCTTCGCCGTACGCGCGGACCTGCCGAGGCGCCTGGGCACCCGCCCGATGGGGCTGCGGGAGGTGGGCGCCGTCTTGAGCGACCGCGACGCCGGGTTGCTCGTGCACGCGGTCGGCCTGAGCAACTGGCACTCGCGGCACCCTCGGTGTCCGCTGTGTGGCGCGGCGACCGAGGTGGTGCAGGGAGGGGCCGTCCGGCGCTGCCCGGCCGACGGGTCCGACCACTTCCCACGCACCGACCCCGCCGTGATCGTGCTGATCACCGACGGTGCGGATCGCTGCGTTCTCGGGCGGCAGGCGTCCTGGCCCGCCGGGCGGTACTCCACCCTGGCCGGTTTCGTCGAGCCGGGGGAGAGCGCCGAGCAGGCTGTCGTGCGCGAGGTCGGCGAGGAGGCGGGGCTCGCGGTGCGCGACGTCCGCTACGTCGGCAGTCAGCCGTGGCCGTTCCCTTCCAGCCTGATGCTCGCCTACACCGCGGTGTGCGACGCCGACGCCGTCCCGGCAGGCACGGACGGCGAGCTCGAGGAGGTGCGCTGGTTCTCGCGCGACGAGCTGCGCGCAGCCGGCACCTGGGGCAGCCGTGCGGGCCTGCAGACGCCGTCCTCGGTGTCCATCGCCTGGCACCTCATCTCGGGCTTCCTCGACGGCGAGCAGTGACGTCCCTGCTCAGCACCGCGGGCCGCAGCGGGTCCTCCGCGCGCACCAGCACGGCACACGTCTCACCCGGCCGCACCTCGCTCCGCCGCCGCGCCGTCGAGCCAGGTGGTGCGCAGGCCAACCGGACCCTGCCGCCCGTGCTCGAAGCGCTCGCCGGCCGGACGCCGGAAGGCGGACGCGCTC
>JBKJSN010000173.1:0-2809 GCA_046595815.1 Mycobacteriales bacterium
CAGCACCACGACGCCGGAGCCGCCGTGCCAGAAGTTCTCGACCGCGAGCTTCTGGTAGTCGCGCAGCTCCCAGCCGTCCTGCTTCATCTCGATCTGGTGGGCCTCGCCGTCGACGTAGCCGGCGAGGTCCTCGGCGGGCCAGCCGACCTTCAGCAGCGCCTGCTTGAGGCGGCCGCGCTCGGACGGGAACGCGATGGCGGTCTCGGGGTCCAGGCGCATCCCGAGCATCGGCGCGACCTTCTTGCTCCGCACGACCTCTTCGAGCACCGCGCGGTCGGTGGTGCGCAGCACGAGGCCGTGCACCGGGTCCTGCTCCAGGCGCAGCCGGCCGAAGCGGTCCATCGTGTCGGCGACGTCGACGAGCAGAGCGTGCGGGACGGGGTAGCGGCTGAACCGCACCAGCGCGTCCACGACCTGCTCCGCGTCGTGCCCTGCGGCACGCGCGTTCCACAGCCCGAGAGGCGTGAGGCGGTAGGTGTGGATGTGCTCGGGGCTGCGCTCGAGCTCGGCGAAGGGTGCGATGGCCTTTCGACAGGCATCCGCCTGCTCGTGGTCGACCTCGAGGAGCAGCGTCTTGTCCGACTGGACGATCAGGGGGCCTTCATTCATCAGGCCACGATCCTACGGACCGGGAGTTCGCCGGAGCGCCGCAGCCCGGAACCGGGAGGAACGGCGAACAGCGCCCCGACGAGCTCAGGAGTCATTCGGAGCAGCCGTGAGCAGTGGATTGGTTCCGAGGACACCTCAGTCGCCGACGGCGCGCAGGCCGCCTTCGGACGTCTGGAGCGTGAGGGCGGACGGGGTGGTGCCGAGAAGGGCGAGGCTCGCGACCATGAGGTGGGCGAGGGCGGCCGTGCCGGTCAGGTCGACGTGCTGGGCGAAGTTCGGGGTCGCCACGGCGTACGCCGCCAAGGTCTCCGTCGGGGTGAGCCAGCCCAGGGACTGAAGCTGCTCGACGGTGATGTCGGTCATCTCCCAGGTGCCGCCCCGGCCGAGGGCGCCGACGCACTCGGCCGAGAGGACGTCCTCCACGCGCAGCGCCTGGACGTAGCGACTGGGTGCGGGCCCAGGGCCAGGGCCGGGCTGGTGCTTG
Source organism: Mycobacteriales bacterium (assembly GCA_046595815.1). Taxonomy (GTDB): domain Bacteria; phylum Actinomycetota; class Actinomycetes; order Mycobacteriales; family SCTD01; genus RYN-111. Next base: position 1,094 of record JBKJSN010000173.1, read on the forward strand.
CGCGCGAACAGCCGGCGGCGCAGGCTCGAGCGGGCCAGGGACTCACCCATGAGGAGGAACTCGCCGTCGGCGAGCTGCTCGAGGGATCGGGTGAGGTCGCGCCGGACCCCGTCCCAGTCTGCATAGGGCACGCGCTGGACGATATGTCCGGTCCACCGGTTTCCGCGCCCCTCGGTCCACCGCCTGGGCAGGCGTCGTCTCGTCGAAAGGTTGCCTCAGGCAAGCGCCCGGTGAACGGCGGCCTCGACGTGGACCCGGGTGGTGGGGAAGACGGGGACCGCGACGGCGTCGTCGGCTACCAGCAGCTCGATCTCGGTGCAGCCGAGGACTACGCCCTGGGCCCCGCGTGCCACGAGGCGCTGGATCACCCCGACGTACGCCTGCCGAGACTGGGCGCGCACCACGCCCCGGCACAGCTCCTCGTAGATGACCCGGTGGACGAGCGCCTGGTCGGCCTCGTCCGGGACCAGCACCGTCAGGCCGTGCGACTCGAGCCGGCCCCGGTAGAAGTCCTGCGACATCGTGAAGGCGGTGCCGAGCAGGCCGACGGTGTCGAGCCCGGCGGAGCGCACGGCGTCCGCGGTCACGTCGCCGAGGTGCAGCAGCGGGATGTCGGTCGCGGACTCGATGGCCGAGGCCACCTTGTGCATGGTGTTGGTGCACAGCACGAGGAAGTCGGCGCCGGCAGCCTCCAGCGTCGTCGCCGCAGCGGCGAGGAGCTCCCCGGCGCGGTCCCACTGGCCGCTGGCCTGCAGCTCCTCGACCTCGGCGAAGTCGACGGAGATCATCACGATGCGAGCGGAGTGCAGCCCGCCCAGACGGTCACGGACGAGCTCGTTGGTCAGCCGGTAGTAGATGGCCGTCGACTCCCAGCTCATCCCGCCGATCAGACCGATGGTCCGCATCCGGCGCTCAGCCACCGGACCAGGCAGGGTCTCGGCCGGTGAGTCCGAGCACGCGGTGGAAGGTGGGGGCGTCGGCAGGCACGGTGACGACCGTACCGAACAAGCGCTCCCGGCTCGACCCGCCGGACCCGCCCGACGCCCCCGGCCCGCCCGGGGATTCCTGCAGCCCCTAGACGCCCTGCCGGGACACCGCGGTGATCCGGTGGATGGCGAACTGCCGGGTCGAGTCGCTGCGTTCGTCGTACGCCGTCAGGCGGCCGCCTTCGACACGCTCGGGGCTGACCATGCGCTCGGCCACGGTGCCGTCGTTGCCGACGTAGCCGATGACGAGGTGCTCGCTGGCCTCGGCCGCCTGGCGCAGCATGGCGATCACGTCGGTCGGGCTCGAGGCGGTGGTGCCGCGGCTGGGGCGGGACGCCGCGGACCGGTCGCCGGCCCGGATCGCCGTGACCACGGCGGCCGTGCGGGCGATGACCCGGACGCCCGAGGCGGCCGTGGGCGCGCGACGTCGGGAACGGGCGCGGAACACGTCGGGTCGCGCCACCCGGACGGTGCCGTCGACGGCCTCCACCACCGGGGCGAGGCCGAGGTCGCGGATGCGGGGGAGCAGCGTGCCGAGGGGTACGTCGGAGATCACCACGGTCGGCGCGATCCGCCGCAGCCGCAGGCTCTCGGCCCCGGGTGCGTGCACGAGCTCGGTCAGGGCCGTCTCGTCGTCACTGCGCAGGAACGACTCGGCGTGGCCGGCGCGCAGGGTGCCGAATCGTCGCGACACGTCGTCGACCAGGTAGGTCAGCGACTGCGGCACGGG
>JBKJSN010000088.1:0-81875 GCA_046595815.1 Mycobacteriales bacterium
CGATGAGCGAGCCAGGCGAGCTGAGGAACGAAGCGAGCCGCGTGAGCGGGAGTGGGCGATGAGTCAGGACCGCGTTCACGCAGAGGTGCGCGAGCTGCTGCCCGCTTACGTCGGCAAGGAGCTCGGCCAGGTACGGCGGTCACTCATCGCTGTGCACCTGCGCCGGTGCGGCCCGTGCCAGGCTGAGTTCTCCCGCCAGCGCTCGGTCAGCGAGGGGCTGGCCTCCCTTGCCGCCCCGGTGGAGGGCCCGCCGGACGGGCTGCTCGAGAAGCTGCTGGAGCAGTCTGCTTCGCCCACGCTGCACGGACCACTGCGCGGGGCCGTCAGCGGCGCCCGCCCGGCGTATTCAGCCGCGTTGCTCCTTGCGGGTGCGGTGACGGCGGCTGGTGCGGGCTACGCAAGTTGGATGAGCGCCAAGCACCTGCGGCGGCGGCTCAAGCGCTGACAAGCACGGGTACGGCGGGCTCGTCCTGCCGCTCGGTACGCCGGCGCCACCACCGCTGGGCAGGGAGCTCGACCGCGTGATAGCTGGCCGCGGCGAACGCCAGCGCGAGGGCGAAGCGCAGCACCTCGGCGGTGAAGGAGCCGCGTGGCGCCACCAGCTCGGCGAGCCAGTAGGCGACCTCGTGCCACAGGTACAGGCTGTAGGAGGCCCGCCCCAGCCAGGCCACCGGACGGGCGCCGAACGTGCGGGCAGACAACGACGTGGCAGGGGCACGGACCAGGGCAGCAACGAGGACCGCGCTCGCGAGCCCCACCGTCACGACCGGCACCAGGTCCGACACGTCCGGGCCGATGGAGCTGAGGACGAAGCAGAGGCCGAGCACCCCGACCGCCACCCACACCGTGACGTCCGCAGCCCTCCCGCTCAGACGTGACCACATCGGAGGACGTCGTGCGCTGAGCAGGGCGAGTGCGCACCCGACGAGCAGCACCAGGCTGCGGCCATCGGGGGCATAGGCGACGCGGGCGGTCGAGGCACCGTCGAGGCGCAGCAGCACCTGCCAGCCCAGGGCCGCGGCGTACCCGCCGCCGCAGAGGGCAGCGGCGAGGGCCAGGCCGCGCCCCCGGCCCACCGGACCGCGTCGGGCGCGTCGCAGCACCAACACGAACCCGGCCAGCACCAACGGCCACACCAGGTAGAACTGCTGCTCTGCCGCAAGGGACCACGTGATGTGCCACATGGCAGGGCAGTCCCACGACTCGGCGAACGGCAGGTTCATGACGTAGCCGAGGGAGGCCGCGCCACAGCGAGCCACGGGCGCGGCCATGCCGGTCGCCAGCGCCACGACCGTCACGCCGGCCATCGCCACGACCAGCGCAGGCACGAGCCGCACGGCCCGCCGTACGAGGAACTGTCGATAGCCCCACCACGAGCGGTGCGTCGTCAGCAGCACCCCGGTGATGAGGTAGCCCGACAGCACGAAGAACACGTCCACGCCCAGGTAGCCACCGACGGCCCACGGGTAGTGCGCGTGATAGCCCAAGACAGCGACCACCGCGAGGGCCCGGACACCGTCGAGCGGTGCCGACCTCATGAGGTACTGGCGACGAGGGGTTCGAGCACCGCGTCGGGTAGGTCGCGCTGCGTCCGCCCCAGGCGCCACTGGTCGGCGAACAGCACGAGCAGGTCACCGTCGGACCGCGCCAGGACCTCGACGCCGCTCTGCCGGTCCAGCTCGCCCGCCCACTCACGGGTGGTACGGCGGGCCAGGGAGTAGGGCAGCCGGTCGAGGGTGATCTCGGCCCCCATCTCGCCCTTCATGCGGTGCGCCGCGACCTCGAACTGCATGGGGCCGACCGCAGCGAGCACGGGCGCCTGGTCGCCGCGCAGGTCAGAACGAAGCACCTGCACGACCCCTTCCTGCTCCAGTTGCTCGATGCCCCGGCGGAACTGCTTGAACCGACCGCTGTCCACCGCACGGGCCACAGCGAAGTACTCCGGCGCGAACGACGGGATCGGCGGGAAGGTCACCGGAGCCTCGACGTACAAGGAGTCCCCTACCCGCAGGGAGCTGGCATTCACCAATCCGACGACATCTCCCGGATAGGCAAGGTCGACCGTCTCGCGCTCGCGCCCGAAGACCTGCTGGGCGTACTTGGTCGCAAAGGGCTTCTTGGTCCCCGCATGCGTCACGACCATTCCACGCTCAAACACCCCTGAGCAGACTCGGATGTAGGCGAGCCGGTCGCGGTGGGCGCTGTCCATCCCGGCCTGGACCTTGAACACGAAACCGCTGAACGGTGCGTCCACCGGGCGAGCGTCGCCCTCGGCGGTCTCGCGTGCGAACGGCGCCGGAGCGAGCTCCACGAGAGTGTCGAGCAGCTGCCGCACCCCGAAGTTGAGCACTGCGGCGGCGAACAGCACGGGTGTCGTCTCGTGCGCGAGGTAGGTGTCCTGGTCGTGATCGTGGTCATCGAGCGCCAGCAGCTCTGACTCCTCGACCGCGGTCTGCCAGTCGGCGCCGTACCGCGCCGCAGCCTCCTCGGGCGAGAGCTCAGCCTCGGTCGCCAACGTCGCGCCGCCCGCCGTACGTGTGAACTGCATCATGTCCCCGGTACGGCGATCGAGCACGCCGTGGAAGTCCCCCGAGATGCCGACGGGCCAGGTCAGGGGCGTGGGCTTCAGGCCGGTCTTGAGGGCGATCTCGTCCATGAGGGCGAGGGCCTCCTTGCCCGGACGGTCCCACTTGTTGACGACCGTGAGCACCGGGATACGGCGGTGGCGGCAGACCTCGAACAGCTTGAGGGTCTGCGGCTCCATGCCCTTGGCGGCGTCGATGAGCATCACCGCGGAGTCGACCGCCGCGAGGACGCGGTAGGTGTCCTCGGAGAAGTCGGCGTGGCCAGGGGTGTCGAGCAAGTTGATGACGTCGCCGCCGTACTCGAACTGCAGGGCCGCGCTGGAGATGGAGATCCCACGGGCCTTCTCGATGTCCATCCAGTCCGAGACCGTGGACTTGCGGCCGGCCTTGCCGTGGATGTGACCGGCTTCCTGGATGACGCGGGCGTGCAAGGCCAGGGCCTCGGTGAGGGTGGACTTGCCCGCGTCAGGGTGCGAGATGACTGCGAAGGTCCGCCTACGTGACGCCTGCCGAGCGGCCTCCGCGGCTGCGGGGCTCACGGACACGGGAGTACTCCTAGAAGGGCAAGAAACAGAGCCGCCTGTCGGAATCGAACCGACGACCTAATCATTACGAGTGATTCGCTCTGCCGACTGAGCTAAGGCGGCGGTGGTGCGGCGACCACTCTAGCGGACCTCAGCGCAGCGACAGGGCGAGCGCATCGACGGCCAGCTGCGCGTTGACGTTGCCGTCGATCGCTGTCCGACAGGCCAGGACGGCGTCGATCCGGCGCAGGGTCTGCTCGGGTGTCGACGAGCGTGCCAGGGTGGCGGCTTGCTCTGTGAGGTCCGCATGCACGGGTACGGCGGACGCCCCCACCTGCAGGGCCAGCACGTCGCGGTAGAACGCCGCCAGGTCGACGAGGGCGCGGTCCAACGCATCGCGCTGGGTGCGGGTGGCTCGCGACTTCTGCTGCTTCTCCAGGTCTTTCAGGGCCCCGGCACCCCCACGAGGAGTGCCGCCGGTGTAGCCCTTGCCCGTGGCACCCGCTCCGAGGGCGGTCGCGAGCGCCTCCCGCTCCGGTTCGTTGCGCAGCGCTGACAGCTGATCGGCCTCGGCCTTCGCCGCCTCGACGAGGTTCTTGGCGGCTTGGAGCGCCGACCCGACCGACTGCACCGAGGCCGGCAGCGCGAGCACCTCGCGCCGCTCCGTCCTGGTCGCCTCGTCCGTCGCCAGTCGCCGGGCCCGTCCGATGTGACCCTGGGCGGCCTGGGCAGCGAAGGCGGCCATCGACGGGTCGACGCCGGTGGAGACGAGCAAGGCGGTGACCGCGGCGGTCGACGGTGTCACCAGCGGCACCAGGCGACAACGCGACCGGACGGTGGGCAGGACGTCGTCGAGGGTCGGGGCGCACAGCAGCACCACGCCGCTCGGGGGCGGCTCCTCGATCGCCTTCAGCAGGGCGTTGGCCGCCTGGTCGGTGAGCCGGTCTGCGTCCTCGATGAGAGTCACCTGCCAGGGGCTCTGCGTGGGCCGCTGCGAGGTCGCCATCACGATCGCCCGGGCTTCCTTCACCGACAGGCTCAGCCCCTCAGGAGCGACCACGGCGACGTCGGCGTGCGTGCCACCGATCGCCTGGTGGCAGCTGTCGCAGTGCCCACACCCGCCTTGCTTGCACTGCAGCGCCGCAGCGAAGGCCCGGGCCGCGACGGATCGTCCGGAGCCGGGAGGGCCGGTGAACAGCCAGGCGTGGGTCATGCCCTGGCCGGCCACCGCCGCCGTCAGCTGGGCGACCACTGCGTCCTGTCCGACGAGGGCGTCGAAGACGCTCATCGGGCCGGGGCCGGGACGCGCTCGGGGAGCAGGGGCGTCACGCGTTCGACGATCGCCTGTTGGACGACCTCGCGGCTGTCGCCGGCGGCAAGCACGAGGTAGCGCCGCGGGTCGGCAGCTGCCAGGTCGAGAAATCCCTTCCGCACCGCGAGGTGGAAGGCCAGGGACTCCTGCTCGATCCGGTCGGGTGTCCCGGTCGCGCGCCCGAGCCCGAGCTGAGGGTCGACGTCGAGCAGCACCGTCAGCTCCGGTCGCAGGCCATCGGTCGCCCAGCGCGACAGCTCGGCCACCTCATCGACATCGAGCTCCCGCCCGGCCCCCTGGTAGGCCAGCGAGCTGTCGACGTACCTGTCACTGAGGACCACGGCGCCACGGGCGAGCGCGGGCCGGATCACCTCGGCCACGTGGTGCGCCCGGTCGGCGGCGTAGAGCAGGGCCTCGGCCCGTGGGGACAGCACGGTCGCAGGGTCGAGCAGCATCGCCCGGATGCGGGCGCCGATCGCGGTGGCGCCGGGCTCGCGGGTCACGACGACGTCGTAGCCCTCGGCGCGCAGCGCCTTGGCGAGCCGCTCCACCTGGGTCGACTTCCCAGCCCCCTCGCCGCCCTCGAAGACCACGAACAACCCGGGGTACGACGGCTGACCCTTGACCCGTCGACCCACCAGGTCCACGAGGTCGTGACGCAGCGGCACACCCGGCAGGTCGTTCATCGTGCGGTAGGACATCACCCCCACGACGACGGCGAGCAGCCCCCCCACGAGCAGCGTGAGGGAGACGCCGTTGACGTCGAGGTCGCCGTACTGGTGGACACCGATGGCACCGGCCACCGCAGGTGCCGTCGCGACGGACGCCAGCAGAGTGATGCGCATCAGGGAGTTGACGAGACCGAAGGTGCGCCCGCGCACCGCGTCCTCAACCTCCCCTCCGAGGAGCGTCAGCCCCAGCACGTAGGCGATGCCGGCGAAGAACCCGAGCATGAGCACCGCGAAGACCACCAGCGCGAGCACGGGTACGACGGACATGAAGCACAACGACAGGCCCGCGCCGGCGATGGAGGGGCCGAAGGCCCGACGCCGCGACATGCCCCGCAGTGCCCGTGGGCCGAGAGCGACCCCGAGGGCGATCCCGACGAAGACCGAGCCGAACAGCAGGGCGAACGCCGCCTCGCCACCGTCCAGGATCGTCTCGGTGAACAGCTTGCCGTTGCCGATGACCGCGCCGGTCGCCGCCAGCGCGCCCAGCAGGCCGACCAGCAGGCCACGTACGAGAGTGCTGGTGCGGGCGAACTGCAGACCTTCCCGGATGCTCGCGACGACAGTGAGCGGGACCTCCCCGTGCGCGGAGACCTGGGCGCGGCTGGGGATCTCGCGGATGCGGAAGACCTGCACGGCGGCGAAGGCGAAGGTGGCCGCGTTGACGTAGAGCGCCAGGTGGGCGGCGGACTGGCCCGTCTTGATGGACAGTGCGCCGAGGACGCCGAACAGGAGCGCGGCGACGGGTGCGGTGCCGTAGGTCGCGAACAGCGAGATCTGGTTGGCGGACTCGAGACGATCCTTGGCCAGGTGCGGGACCGAGGACTCCTTGGCCGGGATCCAGACAAGGCTGAGGACCTCGACGAGAGCGGTCGCGATCAGCAGCCAGGTGAGGCTGTTGGCGAGGGGGATCGACAGGAACAGGCCGCATCGCAGCACGTCACTGACCACCATCGTCAGACGACGGTCGAGGCGGTCGGCCAGGACCCCGACGAAAGGCGCGAGCACGACGGACGGCAGCAGCCGGAAGGCGAGTACGCCGCCGATGGCGAAGCTCTTGGCCCGCACCCCGTCGACGAGCTCCGAGGCCAGCGCCGTGGTGGCGAGGAAGGCCAGCCAGTCACCGAAGCTGGACAGCACGAGCGCGAGCGCGAGCCTCCGGAAGCCCCGGTGGACCAGCGCCCCCGGCCAGCTCAGGGACTGCATGCCCTGAGCCTATTGCCCACGCTCAGGACTTCTTGGCCGGCTTCTTCACGGCTTTTTTGGCCGGTGCCTTCTTGGCCGCCGTCTTGCGCGGGGCGGCCTTCTTCTTGACGACCGGGCCTCGGGCCCTGCGGTCCGCCAGCAGCTCGGCTGCCCGCTCGTCGGTGAGGGTCTCGATCTCGTCGTCCTTGCGCAGGCTCGCGTTGGTCTCGCCGTCGGTGACGTAGGGGCCGAAGCGGCCCTCCTTGACGACCATCGGCTTACCGCTGACCGGGTCCTCACCGAGCTCCTTGAGCGGCGGAGCAGCGGCCGCGCGGCCTCGCAGCTTGGGTTGGGCGAGCAGTGCCACAGCGTCCTCGAGGGTGACCGAGAAGAGCTCCTCCTCGGTCGCGAGCGAGCGAGAGTCCTTGCCCTTGCTGATGTACGGCCCGTAGCGACCGTTCTGCGCGGTCACCGGCTCGCCCTCGACCTCGCCCAGGACTCGCGGCAGGGACAGCAGCCGAAGCGCGTCCTCCAGCCCGATCGTCGCAGGGTCCATCGTCTTGAAGACCGACGCCGCAGGCGGCTTGTCCTTCGAGCCCTCGGGCAGCTGCAGGGTGACGTAGGGCCCGAAACGACCGTTGCGGACGGCGACCTCGAAGCCGGTCGCGGGGTCGGTCCCCAGCAGCCTGTCGCCCGACGGCGCATCGGCCAGCTCGATCGCCCGCTCCACCGTGAGCTCGTCCGGAGCCAGGTCCTCGGGGAGGGAGGCCTTCTTCTCGCCGATCTCGACGTACGGGCCGTACCTGCCGACGCGCACGACAACCGGGGTGCCGTCCTCTGTCATCCCGATGGGCAGGGAGTTGATCGCGCGGGCGTCGATCTCCTCGAGCCGTTCGGTGACCAGCTTCTTCAGGCCTCCCTGGCGGGCCAGGCCGCCCTCCTTCCCCTCGTCGCTGCCGAAGTAGAAGTTGGTCAGCCAGTCGACGCTGTCGCGCTCGCCGCCCGCGATCTGGTCGAGGTCGTCCTCCATCGAGGCGGTGAAGCCGTAGTCGACCAGGCGCCCGAAGTGCTGCTCCAGCAGGCCGATCACGGCGAAGGCGAGCCAGGTCGGGACGAGCGCGGAGCCCTTCTTCCAGACGTACCCGCGGTCCTGGATGGTCGAGATGATCGAGGCGTACGTCGAGGGCCGGCCGATCCCGAGCTCCTCGAGCTGCTTGACCAGGCTGGCCTCGGTGTACCTCGCCGGCGGGCTGGTCGTGTGCCCCTGCGGCTCGAGCTCGTGGGTGGTGAGGTCCTGGCCGACGGCCACCTGCGGGAGGCGGCGCTCGGCGTCCTCGCGCTCGGCGTCCGGCGTCGAGTCGTCGATCTCCTCGACGTACGCCGCGAGGAAGCCCTTGAAGGTGATGGTCCGGCCCGAGGCGGCGAACTCGGCGTCGGTCCCGTCGGCGGTCCGCGCGCCGAGGCGGACGCTCGCCGTGGTCCCGCGGGCGTCGGCCATCTGCGAGGCCACGGTGCGCTGCCAGATGATCTCGTAGAGGCGGTACTCGTCGCCGCGAAGCTCGCTACGCACCTCTCCCGGCGTGCGGAAGACCTCGCCGGAGGGGCGGATCGCCTCGTGGGCCTCCTGCGCGTTCTTGACCTTCTTGGCGTAGACCCGGGGCTCGGAAGGGACGTACTCCTCGCCGTACAGCGCCCTGGCCTGCGCACGTGCCGCCGCGACCGCGGTCTGCGACAGGTTCGTGCTGTCGGTGCGCATGTAGGTGATGTAGCCGTTCTCATACAGCTTCTGCGCGGTCTGCATGACCTGGCGCGAGCTCATGCGCAGCTTGCGGCCTGCCTCCTGCTGCAGCGTGCTCGTCATGAACGGCGCGTGCGGCTTGCGGCTGTAGGGCTTGTCCTCGACGGAACGAACGCTGAACGCCGCGCTCTCCAGGTGCTGCACCAACAAGCGCGCGCTTGCCTCATCCAGCTGGCGCACATCGCGGGTCAGGCTGCCGGTGTCAGGGTCGAAGTCGCGGCCGGTCGCGAGCCGCTGACCGTCGACGGCGACCAGGGTCGCAACGAGCCGCTCCTGCTGGCCCTGCGCGGTGAAGGTGCCCTCGACGTCCCAGTAGCCCGCTTCGCGAAAGCGCATCCGGGCCCGCTCCCGCTCGACCACCACACGGGTCGCGACACTCTGCACGCGGCCGGCCGACAGTCGCGGCATGACCTTCTTCCAGAGCACCTCGGAGATCCGGTAGCCGTAGAGCCGGTCCAGGATCCGCCGCGTCTCCTGCGCGTCGACGAGGTTCTGGTCGAGCTCTCGGGTGTTCTCCACCGCTGCCTGGATCGCGGGCTTGGTGATCTCGTGGAACACCATCCGGCGCACGGGGACCTTCGGCTTCAGGGTCTCCAGCAGGTGCCAGGCGATGGCCTCACCCTCGCGGTCCTCATCGGTGGCGAGGAACAGCTCGTCCGATTCCTTCAGGACTGCCTTGAGCTTGGCGACGTGCGCCTTCTTGTCCGCGCTCACGACATAGAGCGGCGTGAATCCGTTGTCGACGTCGACGCCGTCCTTGGCCCAGGCCTGCCCCTTGTGCGAGGCGGGAACCTCAGAGGCGTTCTTCGGCAGGTCCCGGATGTGTCCGATGGAGGACTCCACGACGTACCCCGGGCCGAGGTAACCGGCGATGGTCTTTGCCTTCGCGGGTGACTCGACGATGACGAGGCGCTGGCCGGGCACGGTTCTCCAAGGTCAGGGGGGAGGGAAGGGCTTCTGCGGACCAGGGTGCACGACGTTGTCAAGCGCCGGGTCCGCGCACCACCCTGCCAGATCAGCCGAGGAACCCCTGCTCGACGAGCCGCTGTACGACGGGAAGCACCTGAGCAGACACCTCGCCGACCGGCTCGTCGAGGGCCGCGGCGAGCACGGACACCAGGTCTCCCAGCCGGTTCGTGCCGTCGCACGCAGCGAGCAGCGAGGCCCCGTGGTCATCGACGCCACCGCTCCAACGCAGCCCCGCCTCCTGCTGCAGGTACTGCGTGGTGGCGTACCACCCGTCCGGCGCCGCAGACGCCACCTGGTGCAGGCGGACGTCCCCCCGCAGCGTGAGCCGGGCCTCGAGCAGGTCCCCCTCCAGCAGTGCCCGGCGCGCGAAGTGGGCAGTGACCTCCTCGCCCCAGGTCGCAGCGACCGGCTGGTCGACGACGTCGAGATCCACCCGGGGCGACAACCCGTCTGTACGGCGGTGCATCGCGACGACCCCGAAGGCCACCGCCTCCACCCCAGCCAGGGCATCGACCCATTCGTCGAAGAGGTCGTCGAAGGCGCTCTCGTCGGTGTCGCGCAGCCAAGCGGTGACGTACTCCTGCGGGTCGGCCAGCTCGCGCTGCACCACCCAACCGTCACAGCCGGTGCCGTCGAACCAGGAGCGGATCCGGGCGTCACCGTCCTCACCGTCCAGGTGGAGCCAGTTGACCAGCAGGACGGCATGGCCACCCGGCGCGAGTACGGCGGGGATCTGCTGCACAAGGCGTCGGCACACCTCGTCGCCCTCCAGGCCAGCATCCCGGTAGGTGTAGCGCCGCCCGGGCGAGATCACGAACGGCGGGTTGCTCACGACGAGGTCGAACACCTCGCCCGCGACCGGTTCGAGCAGGTCGCCTGTGCGGGTGTCCAGGTCGGTCCCCTGGAGCGCCGCCGCGAGCCGGGTGAAGCCCACGGCGCGGGGGTTACGGTCCGTGGCGACCACCTGGGCAGCATGGCGCCCAGCCAGTAGCGCCTGCACCCCTTGCCCGCAGCCGAGATCCAGTGCCCTCGCGACCTCGGTCCGGGGAGTGGCGGCGGCCAGCGTCAAGCTGGCCGCGCCGGCACCGAGCACCTGCTCCTGAGCGACCGTCGCCGCAACGTGCCCTGGGTCGTGCGGCACGGTGACGTCCGCGCCCCCGTGCTGGAGGACCTGCAGCCGCACCAACGGCACACGATCGGGGCCCAACCAGGACTCGGGCAGCAGCCCCGGCTCGGCCGGCTCGCCGACCACGAGGGAACGCGCGAGCCTGGCCAGGTCTGAGGTGCCGGAGCCTCGCCGCAGCAGCGGAGCGCCCTCGCCCCGATCGAGGTGGGAGCGGTAGCCCTGGCCGAGGAGATCCTCGAGGGCCGCGCTTGACCACCCCGACGAGACGAGGGCGTCACGCACCCGGGAGGCGCCCGCAAGGAGCGCCTCCGGGTCAGGGAGCAACTAGCGGCGGCTCAGCTGCAGCCGGCGGGTGCCGACGGCGGCCATGAGCAGCAGCAGGGCGGTACCAGCGAGCGGGGCGCTCAGACCGGTGGGAGCGAAGACCGGCTCCGTGGGCGGCTGCACGACCGGGCTGTCCGGCGGCTGCACGACCGGGCCACCCGGGCGCGGGATGGTGACCGGCGCCAGCGGGCCGCTGACGAAGTCGCCGTTCAGCGCGCAGAAGATCTCGAGCGTGTTGTAGTACGTGCCGGGCGCGGCGTCGTCCTTGACCGTGACCGTGAACAGCTGAGTCACGGACTTGCCGGCTGCGATCTTCACGCCGGTCGGGCGGAGCACGGCGTCCACGCCACCGTCAGTGCGAGCAGGAGCTGGCGTGTCGAGCTTGGTGCCCAGCGGGCCGCTGGTCGACACGAGCGAGAAGGCCGGCGCGAGGTGGTCGACGAAGCGCAGGACCTCGCACGTGGAGGTGCCCTGGTTCGTGACGGTGGCGGTGTAGGTGACGGTGTCACCGTGGTTGGCCACGCTCGGGGAAGCGTGCTTGGTGAAGGTCATGTCGGGCTTCGGCAGGCCGCCGTTGTCCGTGCCGGGGCCGCCGGGGCACACCACGCCGCTCACCGAGTGGGCGATGATGATGTCGCCGCGGATGACGTTGCCACCGATCGGGATGGTGGCGCCGTTGCTGCTGGCGATGATGTGAATGCCGTTGACGACCAGACCGCGGCCCTCAGAGGCCGGGTGCTGCTCGTTGAGGATGACGCGGATCCCGAAGTTGTCGAACAACTGCGGAGCCAGCACGTAGTTCGGTGCGATGGGCTCGCTCGGGATCGGGACGGCGTTGCCACCGACGCTGAGGTTCACGATCTGCGTGGAGCCCTTGGGCGCCTTGTCACAGCTGGTGGTGGACGTCGTCGTCACCGCGTCGGCGTGGATCTTGATCGGCGCGGCCGCGCCGAGCGCGTCCACGTTGACGACCCGTGACGTGGCCTTGGCGCTCTTGGCGCCGCAGTCCGTGGTGGCGGTGTCGGTGAGGATCTCGGCCCGAGCCGCTGCGGGGTCACCGACGCCGAGCTCCTGCGCGGTCTTGGTCCCACCCGTCACGGGGCACGAGGAGGAGGCCTGGGCGCGGGGTCCGATCTTCACGGCCTGAGCACCAGTGAGGATCGTGGTGTCCACGAGAAGCCCGTAGGACTCTGCGTAGGCCCCCGCCGGCGGCGTGGCGGCCAGCGCAGGCGAAGCCGTGCCGAGGAAGAGTGGGAGCGCCAGGACGGCCACCCCCAGGGCGCGGATCTTGCTGCTGCTGTGACTCACGACGAACCCCTAAGACTTCTCATGTCGGACATTTCCGACCTTCTCATCGGCGCTTACGGTAGTAGTACTTGACCAACGGAGTCGCGATCCCTGCCTCGCGGTATCGAGACATCAGCCACAACTCCCCCTCATCATGACCAAACGGACAGATTTTATGCGCACCGGGCCTAAAAAACAGAGGGCCCATCTCACGTGTGAGATGGGCCCTCTGAGGGAACGCGCGAGCCGTTAGGCCTCTGCAGCCCCTGCCACCGTCCGCTTGTTGCTGATCGTCACCGCGATCACGATGCCCGCGACGGCCACTGCGGCGATTAAGAAGCGCACCGCGTCGTTCTTGTCCGTCCCGACGCTGTACTTCACCACCGTGGGCACCACGAGCAGGGCCACGAGGTTCATGACCTTCATAAGGGGGTTGAGCGCGGGACCCGCGGTGTCCTTGAACGGGTCACCGATCGTGTCGCCGATGACCGTCGCGGCGTGGGCGTCAGAGCCCTTGCCCCCGTGGTGGCCGTCCTCGACGAGCTTCTTGGCGTTGTCCCAGGCTCCACCGGAGTTGGCCAGGAAGACCGCCATGAGCACGCCGGAGGAGATGGCGCCGGCGAGGAAGGCACCGAGAGGCGCATACCCGAGGCCGAAGCCCACCGCGATCGGCGCCAAGACCGCCAACAGACCGGGGGTGGCCAGCTCACGGAGGGAGTCCTTGGTGCAGATGTCGACGACGCGCGCATAGTCGGGCTTCTCGGTGTAGTCCATGATCCCGGGGTGCTCCTTGAACTGCTGGCGCACCTCGTAGACCACGCGGCCCGCAGCGCGCGAGACAGCGCTGATCGCCAGACCGGAGAACAGGAACACCACGGAGGCCCCGATGATGAGGCCGAACAGCAGGTTGGGCCGCTCGATCGACAGCGAGAAGCTGTCCTTGTCCAGACCCGCGGCCACGAGCGCCCGCTCCACCGCCGTACGGAAAGAGCCGAACAGCGCGGTAGCAGCGAGCACGGCGGTCGCGATCGCGATGCCCTTGGTGATGGCTTTCGTCGTGTTGCCGACCGCGTCAAGGCTGGTGAGGACGGCAGCGCCCTCCTCGCCGACCTCCCCGGACATCTCCGCCACGCCCTGGGCGTTGTCGGAGATGGGGCCGAAGGTGTCCATCGCCACGATGACGCCGACGGTGGTCAGCAGGCCAGTGCCCGCGAGCGCGACGGCGAACAGCGACAGCACGACCGAGCCGCCGCCGAGCAGGAAGGCGGCGTAGACCGCCCCGCCGATGAGGATCGCCGAGTAGACCGCCGACTCCAGGCCGACGGAGATGCCCGCCAGCACAACTGTCGCAGCGCCCGTGAGCGAGCTCTTGCCGATCTCGCGCACAGGCTTGCGGGAGGTCTCGGTGAAGTAACCCGTCAGGACCTGGATGAGGCTGGCGAGCACAATGCCGATGACCACGGCGACCAGCGCGACCAGGCGCGGGTCGCGGTCGCTGGTCGTGGCGTCGGTGAGCTCGGCGAAGGTCGCGGGCAGGTAGGTGTAGGAGGCGATCGCCACGAGTACGGCGGAAACTCCCGCGGAGATGAAGAAACCGCGGTTGATCGCGGTCATGCCCGACCGGTCGGAGTCGCGCGGCGCGGTTGCGTAGATGCCCACGAGCGCCGTCAGGACGCCGATCGCAGGGACGATGAGCGGGAAGATCAGCCCCTGAGCACCGAATGCTGCCTGGCCCAAGATGAGCGCCGCGACGAGCATCACGGCGTAGGACTCGAACAGGTCGGCAGCCATGCCTGCACAGTCGCCGACGTTGTCACCGACGTTGTCGGCGATGGTCGCCGCGTTGCGCGGGTCGTCCTCAGGGATGCCCTGCTCGACCTTGCCGACGAGGTCGGCGCCGACGTCGGCGGCCTTGGTGAAGATGCCACCGCCGACACGCATGAACATCGCCAGCAGCGCGCCACCGAAGCCGAAGCCCTCGAGCACCTCAGGAGCGTTCTCGTCGAACATCAGCAGCACCGTGGTGGCTCCGAACAGGCCGAGGCCGACCGTGAACATGCCGACGACGCCACCGGAGCGGAACGCGATCCGCATCGCGGGCTTGCTGCCTGAGGTGTTCGCGGCGTGCGCGACGCGGACGTTCGCCCGGGTCGCAAGGGTCATCCCGATGAAGCCCACGAGGGCGGAGAACGACGCGCCGACGAGGAAGAACACCGAGCGGCCGATCCGCACGTCGCTGCTCCCGGGGAGCAGGAACAGCAGCAGGAAGACCAGCACCGCGAACCCGGCAAGGGTCTTGAACTGGCGGTTCAGGTAGGCGGCAGCGCCCTCCTGGACGGCGAGGCTGATGTCGCGCATCTTCTGAGGGCCCTGTTCGGCGCTGAGCACCTCACGGGCGAACAGGCCCGCGAATGCCAGGGCCACGACGGCGATACCAAGGATGGCGTACAGGATCGGCTTGTCGCCTGAAAGGACCGAGGCGAGCTTCTCGGTCGTTTCGGCAGCCAAGGGCAACGCAGACAACGAGAGTCCTCCAGATCAGGGGCCGGGTGCACCGCGAGGCGGGCGGGCGAAGGCTACCCGTATCGGGGTGATCCGGCTCACACCTGGGGCTACGTGATGCCCGTCACACTCAGCGCACGCGGGTGAGCAGCGGCCAGGTCAGGCGGACCGCCGTACCCCTGCCGTGCGGGCTCACGGCGACGTCTTCCACCAGACCAGCGAGGAAGGCCAGCGCGACGTTCGGGTCACCCGGGCTGTCCCGCAGCAGTTCGTGAACGGGCGCGTCGAAGGAGCCGGGCGAAGGGCAGACGTCCCGGACCTCGACCACCAACTGCCCGTCGTCATCACTGATCGCGATGACGACGGGCTCGTCCGGGGCGTGTTCAGCGTGCAACGCCACGGCCCGCGAGCACGCCTCGCCCAGGGCAAGGCGCACCTCGTCGACCAGGTCGTCAGGCAGAGTCGTACGACGGGCGGCCGCCACGCCGACGAGGCGGGCGGTCCGCACGTGCACGGGCAGTGGTGGGATGGAGAGCTCGACGGTCGCCATCAGTCCCGCGCAGCCACTGCCTCGCTGACGGTGTCATGGATGGGGAAGACCTTGGTCAACCCCGTGATCCTGAAGATCTTCAAGATCCTCTCCTGGGTACAGACCAGGCGGAGCGAGCCGTCGTGCGCGCGCACGCGCTTGAGGCCCCCCACCAGCACCCCCAGCCCGGTGGAGTCGAGAAACTCGACCCCCTCCATGTCCACCACCAAGTGGTAGCGCCCGTCGTT
The DNA here is from genome assembly GCA_046595815.1 of Mycobacteriales bacterium. Lineage (GTDB taxonomy): Bacteria > Actinomycetota > Actinomycetes > Mycobacteriales > SCTD01 > RYN-111. The sequence continues at coordinate 15,118 of JBKJSN010000088.1, forward strand.
CACCAGGTCGACGAGCTGCTCACGCAGTTTCGGGGCGGTGTAGACGTCGATCTCCCCACCCACCGCGACGACGGTGCGGTCGCCCTCTTCACGGCTCTCGAGCGTCAGGTCCACGGAAATGTTCCTCTCCTGTCAGGTCGTGCTTACCGTCTTACCCCCGATTGACCCCTTGTCACACTTCCCCATCATGCTCTTGCGATCAGAAGATCTGCTCACCCGGCTCGCCGCCGGCCCCGAGCGCGCTGCCCGGATCACCCACGTCGAGCACGTGCCCGCCAGGGATGGGCGCACTGTGCCCTGGCCCGACTGGGTGTCCGACGACCTTCGCGCCGCCCTTGCCCAGTCGGGGGTGAGTCGGCCGTGGCAGCACCAGGCGCAGGCGGCAGAGCTCGCCCGCGCGGGCAGACACGTCGTCCTGGCGACCGGCACGGCATCGGGCAAGTCCCTCGGCTACCTGCTGCCGGTGCTCACGGCGCTGCTCGAAGACGAGCGAGCCACGGCGCTGTACCTGTCCCCGACGAAGGCCCTGGCCACCGACCAGCTCAGGGCGGTCAACGCCCTCGCCCTTGCGGGCGTGCGCGCCGCCACCTACGACGGCGACACCCCCCACGAAGAGCGCGACTGGGTCCGCCGCTTCGCGGGTCTGGTCCTGACCAACCCCGATATGCTCCACCGCTCGGTCCTCCCGCGGCACGACGACTTCTCCCGGCTGCTCCGGGGACTCCAATTCGTCGTCGTCGATGAGTGCCACACCTACCGCGGGGTCTTCGGCTCCCACGTCGCGCAGGTACTGCGCCGGCTCCGCCGGGTGTGCGCCCGATACGGCGCCGACCCCGTGTTCCTGCTCGCCTCGGCCACGGTCCGTGACCCGGAGGTGTCTGCCTCACGACTGCTCGGGCTGCCCGTCGTACCCGTCACTGACGATGCCTCTGCCCGCGGCTCGACGGAGTTCGCGCTCTGGGAACCTCCCCTTCTGGAAGGCCGTGGGGGTGAGCACGGAGCGCCGGTACGTCGGACCGCCACCGCCGAAGCCGCCGAACTCCTCGCCGACCTCGTCGTGGAAGGCGCACGGTCGCTGGTGTTCGTCCGGTCCAGACGCGGGGCCGAGGCGGTGGCGCTGGGGGCCAAGCGGGCGCTGGACGAGTCGGTCCCGGAGCTGGCCGGCCGGGTCGCGGCGTACCGGGGGGGCTACCTGCCACAGGAGCGGCGCGAGCTCGAGCGACGGCTCCAGTCGGGGGAGCTGCTCGGCGTCGCCGCGACCAACGCGCTGGAGCTCGGGGTGGACGTGGCCGGACTCGACGCGGTGCTGCTGGCCGGTTGGCCCGGGACGGTGTCCTCGGTCTGGCAGCAGGCCGGGCGTGCAGGACGGGCCGGCCAGAGCGCCCTCGCCGTGCTGATCGCCCGCGACGACCCGCTGGACACCTACCTTGCACATCACCCGGAGGCGGTGTTCGGTCGACCCTTCGAGGCCACGGTGCTGGACCCCTCCAACCCGTACGTGCTCGGTCCGCACCTGTGCTGCGCTGCTGCCGAGCTGCCGCTGACCGAGCAGGACCTCCCGCTCTTCGGGGAGGGAGCAGCAGACGTGCTCACCGATCTGGTCGCGCGCGGGCTGCTCCGACGCCGGCCACGCGGCTGGTTCTGGACCTCCCGGGATCGTCCCGACGCCGACCTGCGTGGCGCCGGTGGCCCGCCGATCCGGCTGGTCGAGTCCGGCACCGGCCGGCTCCTCGGCACCGTCGACCACAGCTCGGCGCACAGCCAAGTGCACACCGGGGCCGTCTACCTCCACCAGGGCGAGAGCTACCTCGTGGACGCCCTGGACCTCGACGACGGGGTCGCTCTCGTCAGCCCCGACGACCCCGACTACAGCACCTCCGCCCGCGACGTCACCGAGCTGCGGGTGGTCGCCGAGCTGCAGTCCTCGTCGTACGACGGGCTCCGGCTGTGCTTCGGAACGGTCGACGTGACGCACCAGGTGGTGTCGTTCCTGCGCAAGCGCCTGGGGTCCGGCGAGGTCCTCGGCGAGGAGCCCCTGGACCTGCCGCCGCGCGAGCTGCGCACCCGCGCCGTCTGGTACACCGTGACGCCCGAGCTGCTCGCCCACGCCGGTCTCGCACCAGGGGACGTGCCCGGCGCTGCTCACGCCGCCGAGCACGCCGCGATCGGCCTGCTGCCGCTGTTCGCGACCTGCGACCGATGGGACATCGGCGGGGTTTCCACCGCGTTGCACGCCGACACCGGCCTCGCCACCGTCTACGTGTACGACGGCCATCCCGGTGGCGCGGGCTTCGCCGAGCGCGCGTACGGCGAGGCTGCGCGCTGGCTCACCGCCACCCGAGACGCGATCGCGTCCTGTGAGTGTCTGGCCGGCTGCCCTTCGTGCGTGCAGTCCCCCAAGTGCGGCAACGGCAACGAGCCGTTGGACAAGGCCGGCGCTGTCCGCCTTCTCGACGTGGTGCTGGCCAGCGGGCTCGGTGGGGCTGGCTAGTCCTCGGTGCTGTGGCTCAGGAAGATCCGCACGTGTGCGGCCGCCACGAGCAGGATCAGCGCGACCGCCAGGCTCTTGGCGAGCTGGGCCGTGTCGATGCTGTTGGTGAGCGAGGCGACAGGCGAAGAGAGCACCTTGGTCGTGGTCTTCCCGGGCTGGTCGGCGTAGGGCAGCGTCGGCTGGTACACCTCCGACCCGGGGGCGGTCACGGGGAAGGTCGTGGCCGGCAGCGGGGGCAGCTTGGGGATGCCCAGGCTCGGGGAGAACCGGTTGAAGCTCAGCGCGAAGGCACGCCGTGACGCGGCGATCGGCGGCAGGGTCGGGATGGTGATGGGGCGCGTCACGGAACCGCTCGAGGTGCCCGTCGCGCCGGTGCTGGTGCCCGTAGCGCCGCCTGTGGTGCCGGTGGTGCCGCCGGCCGTCGTACCGCCGGTGCTCGAACCGGTCGTACCACCGCTGCCGGACCCGGTCGTGCCACCCGTCGTACCCCCGGTGGGCGTAGGCGTCGGGCTCGGCGGCGGCTGAGGAGTCACCAACTGCGCGCCGGCCGTGTTGGACCACTCGGAGGCCAGGTCGCTGCCGCCGGTCCCGCTCTTGCGGAGCGCCCGCACCGTGTAGCGGTAGTCGTAGGTCCCCGGCGTGGGGTTGTCGTAGTACGCGGTGTATGAACGGTCCGACGGGCCGGCGTTGAACGTGCTGCCCTTGCCGTCGCTGATCTCGAACCCGGTGAGGTCGGTTTCTTGGCCGCTGTAACTCCACTGGACGTCCACACGGCTGGCTCCGGTGCTCTGGGCGCTGACCGAGCTGGGCGTCGTCGTCGGCCCGAAATTGGTGTAAAAGGCCACGGGCGAGGTGCAGTTGTTGGCAGCGTCGTCGCACGTCTTCGCGGTCCACTTGCCGTTCACGTAGGAGCGCAGCTTGTCCAGGGTGATGGTGAAGCTGGCGGTCTTCGAGCAGCTGCTGACCAGGTTCGAGGAGCAGCTCGTGATCGACGGCGTGGCGTTGTAGCCGCGCGCCGGGCTCCCGAAGTCGGCCGGTCCGTCGATGACGATCGAGCCGCCGCTGCTCGTGCCGTCGGTGTTGGTGATGGTGCCCTTGACCATGACGTCCTGGGTGGCCGTCCCGTTGTTGCTGACCCCCGAGAGCGAGACGGTGAGCGACTGCGCGGCGAGCGCGGGAGTCGCGGTGGCCCCGATAAGGGCACTCGACAGCGGGAAGGCGAGCGCGAGCACCGCGACGGCCGCACGGGGCCGACGGTAGGCACGAGTAGTCACATCACGCTCCCTTCTCACTTGACGTCCTCGGTCAGTGCTGGGTTCAACTCAAGCCGCAAGATCAGTCGCTGCCGGGCGCTGCCCTTCGGGTGGCAGGTCGTGAGCGTGAGCAGGTGCTTGCCGGGTGTGTCGAGCAGCACCTCGGTGTTCTCCGGGCTGACCGGCCACGGGTTCGGGTGACCATCGAACGCCGGCGTCACGATGTAGTGGAAGACCTTGAACGGGGTCTCCAGGATCACTTCGTCGCCTCGGGTCAGCTCGTCGAGGTGGTTGAAGGGGCGCCCGAAAGTGGTGCGGTGGCCCGCGATCGCGACGTTCCCGCTCTCGCCCGGAAGTGGCGTGCCCGCGTAGTGGCCGGCGCCGGCGCGGAGCGCGGCAGCACTGGTGCCCTCGACCACGAGCACGTTCAACTTGATCTTCGGGATCCTGATCCGGGTCAGCACGCTGCCTTCGGCGAAGCGCCCGTCCAGATAGCTCTGCTCGAGCCGCGACCCACCGAACTGACCGTCCAGCTTGCCCTGCTGGTAGCGGCTGAAGGCGTCGGTGCCGACGGGGTAGGCGAACATCGCCAGCCCGGACACCATCAGCATCACGAAGAGCACCGACAGCGACCGGCGGCCGCCGGGGCGGCGGAGCGCGTCACCACACAGGGCCGCGAAGCCGCGCGGCTGCGCAGGCACTGCGGGTGTGACGAACGACGGTTCCATCTGTGGGTGCTCTTCCTTCGTACGGCGTGACGGTGCTGCCCTTGGACCAACGAAGGCGCGCCCTCGAGGTTACGCCGGACAGCCCAACGATCCCCGTCTGTACAGGTACGACGGACTTATCCGCCCTTCGGTTCCCGCTCGACTCAGCGGCGTCCCGCTCGGGCGCGGCCCATCACCATCCCCAGGGAAGACAAGCGTCCCGGTGGCGCCACGCCCACCGTGACCTCCGTGTCCAGGCCGTCCAACCTGCACGCGAGCAGCACCGCCCGCTGCTCCTGCACGAGCCGACGGGCGGCACCGCACGCCGCCCGCTCCCCCTCCAGGGCGTGCTTGGCGCCGGCCAGCGCAGCTACGTCGGCCACCGCCTCGGCGCGATGCCGACTCCCGTCGACCGTCCGCGCCGCGCCGATCGCTCCGCCCAGGACGAGCAAGGCCATGGCCAGGCCAAGCACCAGGATGGTGGCGAAGCCGTCGTCCCCATCGCGGACTCGCCTGTGCCGGCGGGCCCTCACGGCTGCTCGCGCTCCGCGAGCGTGGACGCCGAGACGGTGACGCTCGGCAGTACGCCGAGCATCCGCACCTGGGCCGTGACCAGAGCCTCGACCCAGTGCTCGCGGTCGCGGAGCACCACCGTGGCCTGCTGGGGGCCGAGGCGCTTGCCCGCGGCCACCGCCACGGACGTCGACTCGCCGCGTGCTGCCAACCTCGCCGCCTCGCGCGAGGCGTCGATGGCCTTCATCCGGGCGTTGACGACCGCCAACGTGGCGATGAGCAGCGACAGGAGCAGGAACAGCACGGGCAGCACCATCACTGCCTCGGCAGTGACCATGCCGTCATCGCGGCCGCCGACGAGGCGGCGCCGTACCAACCGGTTCGCAAACGTGGAACGTGCCATGGGAGCTCTCCTTATGAGTGGGGTTGCCGGACAGTGGGCTTGACGGGCGCGCGCCCCGGGCCTGGACCCAGGACCGGGGCGCGCGCAGGGCTCTGGACCGGCCTAGAACCGCAGGAAGCGGCGGAGGATGAACTGCTTCACGACCTCGAGGAACTCGCTGGACGTGACGATCTTGTAGAGGATTCCGGCGCAGCCAGCCGCGACGGCGGTGCCCATCGCGTACTCGGAGGTGACCATGCCGGCGTCGCCGTCCTCAGCCCGGGACGCGTGCCGGGACTGGACGCGGGCGGCGATGCGGTCGGTGACCCCGCTGAAGCGGACGCTCATAGGTGTGCCCTTCTGTCTGATCCGGACCGTGTCGTCCGGCGCCGGTGAGGGTCGTGGGGGTCCGACAGTTCGTGAACAGGTTGACCAAGCGCTGTGGACGGCAACTGGGCCTGTGGACAGCTCTCAGAAGCCGTTGAGGAGGGGACCAGCGACGGCGATGACGCACGGCACCGTGCCGAGGAGGAGGAAGGCGGGCAGGAAGCAGACGGTGATCGGGGCAGCGGCCTGCGCCCCCGCGCGCTTGACCTTCTTACGCGCGACCGTGTTCGCCGCCCTGCGGGCGTCCTGCGCGACCCGCGACACGGCGGCAGCAACTGGGGTTCCGCCCTCAGCCGCCCGACGCAGGGCGCGCGACGCTGAGCCGGCGGCACCCGTGTCACCGAGCTCACCGAAGGCTTCTTCAGTCGGCGTACCCACACTGAGCGCCCCAGCGACGCGCGACAGCCTTGCCCCAGCAGGTCCACCGACCGCGTCGGCGACCGAAGCCAGCGCGTCCGCGAGCGGGCTGCCCCCCGCGAGGCACGCCCCGACGAGGTCAAGGGCGAGCGGCAGCTGGAGTGCGAGCAACTCTTCGGTGGGGTCGTTGCCCGCATCCAGCCGGGCCAGCAGCGGCGGCCCGCCAAACGCCACCGCGGCGCCAACAGCTGCCCCCACCCAGCCGCCGATCAACCACCAGGTGACTCCCCCCAGGACCAGCAAGGCCGGACCGCGGAGGGCACGGTTCGAGGTCTGCCCCACCTCCGGCACCGCCCGAACCAGCGCGGTGAGCCGGCGGGCCGACGGTGGTCTGACCGCGAGCACGCCGACGCCAGCCCCCAACAACAGCGCAGCGAGAATCACCGGGATCCCCCAGCCGAGCGCACGATCGCCGCGGTCCAGGCCAGGCCGGCGAGCTCGAGACCGACGCCTCCCACCAGACAGCCCCAGCCGATCGGGGTGTGGAGGAGCACGTTGATCGGGTTGCCGCCAAGCCCTGCTCCGAGCGCCAGGCCGAAGGCCGGCATGAAGCAGATGAGCAACGCCGTCGAGCGAGCCCCCGCGAGTTCGGTGTCGAGTTCCTCGCGCAACGCCGCCTGCTCGCGCAATGCCTGCTCGAGGCGGTCCACTGCAGCGGCAAGGGAACTTCCCGCACCCTGGCAGACGCTCCAACACACCGCGAGACCCCTCAACAGGTCCGGCACGGCGCTCTCGGGCGCGTGGCGGACGAGCACGTCCCCTGCCTGCTCCCCCAGCCGAATGGCGCCCCCCGCCTCGGTGAGCGCCATGGCCACTCGACCCTTCGCTACCTGGCCAGCGTTCACGAGCGCGGCGTCCGGAGCACGACCGGCACGCAGCTCCGCAGCGAGCGTGGCCATCGCCTCTGCCGCGGCAACCCGCTCCTCCTGCCGGGCCTTGTCCACCCGCCGTCCGAGCATGGCTCGGCGGCCAAGGCCAGCGAGGACGGCTCCCACGCCAGCACCGACGGGCCCGAGGGGGTAGACCAACACGGCGAGTGCCACGACAGCGACGAAGGGGGCCGAAGGCTCCCAGCGCGCGCGCTCGGCGTACGGAAGCACGCCCGGTCGGATCGGCGCCGGAAATCCCACCGCAATGGCGACGCCCACAGCAGCCAAGGCCGCCGGGAGGAGGTAGTTCATGTCAGTAGGCGGTCGAGCTCGTGCGAAGCCGGCCCGCGACTGCCGCTCGCTGAGTGCCCGTCCCACGACCAGGCGGGCACGGCGGCGACGAGCCCGTCTGCTCCGCGCGTGAGCACACAGACCTCAGCTAGGTGCCTCGACCCCTCTGGCGTCCGCACAAGGTGGGCAGCGAGCCGCAGCCCGGAGGCCAGCTGGCTGTGAAGGGCGAACCGGTCCATGCCCGCGACCGCGGCGAGCGCCTCGAGTCGTGCGGGCACGTCCCGAGCGGAGTTGGCATGCAAGGTGCCGCAGCCGCCCTCGTGCCCGGTGTTGAGGGCAGCGAGCAGGTCCACGACCTCGGCTCCGCGCACCTCCCCCACGACGACCCGATCTGGGCGCATCCGAAGAGCCTGGCGGACGAGGTCACGGAGCGTGACCTCGCCGGCCCCTTCGACGTTTGCTGGACGGGCCTCCAGCCGGACGACGTGCGGATGCTCCGGATCGAGCTCGCCGGCGTCCTCCACGAGCAGCAGCCGCTCCGCCAGGCTGACCCGGGACAGCAACGCCGACAGCAATGTCGTCTTGCCGGTGCCGGTCCCCCCGCTGATCAGGAACGCAGCCCGGGAGGCAATCAGCTGCGACAGGAGCTCTGCTCCATCCGGGGGGACGCTGCCAGCCGCCTGCAGTTCGTCCAGGGTGAACACGCGGCGGCGGGGCACACGCAGGGACAGGCACGTGCCACGAGGGGCGACGGGAGGAAGCACGGCATGGAGTCGGACGCCGTCGGCCAACCGGGCGTCGACCCAGGGCTGGGAGTCGTCGAGGCGGCGCCCCGTCGGTGCGGCCAGTCGGACGGCGAGCCTGCGGACGGCGGCGTCGTCGGCGAAGCGGACGGCGGAACGCTCCAGACCCGCGCCGCGGTCCACCCAGACCTCGTGAGGGCCGTTGACGAGCACATCCGTGACGCGCGGGTCGGCGAGCAGCGCCTGCAGCGGCCCGGCCCCGACGATCTCGTCTTGCAGCCCGCGCAATACATCGTGCGCCTCCGAGCCCACCTGCAGGCCGCCGCTCACCTCGCGCAGCGCCTCGGCCACGCGGGCCGCTGTCGGCACGCCACCCTCAGCGATCAGCCGCTCCCGGACCCGAGCTAACAGGGCCGAGTCGGCGCTCACGCGACTGCCCTCTCGGGCGACACGAGGAGCTCTGCGAGCAGGGACTCGCTCAGCGCGGCAAGGGGTGAGCCTCTGCGCTCACCAGGCGGCACCCCTTCCTCCAGCGACCGGGCCAGCCCGGGCTCGGGCCGCAGCTCACCGGCAAGGGGCAGGGCTAGCGCCTGCTGGATCTCGGTCGCGGACAGCCCGGCGGGGGCCGGTCCGCGGACCACGAGCCGGACGTCGCGGCACAGGCGCGTGGCCCGGACCGCCACGCGTGCGGCCGCGGCAGCGGCCCGAACCTCGGCGGGTACGACGAGCAGCGACGTGGTGGCACAGCTCAGGACCTCCTGGCCCACCTCATCGATATGACGCGGCACGTCCACGACGACCAGGGGGTGGCTTCGGCGGGCGGCCTGCAGGACTGCGCGCGCAGCTTCGACGGGGACCTGCACGCACTCCCCGCGGTCCCAGGACAGCAGGGCGAGCTCACCGAGGCGTGGGAGCGCACGGCCCAGCGCCGCCGCCGGCACACGGCCGCGGGTGGCTGCGAGCTCAGGCCAGCGAAGCCCGGGCTGGTCCTCGGCGCGGAACACCACGTCGATCCCGCCCCCCAGCGGGTCGGCGTCGATGAGCAGCGTGGGAATGCCCCTCCGGCCCGCTGCGTGGGCCAACGCGCAGGCGAGCGTTGTGGCACCCGCGCCGCCTCGCCCTCCGAGCACGGCGATCACGGTCCCCTCCGCACCGCGGCCTTCGGCGGCTTCAGCGAGGGCCTCCACCAGCCAGCGCTCCGCATCGGGGAGGAACACCACGCGCTCGGCGCCGAGGTCGACCGCCCGCTGCCAGACCCCGGCGTCGTCGAGGTCGCGGCCAAGCACCAGGACGCCATCGCGCCGGCCGGGACGCACGAGCGTGGTGGCGTCGAGCACGTCGTCGCCGACGATGACAAGGGAGGCCTGGTCCCAATAGCGTCGAACATGCTGCACGTCGTGGATCACGTCCGCCTCCACGCCCGCGAGAGCGGTGAGGCGCAGCAGGTCATCGAGCGTGGCGGGGTCAGCGGTGATGAGAAGCGGTCGCGGCATGGCTGGAGCCTGGTCAGCCCCAACCTCGTCGAGAGCGTTCGGGCGACCGCCTGTGGACCGTCGTACCTGATCCACAGGGACGCGCCAAGGCCTGGACAAACGACGACCCCCGCCGGGGGGGGAGGCGGGGGTCGTCGGTGGTCCCGGCTCGGGGGGATGAGACGGGACCGCGGGCGGCACGACCAAGGGGACAGTCGCGCTCAAAACAGGGATGCCCTGGCCTCCAGGCGCCTAAACACTTGTAATCACTCGTAATGTCACATGTCGTGAGCGCCGCCTTCTTCGACCTCGACAAGACCGTGATCGCCAAGAGCAGCACGTTGGCGTTCGGCAAGCCCTTCTACAAGGGCGGCCTGGTCAACCGTCGTGCGGTGTTGAAGAGCTCCTTCGCTCAGTTCCTGTACCTGCTTCAGGGCGCGGACGAAGACACGATGGACAAGCTCCGGGACTACCTCGCCGCGTTGTGCGCCGGGTGGCCGGTCCAGCAGGTGCGGGACATCGTCGCGGAGACCCTGCACGAGCTCATCGATCCGCTCGTCTACGAGGAGGCCCTCGACCTTTTCGCGGAGCACCGCGCCGCCGGCCGGGAGATCGTGCTGGTGTCCAGCTCCGGCGAGGAGATCGTCGGACCTATCGGGGACATGCTCGGGGTCGACCGCGTCATCGCCACGCGGATGGTCGTCGAGGCAGGGATCTACACGGGCGAGGTCGAGTTCTACGCGTACGGCGAGAACAAGGCCGTAGCCATCACTGAGCTCGCCGTAGAGCAGGGTTGGGATTTGGCGGGCTGCTACGCCTACAGCGACAGCGTCACGGACCTGCCGTTGCTCTGCGCGGTCGGACATCCCGTGGCGGTGAACCCCGACAAGGCGCTGCGCAGGGACGCCACTGAACGTGACTGGCCCATCCGCGTCTTCGCCCGCCCGGTGCGTGCCCAGCGCCGACTGCCCGCACCGCCGGGCGACACACGCGCCTGGGCTGCTGCGATAGCCGTCGCAACGGTGGGGTGCCTTGTGTGGGTGTCGCTGCGTCGGACCCGATCCGTCCCTGGTCAGCTCTGACTACGCTGAGTGGAATCCCTTGACAGCAAGGGAATCTCAGCAGATGGTGGCTGCACGGACAGCCGCCTGCGGGCGGACTCGTTCCCCCCGACGGCGGTCCGTGCAGTGCGCGTCCGAGCACCCACGTGCGATCAGCCGCGAGAGGCACATCGAGCGGGTCCAAAAGAGGTTCACGAAAGGGATCAGGACCCTGGGCGATGACGAAGATGCACGCTTTGGTCACTCGGCCGTAATGCATGGCGACGGGGCTCCACCCTTCGGGATGGGGCCCCGTTCCGTTGCCCCCGGCTCAGGCGGACTCGCGCTGGATCGCCTCGCAGACCGCGATGCCCTCACGGGCACCGAGCGCCACTGCCTGCGCACAGTGGACGAGCCACCCGGCGAGGCCTTCCTCGCCCCCGGAGACGTAGCCCCTGACGGCCTCGGCGTAGGCGTGGGAGTGGCTGGCCCGCAGACCGGCTGCATCGAGCTCGACGTGCCCGACCTCCGGAGCACTGACCGCCTTGGGGTCCAGCCCGCGGTCGACCAGCACGAGGCGCGCAGCGGCCCGGGCGACGAGGCCATCGACGGAGCCGAACGCCCGCAAGGCCAGCAGCTCGCCATGCACGACTGCGGACACCACGACCGCGGGCGCCTTCGTCGGACTCACGAGCAGTCGACACAAGCCGTCCAGCCGGGCACCGGCCTCCAGCGGATGCGGAGCCTCGCCCAGACCCAGCGGGTCCTCGACCGGGTCGGCCGGCGAGGTCCTCGGGCGGCCGAGGAAGTCCTCGGTGATGTCGAGGTCGACGGCGGCCAGCAGGTGCAGTCGGGCGAGGGCCTGACGAGGGGAGCTCTTCCAGGCGGGGAGCACCGAACCGAGCTCAGCGTGCAGGCGCACGGCGTTGGCGACGACCTGACTCTCTCGTGCTTGCCTGCTTTCCTGCGCCGTCTTGCCGTGGATCGCTGCGGTCACAGGCTGTCCGTTGAGCAGCTGGCCGCGGAGCCGCTCAAGCTCCATGCCCGCGCCCTCGAGCTCCGCAGAGGCTCGGGCGCCGCGCAGCGCTGACTCCGCTGTGACCTCTGCTGAGCGGCGGCGAAGCATGCGGTGCGACAGCAGGCCATCGATCGCCGTTCGGGCGTGTGCCACGGCATCCGGAACACCAGGGAGCTCAAGCAGGGCTGCGAGGGGATCGGTGCTCACGTGGGTTCACGCTAGTCGCGTGGACCGGTAGCACGGCGGGGGCTTCACCTCGACGTACCGGTTCGTGCCAGTCTTCTGACGGGACCCGCCACCGGAAGGAGCTGTGAAGGTGTCTGAGACCTCGCTGTCTGCCCTGTCGTCGGAGAGCCGCCGCTTCGAGCCTCCTGCCGAGGTGTCCGCGACCGCCAACGTGGGTGCGGAGGTGTACGAGCAGGCGACCGACCGCCTCGCCTTCTGGGAGGCCCAGGCCAGCCGACTGCAGTGGGACCGTGGGTGGGACCAGGTCCTGGACTGGCAGCGGCCGTTCGCGAAGTGGTTCGTCGGCGGGCAGTTGAACGTGAGCGTGAACTGCCTGGACCGGCACGTGGACGCGGGCCTGGGCAGCCGGGTCGCCTTCCACTGGATCGGCGAGCCCGAGGGGGATCGGGCGACGATCACCTACGCCGAGCTGCTGGAGCGGGTCTCGCAGGCGGCGCACGCACTGACCGAGCTCGGGGTGGAGCCGGGCGACCGCGTCTGCATCTACCTGCCGATGATCCCGGAGGCCGCGGTCGCGATGCTTGCTTGCGCCCGGCTCGGTGCGGCGCACAGCGTGGTGTTCGGCGGCTTCAGCGCCCAGTCGCTGGTGGACCGCATCACCGATGCCGGCGCGAAGGTGGTCATCACGGCTGACGGCGGTTACCGCCGGGGGGCGGCGAGCGCCCTCAAACCCGCCGTCGACGAGGCGGTTGCGCGATGCCCGTCGGTGGAGCACGTCCTCGTCGTACGGCGCACGGGGCAGGACGTCGCATGGACGGACCGTGACGTGTGGTGGCACGAGGCGGTCGGGCGGCAGCCCACGGCCCACCAGGCGCAGCCCTTCGACAGCGAGCAGCCGCTGTTCCTGCTCTACACCTCTGGTACGACGGGCAAGCCCAAGGGGATCCTGCACACCTCAGGCGGTTACCTCACCCAGGCAGCCTGGACGCACTGGGCGGTCTTCGACCTCAAGGCGGAGACCGACGTCTACTGGTGCACCGCTGACGTCGGGTGGGTGACGGGGCACAGCTACGCCGTCTACGGGCCGCTGGCGAACGCAGCCACGTCGGTGATGTACGAAGGCACTCCCGACGCGGGTGGGCAGGACCGTTGGTGGCGGATCGTGGAGGAGCTCGGGGTCACGATCCTGTACACCGCTCCGACGGCGATCCGGACCTTCATGAAGTGGGGCGACCACCTGCCCGCGGGGCGCGATCTGAGTTCCTTGCGGGTCCTGGGCTCCGTGGGCGAGCCGATCAACCCGGAGGCCTGGATCTGGTACCACCAGGTGATCGGCGGCGGACGGTGCCCGATCGTGGACACCTGGTGGCAGACCGAGACGGGCGCCATCATGATCAGCCCGCTGCCGGGGGTGACCTCGTGCAAGCCCGGGTCGGCGATGGGGCCGCTGCCGGGGATCAGCCTCGACGTGGTCGACGGCGAGGGCAAGCCCACGAACGCTGGCTTCCTCACGATCGACGAGCCGTGGCCGTCGATGCTGCGAGGCATCTGGGGGGACGAGGAGAGGTACCGCGAGACCTACTGGTCACGCTTCGACGGGCGGTACTTCGCCGGCGACGGGGCCAAGTGGGACGACGACGGCGTGCTGTGGCTGCTCGGCCGCGTCGACGACGTCATGAACGTCAGCGGGCACCGCATCAGCACCGCGGAGGTTGAGTCGGCGCTGGTCTCGCACCCGTCGGTGGCCGAAGCCGCCGTCGTCGGTGCCACGGACGCCACGACAGGTCAGGCCATCGTGGCCTTCGTGACCCCTCGCGGCAGCGTCGCCGACGACGAGGCCCACGGTGAGGCGTTCGCCAAGGCCCTGCGAGAGCACGTGGCCAAGGAGATCGGCCCGATCGCCAAGCCCCGCCAGATCCTGATCACTCCCGAGTTGCCCAAGACCCGCAGCGGCAAGATCATGCGACGGCTGCTGCGGGACGTTGCCGAGCACCGCGAACTCGGTGACGTCACCACCCTGGCCGATCCCACGGTCGTCAACGCCATCCACACGCAGATGGAACGCGGAACGGGAGAAGACTGAGCGCGTGAGCGTCGAAGAGAGCGTCGTCCTCGTCGAGGGCCCCTGGCGACATCGGGACGTGACGGCCTCCGGGCTGCGGTTCCACGTTGCCGAGCACGGGCCGGCCGACGGTCCCTTGGTCCTACTGCTGCACGGTTTTCCCGAGTTCTGGTGGTCCTGGCGGCACCAGCTCGAGGCGTTGGGGAACGCGGGTTACCACGCGGTGGCGCCGGACCTTCGGGGGTACGGCGCGACCGACAAGCCACCGCGGGGCTACGACGCCTACACCCTGTCCAACGACGTCGCCGGGCTGATCCGAGCTCTCGGCCATCAGGACGCCTGGGTGGTGGGCCATGACTGGGGGGCGGTCCTCGGGTGGGCCACCGCCACGCTGCACCCCAAGGTCGTGAACCGGCTCGCGGCCCTGTCGGTCCCGCACCCGTTGCGCATGGCCCAGGCACTGCGGGGGGACTGGGCGCAGACCCGGATGTCGGCGTACCTCGGGTTCTTCCAGACCCCGAAGGTGCCGGAGCGTCAGCTGATCACTGGCGGCCTGGTGGCCGAGCTGCTGCACCGCTGGGGCGGTCCGGGCTTCCCGGACGTCGAGACGCAACAGCGCTGCGAACAAGCCATGGCGATCCCCGGGGCGGCACACAGCGCGCTGGAGTACTACCGATGGGCGTTCCGGTCCCAGGTGCGCCCGAGCGGGCGGCGCTACCTCAGGCTTCTCGCGCAGGGGGTCCACGTGCCCGTGCTGCAGTTGCACGGCGCCGTCGACGGCTGCATCAGAACGCAGAGCGTGCACGGCTCAGGCGCGTATGCACATGCGGGCTACGCGCTGCACGTGCTCGACGGCCTCGGGCACTTCCCACACCAGGAGGACCCGGCGCTGGTCACCGCGCTCCTGTTGGAGCACGCCGGATCACGCCCGGTTACGCCGCCCGGTTCCTGAGCTCGGCGGCGTGAGCGAGGTTCGCGAGGAACCCGCGAGCCATCTCCTCGAGCAGGTCCTCGTCCAGGACCGTGCCCTCGAAACCGGTGCCCGTCAGGACGAGCTCGGCGGTCGTGGCGATCTCCGGGCCCTCGGAGGGCGCGTAGCTGAGGGTGAGCTCGCCGTGGGTGGCGGGCAGGCCCGGGCCGGCCCACTCGAAGCGGGTGAGGAACGACGTGGGGGTGCGCTGCGGGGGAAGAGCCCGGACGCTGGCCGCACGGGCCAAGTCGCGGATGTCGGTCTCGACGACCACACGGCCGCTGACCTCGGCGACCCGGCGCAGGCCGGGCCAGAGGTCGATCGCCGTCGAGCCGGCGAGCAGCAGCGCGGTGCTGGTGGGATCTGCCGCTATGCGTCGGGAGACGCACGTACGGTTCGCCGCTACGGGGGTCACGGCGTACCTCCTGGTTTGGGTGTCGAAGGGGTGACCGGAGAGTTACCCACCTGCTTGCAACTGTAAGCACTCAACGACCACATCGGCGTTTGGACGCGCTGTGACAGCACCCACCCGGGTGGCTCCCTGCCCGTTTTGACGCGGATTCAGCCGCTCGCCGGTTCGGCCTGACGCTCAGTCGCAGCGACCGGTGCTGACCTCGGCCGTCGCCGTACGCCCCTGCGCCGCGTCGCCCGCGACCTCCTTGGCGGTGAGCGCGTAGCCCGTCTGGGGATCATCGGCGGCGGCGGCGAACACCACGCCGAGGACCTGACCACTCGTGCTGACCAGGGGTCCGCCTGAATTCCCGGGGCGCACCCGCGACCGGAGGGCGTAGATCTCGCGAACGACTGTCCGGTTGTTGTAGATGTTGGGGCCCTTGGCGTCCTGGATCCCTCGGACTCGGGCTGCGTCCGCGCGGTAGGGCCCGTCCAGCGGGTAGCCGATCACGATCGCGCTCTCACCGGTCCGGGCACGCCCGGAGAACACCAAGGGGCGGGCGTTGAGGCCAGGCACATCCAGCACGGCGATGTCGCGGTTCGGGTCGTACAGCACCACGGTCGCGTCGAGCTCCCGGTCCCCCACGTGGACCTTGGGCTCGCGCACCCCCGCGACGACGTGCGCGTTGGTCATGACCCGCCGTGCGGCGTACAGGAATCCGGTGCCCTCGATGCGCTTGGAGCACGAGCGGGCCACGCCCGTGATCTTGAAGATGCGGCTGCGTACGGCGGTCACCACGGCGGACCGGGCCAGCGCCGGGTCGGGCGGGTCGACCGGGCGGACCTGCGTCGGGACCAGGTCGCCGAACACCTCGGGGAAGCCGCGGTCGTCCACGAGCTTGCGGAAGCTCGCGAACAGACCCTTGGCCCCGCCGGGAACTGTGTCGTCCACCACCGCGAGGACCTGCGAGCGGCGTACCTGCGCAGCAAGTCCTGTGAAGGGCGACGAGGCGACTGCGGTGCCGACCAGCCACGCCACCAGGAGAAGGGAGACCACAGAGATCCCGGCCCCGGCCACGGCGTCGACGACCCGTGCCGGTTTCCACACCAAATGCTTACGCACCCAGGCCCCACCGACGCTCGCGATGACCTGGCCCAGCGAGGCGAGCAGGAAGACGAGCCCGATCGCCACGGGCGTGCGGGGCAGGTCGGACAGCGGACCCGTCCGCAGCAGCGTGGGAGCGATCGTGGCGCCGAGCACCCCGCCGCCGAGGAAGCCGATGAAGGAGAGCACGCCGACCACGAAGCCCTGGCGGTACCCGGAGACCGCGAACAGGACGACGGCACCGAGCAGGATCAGGTCGAGCAGGTCTCCGTGCATCCGCCTGCCCCTTAGCCCGCGACCACGATCTGGCCGTCCATCCCCGGATGGAACGTGCACGTGAAGCGGAAGGTGCCCGCCGCGGCCAGCGACACCGTCAGGGTCTGCGTCGCTCCGCCGTCGACCGTGTCGGTCTTGCCGAGCTTGCTGTCGGCGAACACGAGGTTGTGGGGGATGCGACCTGCGTTCTCCAAGGTCAGGATGACCGAGCCCACGCGCGCCTCGACGACGTTCGGCACGAAGGTCCGGGCATCGGTCATGTCGAGGGAGGCGCTCTGCGCTCCCGCCTCGCCGATCGTCGCCACCCGTCCTGTCTCCTTCAGCGTCGACTCGCCTCCGCCGGAGCCTCCGCACCCGGCGACGAGGAGCACGGTGGTCGTCGCCACCGCGGTGAAGGTGCGGTTCATCGGTTCTCCTCGTGGTGCTGCGCGGTGGGGTGCGATGGGGTTGCATGCGATGTGCGTTGGGCCAGCCGAACGGTCTCCGGGTCGAGCTCCCGGGTCCGCGAGTCGTCCCATGGGAGCTCCCAGCCTGCCAGCGTCAGCATCCCGGCGAGCAGCCCGGCGGTGAAACCCCACACCATGAGGCCGCGGACCTGGAACGCAGGGCCGGTGAAGCCGCTCGGGTGGACGACCCGGAAGCGGTTCTGCGGGTCGGTGAGCTCGGCGATCGGGACACGCACGACGGCGGCCACCTCGGCCTCGTCGACCACGTCCACGGGGTGCGGCGCGTGCCACCATGCCACGACTGGATGCACGACGAATCCCGAAGGCGGCAGCCACAGGGCGGGCAGGATCCCCAGGACCTCAACCGTCGAGGGGTCGAGCCCGACCTCCTCCTGCGCCTCGCGCAAGGCCGCCGCGACCGGCCCGTCGTCCTCCGGGTCCTGGGCCCCGCCGGGAAAGGCCGGCTGGCCTGCGTGAGAGCGCAGCGTCGCAGCGCGCTCGATGAGCAGCAGGTCGGGCCCGTCCCCTCCTTCGCCGAAGAGCACGAGCACGGCACTCGCCCGGCCGCCCCCGGCCGGCGGCAGGAACCGGGTGAAGTACTCCCCCTGCACATGGGGGATCGCCTCAGCAAGCGGCTGCAACCAGGCGGGGACGGTCACACCTTCACCCCCAGGTGCCGGCGTACGGCGGTGGTCAACTGCTGCAGCGACGTGAACTCGCCGCGATGCACGAAGGCGACCTTGCCCTTCCCATCGACGAAGAGGGTGACCGGAGGACCGGTGCTGTAGCGCCGCATGAAGGTTCCGCTGTCGTCCACAACGGCTGGCCAGTGCTGGCCCACGTCCTTGGCGAAGAGCAGGGCCAGACGTGGCTCGTCCTGCGTGTCGACGCCCAGCAGGGCCACCCTGTCCCCCGCCTTCGCGGCGAAGGCGGCGAGCACCGGCATCTCACGCTGGCAGGGGCCGCACCACGAGCCGTAGACGTTGACGAGCGTCGGCACGCCGGAGGGAGGCCCATCGAGGACGACGTCCGGCCCGCCGCCCAGGCACGGCAGCACCAGGTGCGGCACGTCCCCGATGCCGGTCGGGCAGGGCTTGAGCGCGGCCGCCTGGCGCAGCGGCGCGAGGTCGACCTTCTTGGCAGCGCTCGGCGTGCTGCCACAGGCGGCGACGAGCAGGAGCAAGGCGCCAGCGGCGAGCCTTCTCATGCCTGCTCCGCCGGGCTGAAGAACTCCTCCGGGCGCACGAGGGCTTGCGCGCGGCTCGGATCGGTCTCGCCCTCGCCGTACGACGGGCACAGGCTTGCGAGAGCGCAGGCCCCGCACGCCGGCTTGCGGGAGTGGCAGACCCGGCGACCGTGGAAGATCACGCGGTGGCTGAACAGCGTCCACTCGGACTTGGGCAGCAACTGCGCGACCGCTGCCTCGACCTTGACCGGGTCGCTCTCTGCCGTCCAGCCGAAGCGGCGGACCAGCCGCCCGAAGTGCGTGTCGACCGTCAGGCCAGGCACGCCGAAGGCGTTGCCGAGGACGACATTGGCCGTCTTGCGCCCGATGCCGGGCAGCGTCACGAGGTCCTCTATCCGCGCGGGAAGCTGCCCGCCGTACCGCTCCTCGAGGGCCGCACCGAGGCCGATCAGCGAAGCGGCCTTGTTGCGGAAGAAGCCGGTGCTGCGAATCTGCTCCTCCAGCACGGCGCGGTCGGCGGCGGCGTAGTCCCGCGCGGTGGGGTAGGCGCGGAACAGCGCGGGTGTGACCTCGTTCACCCGCTTGTCGGTGCACTGCGCCGACAAGATCGTGGCTACCGCCAACTCAAGGGGAGTCGTGAAGTTCAGTTCGCAGTGCGCGTGGGGGTAGAGAACGGCGAGCTCTCGGTTGGTACGCCGCGCCTTGCGCGTGAGGGCCAGCGCTGACTGCTCCGCACCGCTGCCCATGCATCAACCCTATGCGCGGCTCCCCCAAGCGGGTGAATCCTCCTCAAGGACTTGGCGGAACGTGACGACGCAACAGGTGTCCGCCGAAGAACCCCAGGAGTTGAGCCCCGATGGATGCGATGAGCAGCACGCCGGTCCCGGCCGGACGCTCCGCGGCGGCCCCAGCGCCGCGCAAAACCACGGTGCGCCCCACTCCTGTGCGTACGGAGGAGCATGCCCACCTGACGCTGGACGAGCTCCGGGAGTACCGCAAGGTGCTGTCCGCAGAGGAGTCCCGTGTCTCCTACTGGCGTCGCATCCTGCAGGCCCGACTGGACGTCGTGCTGGCCGGCGCGGAGGCGGACAGTGAGACGCTGCGACCGGTGCTCACCGACCAGCGCGTAGGAGCAGGCCGCCGGGCCCTCGTCGAGATCACGCCCGTCGACGACATCCCGCCGCTGCCCGACCTTGCCTCGCTCTGGGACCGCGTTGTCGACGTGACCGACGAGGCCGCGCTCGCAGCGCTCGCCGAGGACCTCACCGAGGCCGAGAAGCAGCTCTCGGAGTACCGCTCCGTACTGCACCGTCGCCTGGGTGCGGCCACCAGCGAGCTCATCGCGCGCTACCGCGACGAACCGACCCTGTGCCTGTCGGCGCTTCCGCTGCGCCAGCCGTCGCGTCGCAGCGTTCCCGCCTGACACACTGGATCTGTGCCCGTTCTCTGGCTTGCCCTGCTGACCCCTTTCGTGCTGCTGCTCGCGATGCTGGCGATGGAACGGGTGGAGAGCGGCCTCGGCGAACACGAGCCGGACCCGCACCGCCAAGCTTGATCTGACACACTTCCTGCCGACGGGGGATCACCGGCATGGGGAGGACGCAGCGTGGACGAGGTCCTGGCGAAGGCAGGGCTGTTCCAGGGCATCGCGACCGAGGCCGCAGAGGCCGTCGCGGCGTCGCTGGAGTTCGGTGACTACGCCCGAGGCGAGACGGTCTTCGTCGAGGGCGAGCAGGGCGACACGCTCTACATCGTCCTCGAGGGAAAGGTGAAGATCGGTCGCCGTGCCGCGGACGGTCGAGAGAACATGCTCTCGGTCATGGGCCCGTCCGACATGTTCGGCGAGCTGTCGCTGTTCGACCCCGGCCCGCGCACGGCCACGGCCACCGTCGTCACGGACGCGCGGCTGGCCTCGCTGGCACACGCCTCGCTGCGGCCCTGGCTCACCAACCGTCCGGAGATCGCCGAGCAGTTGCTGCGTGTGCTCGCCCGGCGTCTCCGTCGTACCAACGACTCCCTTGCGGACCTCATCTTCACCGACGTGCCCGGCCGCGTTGCCAAGCAGCTCCTGGCGCTGTCGGAGCGTTTCGGCTCTGCCGAGCCCGAGGGCACCCGCGTGCACCACGACCTCACGCAGGAGGAACTCGCGCAGCTCGTTGGCGCCTCGCGCGAGACGGTGAACAAGGCTCTCGCCGACTTCGCCTCCCGCGGCTGGGTGCGCGTGGACTCGCGGGCCCTAACGATCCTCGACGCCGAGCGGCTCGCCCGCCGGGCTAGGTGAGTCCCGCAAGCTCCCGCAAGCCCTGGTACGACGGGTCCTGCGTCTCCAGGACGCTGAGCCCGATCGCCTTCAGCGGCTGGGCCCAGTGGGTCATGCGCGCGTAGAAGGTCCACTCGCGCACGCCCTCCAACGTCATGACCGCGACAAGCCGCGCCTCGCCCGCTCCGGCATCGACGAGCTGCTGCTCCATCTCCCTGAGCCGCGGGATCTCAGGTGCGGCGGGCAGCCCGTCCTCCTCGGCGAGGTAGGGCACTCCCACGGCGACCTGGAAAGGGTGGTCGGGATAGGGGCAGGTGGTCGCCACGGCCTGATCGACGAGCACGACGACGGCGAGGCCGTCCTCCGTCAACGTGCGCAGCGTCACCCACTGGGCGAGAACGGCGGTGAGGTCGGTCATGGCCTCATCCTTGCGCAGCGATCAGAGCCTGGGTGGCGGCAACCTCGGAGGTCTGGGCGGTGCTGCTGGCTACCTCAAGGGCCCGCTGGAGCGTGGCCCGTCCTCCCGCCGGATCCCCCGTGGCATGCAGCGCGGAACCAAGCACCCGCAGGGCGATGACCTCCGAACGGACGTCCTCGGCGGGGCAGTCGACTGCCTCACGTGCTACGTGGAGGGCCTCAGCGGGACGGCCGAGCTCCAGGAGGGTGCCAGCCCGATGCGCCAGCGCCTGCCGCCGGGGAAACAGCAATCCCGGTTCCTCGGCGGTGGTCGCGAGGGCCGCATCGAGCTCGGCGAGGGCCTGCTCCAGCTCACCGCGCTTGCGGAGGACCTGCGCGTGCAGGACGCGTGCGCCCAGGGCGGCGTGCGGCTTGAGGTCCAGCCCGCCGAGCGAGACGCTGACCGCCAGGAAGCAGGAGTCTGCGTCGTCCAGGCGCCCCTGGTCGAGGAACGCATAGCCCAGCGCCACGTGCGCGAGGGCCGCGGTGACGGGGTGGTGGCCCCGCTCCGACAGGTCGACGGCCTCGGACAAGAAGGCGATCGCGCGGTCGGGGAGGTCGGCACCACGGGCCGCCGCGCCTGCCGCGACCAGGGCCAGCGCCTGACCCCAGGCATCTCCGGCCTCGGCGAAGCGCGCTCGTGCTCGCTCGGCCTCGGCCGCCGCGACGATCACGTCCCCCTGCTCCGCTGCGGCCATCGCGTCGATGGTCAAGGTCGCGGCGACTCCCCAGCGGTCGCCGTTCTGCTCGCCCAGCGGCAGAACGGAGGCAGCCAGGTCGCGGGCCTCCGCAAAGCGCCCCTGCAGCAGCCGCACGAACCCCTCGGTGCCCGCGACCCACGACAACCCGGCGGTGTCCTCCAAAGCTTCGAAGTGCTCTTCAGCCTGGTTCAGAGCGGTCATCGCCAGGCCGTAGTCGCCTCGGGTCGTGGCGCTCCAGGCCAGGTGCTGCAGCGCCCAGCCGACGCCGCGACGGTCGCCGACCTGCTCGGCGAGCACCCGAGCCTGCTCTACGTGCCGCTCGGCGTCCCGGAAGCGCCCCTCGAAGTAGTCCAGCAAGCCCAGCGCCCGCAGCGCCTCCGCCGCACGTCGCTCGTCGCCCTGGTCCGAGGCGGAGGCGAGCGCACCCACGAAGGCGGCGCGGGCGCCGCGCAGGTCTCCGCGACGCCGGCGCACCGAGCCCAGGACTAGTGCTGCCTGCACCGCGTGACCGGGCTCGTCCAGGGCGCCCCGGAGTTCGTCCTCCGCCTCGTCCAACCGGCTCTGCACCGCGAGCGCCTCAGCCCGAGCGAGCCGAACGGGGATGAGCACCGAACTGGCGAAAGGCTCACCCAACTTCGGGTCGGCGAGGCCCAAGGCCCTGCTCATCAGGTGCTCTGCGGCAAGAGCGTCGTCCCGGCCGAGCGCCGCGTGCCCGAGCCGCACCAACGCGTCGAAGGCGATCCGACGGGCGGCCCAGGCGGGGTCGCCCGGGGGCAGGCTCATCTCGGCCGCCAGGTGCACGGCTCGCTCCCCTTGCGTGGCGGTGATGAGGTCCGCCTCGGCCCCGAGCGCCTTGTTGTCGGCGGACCACGCTGCGGCTGCCCCGTGCCGACGGGCGCGATCAGCCTTGGCCAGGCCGGCGTACGCGACGTCGCGGACCAGGGTGTGGGCGAAGCGATACCCCTCCCGCTCGGGCTCGAGCAGACGGCGGTCGACGAGAGCGCCCACGGCAGCAAGGACGACGTCGGGCTCGCCATGACCGCTCGCCCGGCCGACGGCCTCGAGCTCGGGCAGGGTCACGTGCAGGCCGATCACGCTGGCGTCACGAAGGACACCCTTCGCCGCACCGTCGAGGTCGTCGATCCGCGCAGCGAGTACGGCCTGCACCCCGGCAGGCAGGAGGTCCTCGGGCACCTCGCCCTGCAGGATCCATCGGTTTCCCGTGCGCACCAAGGCGCCACGGTCGATGAGCAGGTGCAGCAGCTCGGCGAGGAAGAACGGGTTCCCCTGCGCCCGGTCGAGCAGCGCCGAGCGGACCGCGTCATCAAGCTCGCTGGCCCCCAAGTAGGCGCGCAGTAGTCGCTCGGCCGCACCCGGCTCTAGCGGCAGCAAGGGGACGAGCTCGGTGCTGCCCTGCAACCACCACTGCGGCCGGCCCGGCACGTCGAGCATGTCCATACGCCCGAGCGCCAGGAGCAGGACTGGGCCGCGCGTCGCGGAGGCGACCTCGAGAAGCCCATCGATCAGGGTCGGGGTGGCCCAGTGCAGGTCGTCGATCACGAGCAGCAGCGGGCCCTCCGCAGCGAGGCCGGTGAACAGCTCTGCCACGGCTTCGCGGACCGCGCTGCCGCCGGTCGGCGGGCCTGGCGCAGCCGTCTCAAGCGGACCGTCCACGGCGAGATCCTCGAGCCCGAGCAGCAAGCGCAGTCGCTCGGTCGTCTGTGCCGTGACCGAGCTCCCGGAGGAGGCCTGGGACAACCGGGCAACGGTGCGTGCGACACGCTCCCGGGCCACGTCCACGCTGTCGCCTTGCTCGATGCCGCAGGCGGTGCGGACCATCTCGGAGACTGCCGCGAGGTCTCGGCCCTCGCCGTACGGCGCGCAACGGCCCCAGAGGACTCGTACGCCGGTCACCTCGCCGGCGCGGCGGGCAACCTCCTGCGCCAGCCGCGTCTTGCCTACGCCAGCCTCACCGGTGACGAGCACGGCGTGCGGCTCGCATGAGTCAATGGTCTCGTGGAAGCGCCCGACCAGCAGCCCCAGCTCGGCGTCCCTTCCGAGGAAAGGCGCGTCGTCGCCGAGGCCAAGCCGAGTGGCCCCCGCAGGGCGTAGGCCGAGCAACTCGAAAGCCTCGACGGGTTCGCGTTTTCCCTTGAGCCGCAAGGGCTTCAGGGCTCGCCAACTCGCCGTCGCCATGGTGATGAGCGCCGTGTCACGCCCCGCAACGACCGCACCCACACCTGCCGAGTCAGCGAGGCGCGAGGCGGTGTTCACGGTGTCACCGACGACGGTGTACGACAGGTGCGCCTGCACACCGGCGATGACCTCGCCGGTGTTGAGGCCGACCCGCAAGCCGAGTTGACGGCCACCGCCGCTCTCCTGAGCAACTAGGCGGCGCACCGAGGCCTGCATCTTGTAGGCGGCTCGGACCGCACGCTCCGCGTCGTCCTCGTGAGCAGTCGGCGCTCCGAAGACCGCCATGATGCCGTCCCCCACGAGCTTGTCGACGTGGCCTCCGTGCTCGGTGACGATCGCGGCGAGGGTCGCGAGCACCCGGTCCGTGACGACACCCACCCGCTCCGGGTCGAGGTCCTCAGCCCAGCTCGTGAAGTCGGACAGGTCACCGAACAGGACCGTCACGACGCGACGCTCGGTCTCGATCTCGGTCGGCGCCACGTCGCTCACCAGCGCGGCACCGCAGGAGAAGCAGAACCGGGCGCCGGGCACGATCGGCGTGCCGCACACCGGGCACGTCATGCGCGGTTCCCGCACAAGCGTGGGGTGGAAATCATGTCGCTGCCAGGTAGTCGAGCTGGGCGCGCACCGACATCTCGGCGGCCGGCCACAGCACGCGGTCGACATCGACGTAGACCACCTCCACTACCTGACGCGGGGTGGTGGCACCGGCGTCCAGTGCCGCGCGTACCTGCTCCAGGCGCTGCTGGCGGTGATCGAGGTAGTGCTGAGCCGCGAGGCCCGCGTGAGGCAGTTCCGGTCCGTGGCCGGGCAGGACCGCGACCTCCCCGAGGTCGCGGAGCCGATGCAGGGACTCGAGGTAGTCGGCCAGGACGCCGTCAGGATGGGCGACGACGGTCGTGCCGCGGCCCAGGATCGTGTCGCCGGTGAGCACCGCATCGGGCAGGACGAAAGACAGGCTGTCGCTCGAGTGCCCGGGGGTGTGGGCGACCCGAAGCTCCAACCCTGCGGCCGCGATGACGTCACCGTCGGTCAGGCCCTCGTCGCCGAGCCGGTGCCGACGGTCCAGCGCCCGCACGGGCGCACCGGTGAGAGCGGCGAGCCGGGCCGCTCCCTCACTGTGGTCAGCGTGGCCGTGCGTCAGCAGGATCACAGCAACCGGGCCGTGGGCCGCGACCGCTCGCAGGTGCGCCTCTTCGAGCGGTCCCGGGTCGATGACGACCGCGCTCTCAGAGTGAGGGTCACGCAGGACCCAGGTGTTGGTCCCCTCGAGCGTCATCGGGCCGGGGTTGGGCGCGAGCACCACCCCTGCAGTCGGCGTCACCTGCCGCAGCATCACGGGATCGTGAACTCCACGCTGCCGTCCGGGTGGACAACCAACTGGGGCGCGACGGGCGAGATGCTCCGCTCGGCTGCGAGAGCGCTTGCCACGTCTGGGAAGTCGGCGAGGGCCTGGAGGTTGGTCCACGTGGGGGGGAGCATGTTCAGGCTCTGCTCCAAGGCATCCGCAGGGCGGATCCATAGGCGCTGGTCGGCCTCGCCCCCCACGTGACGGCACACCTGGCCAGCGGGCATCTCGGCGAGGAAGAAGCGGGTGTCGAAGCGCTTGGGCTCGATCTCGGGGGTGATCCAGTGCGCCAGAGGGCGCAGCAGGTCGGCGCGGAGCACCAGCCCACGACGGGTCAGCAACTGCGACAGCGACTGTTCCCGGGACTCCAAGGCGACGCGCTCGGCCTCCCACTCGTCACTGCTGACGTCGGCGAGCAGCTCGGGATCGCCCGCAAGCAGGACCCCGCACTCCTCGAAGGTCTCCCGCACCGCTGCGCACACCAGCGCCCGCGCCGTACGTTCGTCGGCGCTGAACCACTCGCCCCACTGCTTCGCGCTGGGGCCCTCCCACGCGATGTCAGCGTCCGCGTCGGTCTCATCGACCGACCCTCCGGGGAACACGTGCATCCCGCCCGCGAAGGCCATGCCCTTCACCCGCCGCAGCAGGTAGACCTCCGGGCCGGGGTCGCGCAGGAGCACGACCGTGCTGGCGTCACGGGGCGCGCTCGGTGTCTTGTCTCCGCGCGCGAAGGCGCGGGCCAGCTCCTCGAGCTCGTGCAACCCCGCGGGTCCGCTCATGAGCCCGGCGCGACCTCGACGACGAGCTCGACCTCGACGGGCGCGTCGAGCGGCAGGATCGCGACACCGACAGCCGACCGTGCGTGGGGGGTGCCGAACACGTCGCCCAGCAGCTCGGACGCACCGTTGATGACCCCTGGCTGTCCGGTGAAGCCCGGCGCGCTGGCCACGAAGCCCACGACCTTGACCACGCGGACCACGTTGTCGATCCCGACGAGGGCGTCGATCGCTGCGAGGGCGTTCAGGGCGCAGGTGCGGGCCAGCTCCTTCGCGGTGTCGGCGTCGACCGCCGTACCCACCAGACCGTGGGCGAGCATTTCGCCGGCGACCGTGGGGAGCTGCCCCGAGGTGAAGACGAGGTCACCGGTGCGTACGGCGGGTACGTAGGCAGCGACCGGCGTAGCGACCTTCGGCAGTTCGATGCCGAGCTCGCTCAGGCGAGCGGTCACGCTCACTGCCGCGCCCGCTTGAAGTAGGCGACCAGCTGCTCGGCGTTCGGGCCGGGCACGACCTGGACCAGTTCCCAGCCGTCCTCGCCGAAGTTGTCGAGGATCTGCTTGGTCGCATGGATGAGCAAGGGCGCCGTCATGTACTCCCACTTCTGCATGTGCGGGAGCCTAGCGAGCGAGCAAAACGGAGCGAGTGCGGCAGCCGACGTCGGCCTGACCCAGGTCAGGCGGTGCGCTGGATGAGGCCGCGCTGGCGCAGCATGCGCCGACGCTCGAGCTCGTTGAGCCCGCCCCAGATGCCGTGCGGCTCCTGCACGGACAGCGAGTACTCCAAGCACTCCTGCTGGACGGGGCAGGCGCGGCACAAGGCTCTGGCCTTGTCCTCGCGCTCGTCCTTCTCCGGCTTCATCTCAAAGTGCGGGGGCGGGAAGAAGACGGTGGCGTTCTCACGACGGCAGGTGGCGCTACCGCGCCACGGGTTGTCGTCGGTCAGGAAGACCCGGGCTGGGGTGCGCATCCTCTGCTGACTCCTTGGAGGTACCGGACACAGCGTGTGGCCTGTGTCACACGCTGAGTGTTCGTCGGCTCCGGGGGAACTCCTGCTTGAGTGCCCCAAGATCTCTTTTGCCCTGTTGAGGTGACCCAGCCGTACTCTCGCGGCATGGCCGACTTCCCCGCTGCCCGCCTGCACGTGGTGACCGGCAAGGGCGGAACCGGCAAGACGACCGTCGCCGCCGCCCTCGCCCTGGCCCTGGCCCGGGACGGCAAACGCGTCCTGCTGATGGAGGTCGAAGGTCGACAGGGCCTCGGGCAGCTGTTCGACACGCCACCGCTGCCGTACCAGGAGACCAAGGTCGCGGTTGCCCCCGGCGGGGGGGTCGTGTTCGCGCTGGCCGTCGACGCCGAGGGCGCGCTGCTGGACTACCTGCACATGTTCTACAAGATCTCCCCGAACGGCATCCCGGCTCGGACCCTGCGGCGGATCGGCGCGATCGACTTCGCCACGACCATCGCGCCCGGGGTGCGGGACGTCTTGCTGACGGGGAAGATCAAGGAGGTCGTCACCCGCAAGGACGGCACGCGTCCCTGGTACGACGCCGTCGTGGTCGACGCTCCGCCCACCGGACGCATCGGCCGCTTCCTCAACATCACCCACCAGGTCGGCGGGATCGCCAAGGTGGGCCCGCTCAAGGCCCAGAGCGACGGCGTAATGGCGGTGCTGCAGAGCAAGGTGACCGCCGTGCACCTGGTGACGCTGCTGGAGGAGATGCCGGTGCAGGAAACCCTCGACGCCGTGGAGGAGCTGCGGGCCCTCGACCTCCCCGTCGGCGGGATCGTGGTCAACATGGTCCGCCCGCCGGAGCTGCAGCCGGCCGAGCTGCTGGCCGCAGAGCGGGACGCGCTGGACCTCGCGGCCCTGGAGACTGGGCTCAAGGAGGCCGGCCTGGATCCCACGCTGGCACCTGCTCTGGCACGGGAGGCAGGCGAGCACGCTGCTCGAGTGGGGCTCGAGGAGCGGGGAAGGGATGCCCTCCACGAGGTCGACCGCCCGACGTACGAGCTGCCGCTGCTGGCCGAGGTGGACCTCGGGTCGCTGTATGAGCTGGCCGATGCCCTCCACGAGCAGGGGATGGCGTGATGAACGTCGACGAGCTGCTCGACACCGCCGAGATCATCGTCTGCTGCGGCTCCGGCGGAGTCGGCAAGACGACGACGGCTGCCGCCCTTGCCCTTCGAGCTGCTGAGCGTGGACGCAAGACCGTCGTGCTCACCATCGACCCGGCGCGCCGGCTGGCACAGTCGATGGGGCTCAGCGAGCTCGACAACATCCCCCGAGCCGTCAAAGGAGTCGAGGGAGACCTCGACGCCATGATGCTCGACATGAAACGCACGTTCGATGAGATCGTTCTTGCGCACGCGGACCCGGAGAAGGCAGAGCAGATCCTCGCGAACCCCTTCTACCAAGCCCTGTCGTCGTCGTTCGCCGGGACGCAGGAGTACATGGCGATGGAGAAGCTGGGGCAGCTCAAGGCGACCGGCGAGTACGACCTCATCGTCGTCGACACCCCGCCGACCCGGTCCGCGCTGGACTTCCTGGACGCGCCCGAGCACCTGAGCACCTTCCTCGACGGCCGGCTGGTCAAGGTGCTGCTGGCACCCGCGAAGGCCGGTGGCCGCGCGTACCTGAAGGTGTTTGGCGTCTTCACCAACGCGATCAGCCGCATCATCGGGGCCTCGTTCCTGCAGGACGTCTCGCAGTTCGTCGGGGCGATGGAGTCGATGTTCGGCGGGTTCCGCGAGCGGGCGCAGGGCACCTACGACCTGCTCAAGGACCCGGCCACGGCCTTCGTCGTCGTCGCCACACCCGAGCGCGACGCCCTGCGCGAAGCGGCCTACTTCGTCGAGCGCCTGCACCAGGAGGACATGCCGCTGGCAGGGCTCGTCCTGAACCGTGTCCACCGCGTCGCCGACACAGGCCTCACCTCAGGTCGTGCCCTGTCGGTCGCTGACGGCCTGGAGCCGGACTCCCTGACGGCCGGTGTCCTGCGACTGCACGCCCAGCGAGTCGCTCAGGTACGGCGAGAGGCTCACCTCACGGAGCGCTTCACCAGCGCGCACCCCAAGGTGCCCATGGTGGAGGTAAGCGCTCAGCCCGGCGACGTGCACGACCTGGACGGCCTGCGCGCCGTGGGCGGCGACCTCAGCGCTGGTGGACGATCGACGCCTGCGCCTCGGAGAACAACCGCGCCCAGGACGTGACGTCGGGCCTGCGCCTGAGCAGCGCCCGCCGCTCGCGTTCGGTCATGCCGCCCCACACGCCGTACTCGACGCGGTTGTCGAGGGCGTCGGCCAGGCACGCGGTGCGTACCGGGCAACTGCGGCAGACGAGCTTGGCCAGATTCTGTGCCGCTCCACGTGCGAAGAGCAGGTCAGGGTCACTGGTGTGACACAGCGCTTGGGCCGTCCACTCGCGGGTCAGGGTGTCAGTCGTCACCGTCACGGTTCATGTCCTTGCTCTCCGTGCTGCCAGGGATCAGGCGGCAGTGCACAGAACGTACGAGACAGGCACGAACGTGCGGCAGTGTCCGAACGGACCTTTACGGGTAGTCCGTGCGGGCCATAGGCGTAACCCCCTCGAGGTGTCGTCATAGGCTCGACAGGTGACGACCTCGCCCGTCCTGGCCCGCATCGCAGGCGCCCTGGCCCTCTGCGTCTTGGCTGGCATCTGCCTGGCCGGGCTGCTGCTCCCCGTGATCGGCACGGTGGGCCTGCTCGGCAAGGCGGGCGCAGATGAATTCCTCGGGCTGCCCGCCGACCTGGACACCCCCGCGCTGGCCCAGCGAAGCAAGATCCTGGACCGGGACGGTCGGGTGCTCGCCACGCTGTTCACGGAGAACCGCGTGCGGGTGACCCTCTCCCAGGTCCCCAAGAGCGCGCAGGACGCACTCATCGCGATCGAGGACAGCCGGTTCAGGGAGCACCGCGGGATCGACGTGAAGGGCACTTTCCGCGCCCTCGCCCGCAACTCCAGCTCCGGCTCGGTGCAGCAGGGCGGCTCGACCCTCACGCAGCAGTACGTCAAGAACGTGCTCATCGAGAGCGCCCGGACCAAGGCTGGGCAGGACGCCGCACGGGAGCGCTCGGTGCAGCGCAAGCTCCAGGAGGCGCGCTACGCGCTCACTCTGGAACGCACGCTCACCAAGGACCAGATCCTCGAGGGCTACCTGAACATCGCCTACTACGGCAACGGGGTCTACGGGATCGGTACGGCGGCGGCTCACTACTGGGGTGTTCCGGTGTCCAAGCTGACGGTGGCCCAGGGCGCACTGCTCGCCGGCATGGTGCAGAACCCCCGAAGGTTCGACCCACAGGACAACCCGCGCGACTCCGTGGCCCGCCGCAACGTCGTGCTGCGTCGGATGCGCGACCTTGGGTACCTCACCGAGCAGCAGGCGACGGCCGCCTCGCGCGCTGGGCTGGGGCTGCGCATCACCAATGTCCGCAGCGGGTGCGAGGCGCCGGGCGTCACCGCCCCGTTCTTCTGCGACTACGTCCGCCGCTACCTCGAGGACGGGCCCGCGGGCAGTGCCCTCGGTGCCACGCGGCAGGAGCGGCAAGCCGTGCTGCTCGCGGGTGGGTTGACGATCAAGACCACCCTCGACGCGAAGGTGCAGCGGGCCGCGCAAGGGGCGGTGGACCAGCAGGTCCCCCGCAACGACCCCTTCGGCGCGGCGGCGGTCGCAGACGTGGTGGAGCCCGGGACCGGGGCGGTGCGGGCGATGGCCGTCAACCGGGGCTTCGGGAGCGGTCGACGCGAGACCAAGGTCAACCTCGCCCTCGGCGGAACCCTTGGTTTCCAAGGTGGTTCGACCTTCAAGATGTTCACGCTGGCGCATGCGATCCAAATGGGCATCTCGCCCCAGCTCACGCTCTACGCACCTCGCAGCTACTGCCCCAAGGCCTACTCCTACAAGCTCGCCGACGGCGGCTGCCCCGGCAACGCCGGCGACTCGGAGTCTGGGCGCTTCACGTTGGTCAAGGCGACGTGGGAGTCGGTGAACACCTACTTCCTGCAGCTGGCTGAACGCACCGGGCTCGCGGCGCCGATCGGACTGGCCGAGGCCATGGGCGTGCGCCAGGTGAACGGCACCTTCGAGGGCGAGCGGTTCAAGCGCTACGGCTCCTTCGTGCTCGGGTCGCCGGGTGTGAGCCCGCTCGCCATGGCCGGTGCGTACGCAGCACTGGCCGCCCGCGGGCAGTACTGCCCCCCGAACCCCATCGCCGGCATCACCGACAGCCAGGGAAAGCCCCTGCCGCTGCCGAGCTCGCCGTGCTCACAGGCGCTCGAGCCGGACGCGGCAGACACGGTCACGGCGATCCTGCGCGGCGTCATCGACGGGCCACTGCCGGCACGGACCGGCAAGGGTGCCTCGATCGGGCGGCCCGCGGCGGGCAAGACCGGCACCACAAATGACAGCAAGGCCGCCTGGTTCGTCGGCTACACGCCGGAGCTGGCCACGGCGGTCTGGGTCGGCAAGCCCACGCCCACTCCGATGCGGGGGGTGCGCATCAACGGCCGCTACTACAAGGCTGTGTACGGCGGATCGCTCCCGGCACCCATCTGGCGCCAGGTGATGAAGGGGGCTCTCAAGGGCGTTCCGGTGTCGAACTTCCAGGCCCCGGCCACGCTGGACGAGGGGACCAAGGTCGCGGTGCCGAACGTTGCCGGACTGCCCGTGGACGCCGCCACCGACCTTCTGCGTGAGGCGGGCTTCGGCGTCACGGTGGGCGCTGCGGTGAACGCGGGCCCTGTCCCCGCCGGGATCGTGGCCCGCACCAACCCCGCAGCGGGCACCGAGCTGCCGGCCGGGTCGTCGGTGACGATCCTGCCGTCCAACGGGATCGCTCCGGTCGCGACGCCGACACCCACGCCCTCACCGACGAAGCCGGGCAACGGACCACCTCCGCCGCCACCCACGGGCACGCCCTCACCGACC
Source organism: Mycobacteriales bacterium (assembly GCA_046595815.1). Classification (GTDB taxonomy): domain Bacteria; phylum Actinomycetota; class Actinomycetes; order Mycobacteriales; family SCTD01; genus RYN-111. The sequence goes on from JBKJSN010000088.1 coordinate 47,012, forward strand.
CCGAGCCCGACGAAGAAGAACAACGGCCGCTAGCCCAGCGCCGCCCGCACAGCAGTAGCGACGCGACCACCCTCGGCGCGGCCGGCGACCTTGGCCCCGGCAGCCTTCATGACCGCGCCCATCGCCTGGGGCCCGCTCGCCCCGGTCTCGGCGACCGCCTCGGCGACAACAGCGGCGAGCTCCTCGTCGGAGAGCTGGGCGGGCAGGTAGGCCGCGATGACCACCTCCTCGGCGAGCTCGCGCTCGGCCCGCTCCTGGGCGCCCCCGGCGTGGTAGGCCTCGGCCGCCTCCCGCCGCTTCTTGCCCTCGCGGGCAAGCACCTTCAGCTCCTCGTCCTCCGACAGCGAGCGCGCCTGCTTGCCGGCGACCTCCTCGTTGCCGATCGCCGTCAGCACCATGCGAAGAGTGGCTCGCACGAGCTCGTCCTGAGCCTTCATCGCAGCCGTCAGGTCTGTCTGCAGTCGATCCTTCAGCGCTCCCATGGGGCGAAGGCTAGCGACCACACCGGCGCCACGGCTGCGTCCGGTAGTCTCGTCCCCGTTCCATCGGGGTGTGGCGCAGCTTGGTAGCGCGCTACGTTCGGGACGTAGAGGCCGCAGGTTCAAATCCTGTCACCCCGACTGAGCGAGTGCGAGAGCGCTCGCGTTCTGAGCCCCTGGCGAGTGATGCCGACGGCTACATCTTGAACGGCTGCGGGGGCGGCGCCAGGTCGGCCCGCGGGCAGTCCGCCAGGGTGTACCCGCCGTACCCCAGCGCCTCGTCGCACATCGACTCGACGGTCCAGCCCTGCGAGGCGCCGATCTTGGTGACCGTTGCGCGGTAGATCGTGATCGCGTACTTCGTCGGCGTGCCATAGGCCACGTGCAGGCTCCCCACCAGCTCGGAGCTCCCCGGCTCGTCGGGTGAGTCCCACGGTCGGTCGTAGCGCTGCCAGAGCGTGGGGCTGCTGGACCACGTGCCTTCCTGGCGCACGTCGCGCATGGCCAGCTCGACCAGCACCGCACGTGCCGCACTCTCCGGCAGCACCGCCGAAGGTCGGATCACCTCAGTGACGGCAACGTCTTCGTACACGGCCGCGGCGAGCTCTTCGAAGGGGTTCACCGTTGCATCATCGGCTACTGGGGCGTCCGAGTTCACCCCCCAAGCGACTTTCGTGGGGGATGCCCCGACCTCAGGAGGTGGCTGAGGGCTGAGCGGACGGGAACAGCGGTGGGAGCGACTCGGTGGGCGGCGGCGGCGTGGTCTCCACCGGCGTCGGGCTGGGCGTGGCCGAGGGAGTCGGGCTCGGCGTTGGCGAAGGCGTCGCGCTCGGGGTGGCCGAGGGGGTTGCGCTCGGGGTGGCCGAAGGCGTCGGCGTGGCGGTCACGAGAGCGGCGTCGCGCTGGATGGCCGCGATCAGCCCGAGCAGCAGCTGAGCGCGAGCCCGGGTGAGCTGGCCGGCGCGTACCTGGTCCTCGACCTCCTGCTGGAGGTCGGCGGCCGCCGCCCGCAGCCCGGCAAGGTCCCGTGCGTTGGCCTGCTCGACCAGTTGAGCGGTCAGGTCCTGCAACCGCCCCTGCGGGGTCAGCGTCCCGCCGCTGCACCCCGTCAGCAGGACTGCGCACAGCACGAGCCCGGCGAGGCGCCTCATGGCCGCGCCACCTGGTCACGCAGCTCGCGCAGGTCCTGTTGCAGCCTCGAAGGCAGGTCCTGGCTGATCGCCGGCACCTGCTGCGGGGTCGGCGTGCCCCCCTTCGTCATTGCCGCCCCCGCCGCAGCGAGGGCGCCCGCAGCGAGGACCGCCGCGACGATCCACGGCGTCTTGCTCTTGGGAGCGACAGGAGCGGGTACGGCGGGCTGGCGGGGCATGACGGTCGTGCGTGGCGACTGGGTGCCCACGACGGTCGTAGGACGGGCCAGCAGGGCGGTGGGCTCCCCCGCGAGCAGCGACCGAAGCGCACCCGCTGCCTCGACCGCGCTCAGGCGGTTGGCAGGGTCGCGGGCGGTCATCGCCTCCAGCACGTCGGCCCAGCCGTCAGGCAGGGACGGCGGCAGCGACGGTGACCGGTGCAGCCGCGCCATGGCCGCCTCCATGGGAGGTCCGTCGTACTCCCGCTTGCCGGTGAGCGACTCCAGCAGCACCAGGCCAAGGGCGTAGACGTCGGTCGGCGGTCCGACCGGCTCGCCAGAGACCTGCTCCGGCGCGAGGTAGGAGGCGGTGCCGACCATGAGCCCGGTGCTGGTGACCTTGGCCGCGTCGACCAGACGGGCGATCCCGAAGTCGGTGAGCTTCACGGTGCCGCCCCGGCCCAGCAGCACGTTGCCCGGCTTGACGTCCCGGTGGACCATGCCCCGCGCGTGCACGTGGGCGAGGGCCTCCGCCAGGGCCGCACCCACGGCAGCCACGCGGTGCACGGGCATGGGCCGGGCGCGGATGGCATCGGAGAGGGTCTCGCCCTCGACGTACTCCATGACGACCCAGGGGCGGCCGCTCGTGTCGGTGCCCGCGTCGTAGACCTGCACGAGCGAAGGGTGTGACAGCTGCGCAAGGGTGCGCGCCTCGTCGGCGGCCCGGGCTGAGGACTCATCGTGCGGGGCGGTCACCAGCTTCAGCGCGACCGGTCGGTCGAGCTGGGTGTCCGTGGCACGCCAGACCTCGGCGGTGCCCCCGCGCCCGACCAGCTGCTCGAGGCGGTAGCGGCCCCCGATGACGGCAGCAGCGGGCATCGCCCGCGTGGGCTCGTCGGCGTCGCTCAACGGCGTACCAGCAACTCAGCGATCTGGACGGCGTTGAGCGCCGCGCCCTTGCGGAGGTTGTCGTTGGAGACGAACAGCGCCAGGCCGTTCGGGCCGTCCTGGCGGACCCGACCGACGTACGACGGGTCCTGACCGGCGGCCTGCAGCGGCGTCGGGATGTCGGTGACCGCGACCCCCGGCGCGCTGCCCAGCAGTTCCAGGGCGCGGGCGACGCTGAGGGGGCGCGTGAACTCGACGTTGAGGCTCAGCGAGTGCCCGGTGAAGACCGGCACCCGGACGCAGGTGCCGCTGACCCGCAGGTCCGGGATCGCGAGGATCTTGCGGCTCTCGTTGCGGAGCTTGATCTCCTCGTCGGTCTCGAAGGACCCGTCGTCCACCAGGGAGCCGGCCATCGGGAGCACGTTGAAGGCGATCGGGCGGACGTACTTGTGCGGCTCGGGGAACGCAACGCTCGCGCCATCGTGGACGAGCGCGCGTGCGTGCTCGGCGACCTTGCGGACCTGACCGTCGAGCTCCTCGACGCCGGCGCCGCCGGAGCCGCTCACTGCTTGGTAGGTGCTCGCGATCATCCGCACCAGCCCGGCCTCGTCGTGCAGCGGCTTGAGCACCGGCATCGCGGCCATGGTCGTGCAGTTGGGGTTGGCGATGATGCCCTTGCGGGCGTCGGCGATCGCCTCGGGGTTGACCTCGCTGACGACCAACGGCACGTCGGGGTCCATCCGCCACGCGCTGCTGTTGTCGATGACCGTCGCGCCGGCCGCGGCGAAGCGCGGTGCCAGCTCCTTGCTGGTCGCACCACCGGCGGAGAACAGCACGATGTCCAGCCCGCTCGGGTCCGCCGTCGAAGCATCCTCCACGGTCACCTCGCGGCCGCCGTAGCGGACCGTCGTACCGGCGCTGCGGGCACTGGCGAATACCCGCAGCTCCGACAGCGGGAAGGAGCGCTCGCCGAGCAGGCGGAGCATCACTGCGCCGACCTGGCCGGTGGCGCCAACGATGCCGACCCGTGCCGTCATCTTCCGGTCCCGGCGTACACCGTCGCGGTCTCGTCGGTGCCCAGGTCGAAGGCGTCGTGCACGGCCTTGACCGCGGCGGGCAGGTCGGTGTCCCGGCAGACGACGGAGATGCGGATCTCGCTGGTGCTGATCGCCTCGGCGTTCACACCGACCGCGGCGAGGGCCTCGAAGAACGTGGCGCTGACGCCCGGGTGGCTGCGCATGCCGGCGCCGACGAGGGAGACCTTGCCGATGTGCTCGTCGGACAGCAGGTTCTCGAAGCCGACCTTGGCCTGCAGCTTGGACAACGCCGTGACGGCCGTGGTGAGGTCCGACTTGGGCAGCGTGAAGGACACGTCGGTGCGGTCGGTCGCGCCGGAGACGTTCTGCACGATCATGTCGATGTTGACCTCGGCGTCGGCGAGGGCGCGGAAGATCGCAGCCGCCTCACCCGGCTTGTCAGGGACGCCGACCACCGTCACGCGGGCCTCGGAGAGGTCGTGCGCGACGCCGCTGATGATGGCTGCTTCCACGGGCTCTTCTCCGGTGATCGAGGTGCCTGGCTTGGTCGAGAACGAGGATCGGACGATGAGGGGTACGTCGTAACGGCGGGCGTACTCCACACAGCGCAGGTGCAGGATCTTGGCACCGGAGGCGGCGAGCTCGAGCATCTCCTCATAGGTGAGCGTCTTGAGCTGACGGGCGTTCGGGACCAGCCGGGGGTCGGCGGAGTAGACCCCGTCGACGTCGGTGTAGATCTCGCAGACCTCCGCCTGCAGCGCGGCGGCCAGCGCGACGGCAGTGGTGTCGGACCCGCCCCGGCCGAGCGTGGTGATGTCCTTGGTGTCCTGGCTGACGCCCTGGAAGCCCGCGACGATCGCGACGTGGCCCTCGGCGAGCGCCTCCTGGATGCGCCCGGGCGTGACGTCGATGATGCGCGCCTTGCCGTGCGTGGAGTCGGTGATGACCCCGGCCTGGCTCCCGGTGAAGCTGCGGGCGCTCAGGCCAAGCGACTGGATGGCCATCGCGAGCAGCGCCATGGAGATGCGCTCGCCCGCCGTGAGGAGCATGTCGAGCTCGCGGCCGGGGGGCAGCGGCGAGACCTGCTGCGCGAGATCGAGCAGCTCATCGGTGGTGTCACCCATCGCCGAGACGACGACGCACACGTCATGTCCGGCTTTGCGGGTCGCGACGATGCGCTCGGCCACCCGCTTGATGCGCTCAGCGTCCGACACCGACGACCCGCCGTACTTCTGCACGACAAGGCCCATGCGGCTAAGGGTACCGAGAGGGGCGCAACCCGTTACGTTCTGGCCATGGCAGACGCAGCAGTTGTCGCGACCGGCGTACGGCGGTCCTTCGGCACAGTGGAAGCGGTGCGCGGGATCGACCTGACGGCGAGGGCCGGTGAGGTGACTGCGCTCGTCGGACCCAACGGCGCGGGCAAGACGACGCTGCTGCTGGTGCTGGCGACGCTGCTCGTACCCGACGCGGGCTCGGTGCGGATCGCCGGGTTCGACCCGGTCACCCAGGCGGACGAGGTGCGGGCCCGGATGGGCTGGAGCCCTGACGTCTTCGGGCTCTACGACAACCTGACCTGCCGCGAGTACCTCACGTTCGTGGCCGCCGCAATGCGCCTGCCCAAGGCCGCGGGCGAGAGCCGCACCCGCGAGCTGCTCGCGCTGGCCCACCTCGAGGACAAGGCCGACCTGCCGGTGCACACGCTGTCGCGTGGGCAGAAGCAGCGGCTGGGCTTGATGCGCGCACTCGTGCACGACCCTGCGGTGCTGCTGCTCGACGAACCCGCTTCCGGCCTGGACCCGCGCAGCCGGGTGGACCTGCGGGCGCTGCTGCGCGAGCTGGCCGGGCAGGGCAAGGCGGTGCTCGTCTCCAGCCACCTGCTCGGCGACCTCGAGGAGCTGTCGGACCGGGTGGTGTTCGTCGACCGGGGTCTCACGGTGGGCGAGCACGCGATGGACGCGCTGCCGACCAACACCGCGGCACACCCCTGGCGACTGCGGGCGCTGGCTGCGGAGGCCCTCGTGACTGCCCTCGACAGCCTCGCGGTGCCGCACGGAGACCCGACGCCCGCGGGGGTCGACGTGCTGCTGGACGGCGACGATGCCGCCGCGGACCTGATAGCGAAACTGGTGAAGGCGAAGGTGCCCCTCGTGTCCTGCCAACCCGTCGGAGGCCACCTCGAGGCTGCCTACCTGGAGCTGACGCGATGAGCCAGCTTCGCTGGGACGGGATCGTCACCGTGGCGCGCCAGGAGTTCACGCTCCGCATCCGCGCAGGTCGCTGGCGCTGGCTGCTCGCGATCTGGTTCGTCGTCGTGAGCGGCTTCACGGTGCTGGTGCACCTGGCGGTCCGAGCCGGCTACCGGGACGCGGAGAACAAGGGCGTCGTGGTCTACGGCGCGCTGGTGCTGTTCGTGCTGGCGCTCGCGCTGCTCGTCGTACCGTCCCTCACCGGACAGTCGGTGAACGGCGACCGTGAGCGCGGAACCCTGGCCACGCTGCAGGTCACGCGGCTGTCGGCACTGGAGATCGCCGTCGGCAAGCTCGTCGCGGCCTGGGGCACGGCGCTGGTGTTCCTGGCCCTGGCGTTCCCCGCCGTCCTCTACAGCCTGTCCCTCGGAGGCATCCCGTTCTCCCGGGTGCCGGTGGTGACGGTCGTCGTCGCGCTGCTGCTCGGCGTGATCGCCGCGCTGGCGCTGTGCCTGTCCTCACTGCTGGCCCGCAGCACCACCTCCGGCGTGCTGTCCTATCTCGTGGTGTTCGTCCTCTCCCTGGGGACCCTGATCGTCTTCGGCATCGGGGCTGCGCTGAGCACCGAGCACTACATCGAGAACAGCACTTGCCCCTCGCGGGAGGAGCTGCTGCAGCAGGGCTTCCCGGAGAACGACATCGACCGCATCACCTCCGACTGCCAGGTCTCGACGTACGAGACGACGCGCGCTCGCACGGACCGGGTGTGGTGGCTGCTCGCCCCCAACCCCTTCGTCATCGTGGCCGATGCCGCGCCGCAACTGCCGAAGGAGACCGCGGCCGAGCGACAGTCCCGCCTCGCCGATGAGCAGGCCGGGCGCAACCACGAGGACCTGCGCGGCAGCGACCCGCTGGGCGCGATCGGCCGAGGGGTACGCGACCTGCGCCACCCGCCGGGCAAGGAGGGCGGCGAGCGCAAGCCGGTCTGGCCGTATGGCCTGGCGTTCGACGTACTCCTCGGGGTCGGCGCGGTGTGGCTGACATCTCGGCGGCTGCAGGCCCCGTCGCGCACGCTGCCGAAGGGGCAGCGGGTCGCCTGAGGCTGCCCCTACGCCTGCGGCTTAGCCGAAGGCGCCGCTGGGCAGGTACGGCGACATCATCGGCTGACCGCGCAGCGCGATCGAGGCACCGCTGCTGAGGGTGAGGCGTGCGTCCAAGCAGACGTCGATCGCCCACTGCTGGTTGGCCGCCAGCCAGTCCACCTCGACCGGCTCGGTGGCCTCGGCGAGCACCGTCCAGAGCAGGTCGCGCGCGGTCTGTTCCTCGGTCGCGGCGAGCAACAGGGCCGAGTCCTTACGGAAGACGGCGAAGCCCTTGCCCGGCCGGACCACGATGCGATTGGGCCCCTGCACGAAGTAGTCGACCTCCGTTCCGAGCCGTGCGCCGCGGACCGCTAGGAGCACGTCGTCGAGGGTCCCGCGGTCGCCGTCGTACTCGCGGATCCCTGTGATCGCAGGCATTTTGCTCAGGTCAGGGCGGCCCTTGGCGGTGTACGTCGGGTGCATCGCAAAGCCGGCCCGCTGGTATCGCCGTACCGCTGCGGGCTCCACGGTGGACAGGATCCAGGAGCGGTCGGTCGCGGTGGTCAGCGCGGCATCAAGCAGCTCGCGGCCGATCCCCTTGCCCTGCAGGCCCGGTTTGACGATGAGCAGCGACAGGAACCACATGCCGTCGCGGACCAGCGCCAGCGCGCAGCCGACGGGCTCGCCGTCGATCTCGGCGACCCAGGCGCTGTCCGGATCGGTGCGCCGCAGGTGGGAGATGCGCATGGTGCCGCGGGCGCGGACCTCGTCGGTGAACTCGTGAGGCGGCTCGCCCATGCGCACGGCCAGGTCGTGGAAGGTCACGTACTGGACGTCGACGAGGGCCGCGACGTCCTCAGGCAGCATCGGTCGGATCACCCGGCCACCCCACCACAGAGCGGCGCGGCCGCCCAGTGGTTTCAGACGTCGAGGGTGCGCCGGCCCTCGAAGGCCCGGCCGAGGGTGACCTCGTCGGCGTACTCGAGGTCGCCGCCGACCGGCAGGCCACTGGCGAGCCGGGTCACCCGCAGGCCCATCGGCTTCACGAGACGGGCGAGGTACGCCGCCGTGGCCTCCCCCTCGAGGTTCGGGTCGGTGGCGAGGATGAGCTCGGTGACCACGCCGTCGGCCAGGCGCGTCATGAGCTCGCGTACGCGGAGGTCGTCCGGGCCGATGCCTTCGATCGGGGAGATCGCGCCGCCGAGCACGTGGTAGCGGCCGCGGAACTCGCGGGTCTTCTCGACTGCGACGACGTCCTTGCTCTCCTCGACGACGCAGATCACCGACAGGTCGCGCCGGGGGTCGCGGCAGATGCGGCACTCGTCCTGCTCGCTGACGTTGCCGCAGATGCGGCAGAACCGCACCTTGTCCTTCACCTCGGTGAGGACGTGCACCAGCCGCTTCACATCCGCCGGGTCGGAGGCCAGCAGGTGGAAGGCGATCCGCTGCGCGCTCTTGGGACCGACGCCCGGCAGTCGCCCGAGCTCATCGATCAGGTCCTGGACCGCGCCCTCGTACACCTACAGGCCCGCAATGCCGAGGCCACCGGTCATCGGGCCCATCGTCTGCGCACCGAGCTCGTGCGCCTGCTCCTGGCCGTTGCGGGCGGCGGCGAGCACGAGGTCCTCGATGCTCTCCACGTCGTCCGGGTCCACGGCCTTCGGGTCGATCTTGATGCGCAGCACCTCACCGGCGCCGCTGACGATGACCTCAACGAGCCCGCCACCCGCCGTACCCGTGAGCTCGGTCGCGGCGAGCTGCTCCTGCGCCTGCAGCATCTGCTGCTGCATCTTCTGCGCCTGCTTCATCAGCTGCTGCATGTTCGGCTGTCCGCCGGGCTTGGCCACGTCTTGCTCCTCGCTGTTCCTGGTCCGGTGAGACTAGGTCTCGTTGATGACACGGCCGCCGAGCTGGTCCTGCAGCAGCGCGATGGCGGCGTCCTCGCCGTGCTGCACCGCGCGCTCCGGCTCGGGCGCCTCGGGGTCCACGGGCTCGATCTCGTCGCCGGGGGCGAACCCCTCATAAGCGGGTACGGCGGCAGCTGGCGCCTCGGGCAAGGTCGGGGACTCGGCACCCACGACCAGGGCCAGATCGACCTGGAGCCCGAGCACCTCGGCCAAGGCCTCCTTCAGGACGGCTTCGTTCGTGCCGGTCTGGAAGGTGCGGATCAGGCCGGCCGTCGAGAAGCCGAGGGTCAGGGTCCGGCCGGTGAGGCTGAGCACGGTGGCGTTGAGCAGCAGCGCCTTCGTGGCCCGCTTGCGGCTGTTCGCGGCGTCGAGCACCGCATCCCAGGACCGGCGCAACGCGGTGGCGTCCAGGCCCCCTGCGGCAGCCGGTTCGGCGGGCGTGCTCGCTGCGGGCTGGGGTTCCGCCGTACCGCCGAGGGTTGCGGCGGCCGGCCACGCGGCGGGGGCGGGAGCGGGCGCTGCTGGAGGCGCTGCTGCGGGGGTCGGTGCCGGCGTCGCGGCGGGCGGGGGTGCGACGGGAGCCGAGCGAGGCGCGGCCGCGGGGGCGTCACCGATGTCGAAGCGACGCTCCAACCGCTCGAGGCGGGTGAGCAGCGCGGCCTCGTCGGTCGAGGCGCCCGGAAGGAGGACGCGCGCGCACAGCAGCTCCAGTAGCAACCGGGGCGCGGTCGTGCCCTTGAGCTCGGTGAGGCCGTCGTGGAACAGGTCGGCGGCACGGGAGAGCCCAGCGGGCCCCATCGCCTGCGCCTGCCGGAGCATCGCGGGGAGCTGGTCCTCGGGGACGTCGAGGAGCTTTTTGTCCAGGGCCTCGGGTACGGCGGCCAGCACGACCAGGTCACGAAGCCGCTGCAGGACGTCCTCGACGAAGCGACGCGGCGCCAACCCGCTCTCCAGCACCTGGTCGACGGTCGCGAAGACAGCCGCGCCGTCCTTGGCCGCGAAGGCCTCCACGACGTCGTCCAGCAGGGTGTCCGGGGTGACGCCGAGCAGCGACGCGGCGCCTTCACGGGTGACCCCGTCCGGACCGGCAGCCGCGAGAACCTGGTCCAGGATCGACAGGCCGTCACGGGCACTGCCGGCGGCGGCGCGCACGACGAGGGGCATGACGGTCGGGTCGACCGGCACGCCCTCCTTGGCGACGACCTCCTCCAGCAGGGCGGTGAGGTCGGCGCGCGGCATGAGCCGGAAGGGGTAGTGGTGGGTGCGCGAGCGGATGGTGCCGAGCACCTTCTCCGGCTCGGTGGTGGCGAACACGAAGCGCAGGAACTCCGGCGGCTCCTCGACGAGCTTGAGCAGCGCGTTGAACGCCGCCGTCGTCACCATATGAGCCTCGTCGATGATGTAGATCTTGTAGCGGCTCAACACCGGGGCGTAGAAGGCCCGCTCACGCAGGTCTCGGGCGTCGTCGACGCCGTTGTTGGAGGCCGCATCGATCTCGATGACGTCGAGGGTTCCGCTGCCGTTCGGCGCCAGCCCGACGCAGCTGTCGCACTCGCCGCACGGGTCGGGGGTCGGACCCTGCTCGCAGTTGAGCGACCGCGCGAGGATGCGCGCGCTGGAGGTCTTGCCGCACCCGCGCGGACCGCTGAACAGGTAGGCGTGGTTCACCTTGCCGTTCAGCAGCGCCTGTCGGAGCGGACCGGTGACGTGCTCTTGGCCCTTGACCTCAGCCAAGGTCCCGGGACGGTACTTGCGGTACAGCGCCAACGACACCCGCAGGTCCTCCTTCAAGGAAAGGACCCCTCGCGCACCCGCCAAGAGCCCGCCTGCCCTTGCTGCCTTCCGGCCCTGGGGGGGTTCAGCGAGAAGAGCGCCGCACGAGGGGTCTGCGCCCATCCTAGGGGTACGGCGGTCAGGTGCTGCTCGGGCGCTGCGCTAATCTCATCGACGGAGGATTCGCCTAGTTGGCCTATGGCGCACGCTTGGAAAGCGTGTTGGGGGCAACCCCTCGCGAGTTCGAATCTCGCATCCTCCGCCACGACTCTCCCGGGTCTTCGGATCCTGACGGGGTGCTGGGCTCATCGGACGACGATGGAGCCCAGCACTCGCCAGTTCGGTTTGCCGGCATAGAGCAGGGCACGGACTCGGTAGTTGCGGAAGTTGCGGAAGCCGAACCCGATCCGCTTGATGCGCTTGATCAGGTTGTTGAGCGCCTCGGTGGGGCCGTTGCCGACGCGGGCGATGTGGAAGTTGCAGATCTTGTCGAACCACTTCTCGAGTGTGCCGCCGAGTTTGCGGAGCTCGAAGGGCATGGTGGGTCGCTTGCAGTGCTCGATCAGCTCGCGGAGCATCGCTCGGGCGGGGTCGATGTCGGTGCAGCGGTAGAACTCGCGCAGCCGTTCTTTGACCCGGTAGGCGATCGCGACCTCACCGTTGGGGTCGCCCTGGGCCAGCAGTGAAGCCAGTCGTTGCTGGGCTGCTTCGGTGAGCCGTTCCTCACCGGTCAGCAATACGCGACGCACCCGGAACAGTGGGTCGCGCGCGACGTCCGCGGTGGCCCTTGTCCTCGCGTTGCACCCGGCGCCGGACCTCATCCAGCGCCCGGTTGGCGAGCTGGATGCAAGGGAAGGCGTCAACGACCTGCTTGGCCTTGGGCAGCGCTGCGGGGCTCGCGCGCAGGTCCTAGGCGTCGCTATTCGGTCGGCGGCGTCGGCGTTCTCGAGTGTTGGGGAAGGGAACGTTTGGTGCGTGCAGAGCCGACGTTCTGGACATCACCGACCGACCCGCTTCAGGGGCGGAACCTGAGCAGCGCCGAAGATGGCGGGCCGGGACACCTGCACCGCGACCACGAAGCACACCGCCCACAGCACGGCGACCGCAGCCCAGGTCCGCCCGATGCTGCCCGCCAGGTCCGGCTCAAACCACGAAACGACTGCCAGCCAGACAGTCGCGGTCCCGACACACCAGGTCGGCACACGCCACCCCTGGGGGTGCCCCGCGGCCAGAGTTGCTCCCAGCAGCAACGCGATGGGGAGCGCCGCCTGGATGGGCCAGTGGTCAAGGCCCCAGGTGTCATCTGCGACGAGATTGGTGCCGGTCGCTCGGGCTGAGTTCCACGAATAGGCGAAGGCCGGGGCGGCGGCCAGGACCACGAGCGCGGCCGGTAGCAGAGACGGCCGCCAGTACGACGGCCACGCTCGGAGCCCACCCCCCGTCGCCGCGAGAACGGCCGTGGTCACTGCGAGAGCGGCCGCGACGACGAGGTGCCCAGCCGACCCGCTCACTGCCGAAGCCGTCGCGACCGCCACGGCCACTGCGACCACCAGGCCGAGCGCGGCTGGCGTGGCAGCCGCCGGCCTCACCACGAGTGCCAGCAGCGGCGCAGCCACCAGGAACAGAAAGAGCAGCCCCCAGCCGGTGGACAGCAGCAGGGTCCGGTGGAAGTCCGGACCCTGCGCGAAAGCTAAGAGGTCGGTCAGGCCGAAGAAGAAAAATCCCCACAAGACGGCGAGGGCGGCGGCCAGAGTGCGGTGCAGGCGGGCCACAGACAGGCACCTCATTGCGGGGCGTTAGGACGTCGGTGACGGGCCCGGCGGCGCCCGCTTGTGAACTGAACTGCGGCCAGCGTCGTGACTAGAACGAGGTCCCCCGTGCTTCTGTGTGACCCAAGACGACGTCCAAAGCGGCGACCCCCAGGGGCCGCAAGATCACCGGCATCACTGGGTCATCCAGCGCGTTCAGTCGCGTCACCAGGGTCATGGGCGCCAGTATGTCCCATCCTGCGCGTACTCGCGGCGATCGTGACCGGCATCCCTGCCGTTCTCATCAGTCCAGGCGATCTTGCTCCCACGCACTTACCCGCCCCGATCCCAGCCCGCTGCCGTACGGGCCGTTGTTCGTCGCTGTGCCGGACCTGGGTGAAGGCGCTTCCTGCCGGCGAGCTACCCGCCTTCGTGGCGGATGTCATCAGTGCGGCCCGCCAGCGGGAAGCTCCCGGTGCCGGCGAAAGCGTCTTGGGGGCAACCCCTCGCGAGTTCGAATCTCGCATCCTCCGCGCAACCGACGACCCCGGTCCCTCCCTTGGGCCCGGGGTCGTCGTCGTGCGTCGTGTCATGGCTTGTACGCCGTCCCGCTCGGGGCTGGCCGTGACATCGAAAACCCCTGAACCCGCTCAGCTGTGGGTTCAGGGGTTCTCGATCTCCGAAGAGATCACATTGGCGGGGTGGCGACGAAACTCCAAACCCGCAGGTCACAGTCATGGTCAACGAGATTCGCCCAAGGCGGTGCACGCGTTTTGCCCCGGACCTTGCACACTCCACAAACCGACTCTCGAGGCGCGGAGCCTGAGTCGTACGGTGCGGTTCTGGGTGCGGTTCTGGGTGCGAGCGGGTGCCGTTGCCTGCCGGGTGAAGCCAGGGGCTGTCTTCGCAGCGAGCTGGTCGAAAGCGAGGTTGCGCTACTGGCAGATCCTGACCTGCTCAAAGCTTGGCGCCGCAGGTCTTCCTATCGGGTCTGACCGGTGCTCTCGGGCGCAGGCTGAGCTGCAGTCGGCTGCTGACGCAATCGGTGCGCCAGCAGGCTCTCCCGTCCTGCATCTGTGAGCCGGAAGGTCGAGGTGGGGCTCAGGGGGTTGTCGGTTGTACGGAGGATGAACCCCTTCTTCTCCGCCTCAGAAATCCAGCGGGTGCGGCTCTTGGTGGAGGCGAGGCTGAGCGCCTCAGCGATGCCCTTGGGTGAGAGCTCTCCGCCGCTACTGGCGTCGATGGCTGCGAGGAGCTCAGGCACCCGGCTCTCCCTGCTCCGGCCGTCCCTCACGGGCTTCTGCTGCTCATGCGCTGGCGCCTCGATAGCGCCAGCTCCCCGATCAGCTCCCCCGGTGCCCGCGGGCTCGTTGCTCAGCCTCCACGACGAGCTGTGCTTGCTACTTAGACGGTGAAGAATGCCGGCATCTTCGAGTGCCCGCAGTTCCGCTGCGGCGTCCACAAGCGCGCACGGTGCCAGGCTTCGGGCGGCCAAGTGCGTCCCGAAGGAAACGCCTGCCAGACCTGACTCGTTCACCTCCTCGCGCAACTGCATCAGACGGAGCAGAACGCTGACTAGGCGCAATCGGGCCGGGGAGCCCTCGACCTTCTTCTTCTCGAGCACCTGCCGGGCTGGCTCAAGGTCCAGCGTTCCCCTCAGCATGATGACCTGGAATGCGTTGGGCTTGTCTACGAACAGGATTGGCATGCAGCCTGCAACGTGACACGCCTCGTCGGCGGCGGCAATGCCTGAGGTTTGATGCTCAACGATGCGAGCCCCGCTTGGGGAACGCAGCTCCTCAGCGATCCGCACCAGGCTGACGTTGCGTACGCCGGACATGTGGGTCATCCCAAGCTTCTCCAGGTCTGCATCCACGTGCAGTCCCCCTGGGCTGGTCACCACAACCGAGGAGTCTGCTACCTCCACGAGCACGCTCGTGTCTCGTTGCGAAGGGGCGAACCCCCGGTGCACGAGGGCGTTGGACAAGACTTCTCGGAGTGTCTCGCGGGGAATGTCGAGCTCATCGAAGAGCTGCCCGCGCCGAACGACCTGCATGATGCCAAGTTCTTGATTCAGCGCCTCGAGTGTTTTGTCGAGCAGCTCCCCGGCGGTGCCGTCGATGTTGTGCGAAGCGAAGCGGGTGTCAGGAGGATCCGTGGCCTTGGGGTGCCTGCGGTAGCCGATGCGGCCGCTGTCGCTCCGGGTGTGGGGGTTCTCGCCTAGCGTCACTAGTCCGGCGTAGGTGAGCGTGCCGTCATCTCGCAGAACCCCCCACTGACGAAGCAAGTGCTCGTTGCCGTGCTCGGCCGACTTGGGGTTGGCGTTCCGTAGCGCCTGACAGAAGGCGTCGGCGGCAACGGTGTTCAGCGTGCTTCCCTCAGGGGCAGCCGCCCGGCTGAGGTCCTCACGCTTGCGGTTTGCCAACATTCCCGCGACCTCGGAAGGTGTCAGTCGCTGGTCGCCATCGCCCACTCGGATGAACGACCCCTTCTCGGGCCCATCGCCCGCTCGGTGGCAGGGACGCTCATCTCTGGGTACCGCAGGAATGTCTGCGATCAGGACGGTGCCGTCGGGGTGGCTGACCAAGCTGATGGTGGCCCTCAGCGGTGGCTGCATCGATGCGCAGACTGCCTGAAACTCCGAGAGCATCTTTTGGGGGTTGTCCACGCCCGTCACGTCGAACGTGCCCGAGTTCTCGAACACACCCAGCAAGAAGATGCCGCCCTCGCCGTTTGCAAAGGCACTGAGGGTTTCGTGGGTGGTCTCTGGAAGCGCTCGTTGCGCCCGCTTGGCTTCGATGAACTGATGGTCCGTTTTGACATCCCGAAGCTCGGCCAAAAGAGCATCCAAGGCATCGACATCCATCGGTGAGGCAGCTCCTGTCACGCGCAGCACGGTCCGCTCAGGAGTCCTCAACGCTCGAACCCTTTACCCAAACCTTACACCCAACTCCTGACTTCCCGCCCACTTGGGTAAAGGGTTCCCTGGCGCTCGGCCTGCGATACACGCTCAGAACTACCCCATGTGAGCAAGTTGGGTAAAGGGTTTCGGGCAAGTTGGGTAAAGGGTTGGTGCCTTGGGTAAAGGGTTGGTGCCTTGGGTAAAGGGTCTCTGACGAGGGGGTGTGCCAGGTAACTGTTCAAGTAGAAGCGCTACCGACCCCGGACGTCCACTTCTGCCGGTGCCTGAGAGGGCCTGGTGGCGGCGCTACCGCGTTGCAGCCAGCAGTCAGGTTCTCATGAGCACGCCTAACAAGCCGGAAAGATGGGTCCAACCGCGCGCATTGTCGTGCTTGCTCGCAGGAGCGGCGTACGGTGCACACAATGGACCCTCTTGACGGTTTGCCGTCCGAGTCGCGCGCCGAGGTAGTGGCCGCTGTACAAGCCGCTTGGGACGTGAGCCCGGCCGCGGCTGAGGAGATTCTCCGCGCCGCTGAGCCGCTGTGGAACGTGCTCGAGGAACACGGCGGAGTGGATACCTGGGGCGGTATGGAGTTCGTCAATGTCTTCCCGCAGGCACTTGTACTCATCCGCAAAGCGTGCAACTGACGTACGTTCCAACGAGGCGCAGCCGATCCAAGCAGGTGCACCAGTTAGACCCATCCCATCCGTCTTGTTAGCCGTACTCAGGTTCTCACAAGCGACGCAGAAGCCTCAGCCACCTGGGCCGTACCGGGCTTACGTCGTCCGGCAGGGGCTCGGGACTCGGTTCTGGCGCGAGTTCGAGGCCCGCATGGAAGGCGAGCTCCCGCCGCTCGTTCCGGCTGAGCCCACTCGTAGCAAGCCGCGCGGTCATCCGGTTGCGCAGCGCGGGAGCTGGCTGCCCCCAGGTCGTCGCGGCGCCTGCATGGAGCCAGTTGCGTAGTGCCGCCCGACCGAGGCCCGACAGCTGCGCATCGTCATCAGCGGCGGCGCGCAGGTCGGCGTCAACCCGGTCCCAACTTCCAGCAGAGCGGCTGAGCCGCCACCCCGCCCTCCGGCTCCACGGTTGCTCGGACGCCCACGCCGGTTCAGCATCCGTGCCCGATGCCCCCGCCCGGGCGAGGCCGCGAGCTGCGGCAGAGCAGACTCGGCTACTGGGATCGAGCAGCAGCGGCCGGAGCTGTTCCCGGACACGGGCAGGTGTGCCGAGGACGGCGACAGCGGCGACAGCGTTGGCGCGCACCGCCGGGCTCGCGTGCGGCAAGTAGGTGCCAGCGAGGTCGGCGTCGTCCTGGCCGGCGCCGACGACCGAGAGTCCGTCGAGCGCTGCGGCGACTCGCCGGGTGCCGCGTGCACCCTCGACGAGCCAGCCGCGGTACATCGACGCAGGGTTCACATCTCGTCGCCGAGTCCGCCACTGCGCCGTTTCGCGGACCCGAGCGGATGGGTCGTCGAGAAGACTCAGCAGCGTCGTGGTGTCCAGGGCGCCGTCGTCGAGGCATGTGAGGGCAAGAAGCCGTCCGTCGACGAAGCGTGAGCCAAGTAGCTCGAGCAACTGTGCGGGTGTTGCGGTCGCCTTCAACCACTGAGCGGCAAGGGCTCGCACGAACTGGTCCCTCTCGCCGCGGACCGCAGCCATGAGCTCGTCGGTACTGAGCAGGCCCCGGTCGTGTGCAGCCTCGAAAGCCCATCTGCGAACGCGCCGGTCGGCGCTTGCTTGCAACGTCGGGAGCAGGCTCTGCTCGTCATGGACGGCGAAGAGCGCATCGAGGTAGCTGGCGAGTGCCTGTGGGGCGTGCTGCCGCTGCCGCCCGGCCAGCAGCACGCCGAGTGCGGACGAGGCAGCCTCGGGCGCGGTCTGCAATCGCAGCCCAAGCAGCGCGTCTTCGCGTACTTGCGGGACGTGGTCAAGGCAGCGCAAAGCTAGGGCCGCTGCTCGCAGCACGCCGGGGCTGCCGGCGAGGACCTTGGTGGCGCGCTGCCGAATGCGTCCGTCCGCGTGCAGGCTCGTTACCGCGGCCACGAACCCGGTCTTCTCCGCGAGGTTCGACCCGAGCCAGCCTCTCGTGCCGCTGACGGGCGCACCGCCGCTCATGTATCCGTAACTGCGGGCGTGGTCGTCGAGCTGGAGCCAGTCCCTGCCGCCTAGGACGCGAAGCCATGTTGCGCCTTCGATGCAGGCGGTCGTGTCGTTACCTGTGACGGCGTCCGCGAACGCCTGTAACGCCTCGCGGGCCTGCGACGGTGTGAGCACGTCCTAGATCGTGACGTAGTTCGGTCTAGGACGCGCGGAGGTTACTGGGCGAACGCAAGAACTTGAGCTCCGCTAGGTCGTGCGTGTTCCTTTCGCTTCCGGCCGTTCTCACAAACCTGGCTAACCGTCGCCGATGTGAGGGAGTCCCTGGCCGCGACGCAGGACGCAGCGGTTGCAACCGCGGATCGAGACCGGACCTGTGTTCGTTGTGACCACAGAGGGTTCGACGGAGACGACGGTGCAGCGGCTTGCCCGCTACACCCCGTATCTGCTGACCGCGGCGCAGTGGGCGCTCGCACAGGCTCCGGTGACGAACGCCGTCCTCGCTGCTGCTCCTGCCGATGCTGCTGACGCGATGGGGTTGGCCTCTCGGCTGTGCCGGCTACTTGTCGAACACCCTGGCTGGGACGGCCTGAGCGTTCCGGACCTGGCCTTGTTGGTGACCGACCCGGGGATCAGCGCGCACATAGCGCGACTGGCGGCTTCCGGGACTTCCAGCCAGGGTCAGGGCAAGCATCTGTGCGATCTTCGCCGGCTCAAGCACGCTCTCGCCGGGACCGTTGCCCCTGTGCGGGCACCCGTTCGCAAGCCAGTGGCTCCGTCGGCCGCCACCCGGCCACTGATGTCCTGGCTGGCAGCGGGCGAGCCGCTGCTCACGGCGGTGGCCGCGTATGAGAAGTCAACCGGCCGCAGCCTGAGCAAGAAGGTGATGAACCGGGCTGCTGAGGGAGCGCCGGCGTCGAGTGCGGCGGCGCCAGATCCGGGCACCGTGCTCTCGCTGAGCTCCGTCGGGGCTCCTGCGTGGGAAGTGGTGAGTCCACGAACATGGGCACGGTCATCCTCTGAGAGCACCTCCGGACCACTCAGGTCCGCCGCCCGGGCAGCGAGCGCGACGTCGAGCGCGACCTCGCGCACCTCGGGACCTGCTACTTCGGTGAAGCCGTCACGAGCTGCGGCGCTGCGTGCGGCGAAGGCAGCTGCCAGCGCGCGTTCAGCCCCGACTGTGACTGCCCTGCCCGACGTGAGCCTGCTGCCTGCAAAGGTGCAAGAAGCGATCGCCGAGTACCGCCCAGCAGCTCTCAGCGCCGAGCGCTGGGAGATCCTTGGGCCCCTGTGCCGCCGCCTCATCGCCAGCTACGCACCAGTCACTGCCGGGGTTGCCCGTTCGAGCGCGACCTCTATTGCCGCGTTCGTCGCGTGGATCCAGACGCGGCCGGGGCGGGCCGACGTTGGTGGCTCCGTTGCGGTTGAGGAGCTTCAGACCGCGGGCCTTCTCGATGTGTACCTGACGGAGTTGGCTGCTAGCGGGACGCCAGATCCGTCGCTGGCGACGTACCGGTCTGTGCTTCGGCGAACACTGAAGGCGCTGGACCCCAGCCCTCCCGCGGCGATCGCCTACCAGCCGATCGCTGGGCCGTACAGCGCCGCAGAGTGCGCCGCGTACGTGCGGCTGGCCCGCAACCAGCCCACCTCCCCTCGCCGTCGGGAACTCTCGACGATCGTCGGGCTCGGTCTCGGTGCCGGGCTGGACGGCAAAGACCTCCGCGCGGTGTGCCCGACCGATTTCAGTGACGCGACGCTCCCTGACGGAACGCTCGTGCTCCTTGTGCAGGTCCGCGGCGGCCGCCCCCGGACGGTGCCCGTCCGCGCGCTTTACGCCGATCTGGTCCGGGAAGCGCTGGCCCTGCACGCCAGCGATCGTCGGGGTTCCAACACGCCGCTGTTGGGCGTGAAGCCGACGCGGAAGAGCATCACGAGCCCAGCTATCCGCGACGCCGTCACCGCTACCGATGACAGCGTTGACATCGCGGTGAACCGGCTCCGCGCGACGTGGCTGGTGGCGTGTCTGGCCGCAGGCATCCCCCTCGGGCCGCTGCTGCACGCTGCTGGGCTGCGCTCAGCCAGGACCCTTACGGACCTGCTCGCGTACTGCCCCGCGCCGAACCCAGGCGACGTCAACCGACTCCTCGCGACCCTTCCCGCCGGTCCTTCTGGAACGCCTCCTGCGCCGGCAGGTGCGACATGATTCCTCGGACCGAGCTCGACCGTGCGGTCGCGCTCGTGCGGCGCTCCGGCGTGCATAAGGACCTCGAAGCAAGGCTGCGTCCAGACGGCGCGGGCGGGCGGCCCCGGCAACTGCCCGTTGACGTGTTTCTCGCCGGCGTGATCTTGGCCGCGGGCAGCCGCAAGAACCTGGCCTTGACGAACGTGCATGCGCTCCTGACCGGCGACATCGCCCGGTCGGCCCAGATCCAGTACGGGATCCGTTGGACGGACAAGGCCGGCGCCAGCCGCTGCCTGACGCTCCGGCAGGTCCGGTACTTGCTGGAAGCTCTCGAAGGAAAACTTGCCGCGACCCCAGGGCGGGCACCTGACCTGGACGACGTTGAGCGCGCCGAGCGCACCGACGCGCTCCAGTCCGTGCTGGACAAGCTCCTCGCCGCGACCATGCCGGTCCACCTACCGCCCGCAGACCGCTTCGCGCTCGACGCGACCTCGATGGAGTCCTGGGGCAAAGGCAAGCGCCGCACGGCCGTCGCGGTGCCCCAGGTGGAGCCGGAGGGCACTGGCGCGCACCCGCCGGCGGGGGTCGCTGAAGGTGACCTGCTGGCCATTGCACTCGAGGCTGGTGCCTCGTTCGACCCTGATGCTGACTGGGGCTACCGGACCCGCACGTACGACAACAAGACCAAGATGTGCTTTGGGTACGACGTGTTCGCGATCACTGCGATGCCCAAGCCTGGTGGCACCGGAGTGCTCGACCGGCCGGTTCTGACCGAACGGCTCGTGGTCGCGCCGGCGAGTGCCGATGTCGTCGCTCCCGCGCTCGGGATGTTCGACCGGCTCACCGACGACGGCCGGACGGTCGTGGAGGTCGCCGCCGACCGCGCCTGGTCCTACAAGCTTCCCGATCGGTGGGCGGATGAGCTTCGCGCACGGGAGATAGAAGCCGTGCTGGACCTGCACCCTAACGATCAGGGCGTCCGGGACTTCGAGGGAATCCGGATGGTCGCCGGGACGCCGCACTGCCCTTCGATGCCCGATGAGCTGATCAACATCGTCCGGCCCGCGAACCTCTCCGCTGGCCGCGACCGGCCCCGTGCCAGTGCTGTACAGAAGGCCGAGCGAGCAAAGCGCAACTCGGAGCTCGAGGAGTTCGCGGCCAAGATCGCCGAGCGTGAAGCGTGGGCTTTCCGCCGGGTCGCCGGACCCGACGAGACCGGCAAGGAGCGCTGGGAGTGCCCCGCGCAGGCCGGCAAGCGCAGCTGCGGCAACTGCCCGTTCAGCAAGGACTTTCCGGTCGGCACCCCGACGGTCGAGAACCCGCCTGAGCTCACGACCGCGCCCAAGTGCTGCACCCAACGGACCGTGACGATCCCCGGGTCGGTCACGCCCAAGATCCGTCAGCGCCTGTACTGGGGCAGCCCCGAGTGGATCGCGTCGTTCAACCGACGGACCTACATCGAGGGCGTGTTCGGCAACATGAAGTCCCCCAAGACCGAGAACGTCCGCCGCGGCTGGACGTTCGTCGTCGGGATCGTCAAGACCAGCCTCATGGTCGGGTGTGTTGCTGCTGCCGCGAACCTTCGCACGCTCCGGGCATGGGCGGCACGAACCGGAGACCACAGGGACCCCCTCACCGTCATCGACCCCGTCAGCGCCGGGTTCGAGGAGCTCGAACCCGACTGCGGCGCCACCGGTATCCACGGGCCACCGCTCGCCGCCTGACGTTCGTACAGCGAAACACCAGCTCCACCCCGTACCCGCTCGGCCCCTGGCCGGACGGGCTACAGCCATGCCCGCAGTACGCCTCGCGTGGGAGCGATGAGCAGCTACGGCCGGTCGCCGTGCCCGGAGAGCTCCCCGGAAGCGACGCGACGACGCTCCGAAACGGCAACTCCCCGTGTTCTCGCCACCTGGGCAAGATCACGGGGAGTTTCGTAAGTCGGAACCCCTGAGTTTCGTCAGGACCCCTTGGCGGTGGCGGTGGGATTTGAACCCACGGAGGAGTTGCCCCCTCACACGCTTTCGAGGCGTGCTCCTTCGGCCGCTCGGACACGCCACCGGCGGAGACTCTAGCGGAATCTGGCCGTGTGACCCTCGTCATAGTTGCGCCGGAAACAATTGAGCGTGCAACTTCATTGGGAACAGTGAGCCCATCCCGTCGCAAGGAGCCACCATGACGCACGCTGCTGACCTCACCCTGGCGAAGGACGCACAGGACCTGCTGTTCCGCGCCGCCCGCACCGCGAACCGCTTCACCCCGGACCCGGTGACCGACGAGCAGATCCAGGCCGTCTACGACCTCGTGCAGTACGGCCCGACGTCGATGAACTCCCAGCCTCTGCGGGTGGTGCTGATCCGCTCCGAGTCGGCCAAGGCACGGCTTCTTCCGCACCTGGGCGAGGGCAACCGGGCGAAGACCGCTGAGGCGCCGCTCGTCGCCGTACTCGCCTTTGCTGCTGACTTCCACGACCACCTGCCGACCGTCTTCCCGCACTTCCCGGGGGCCCGCGACATGTTCGCCGACGAGTCGCTGCGACACCGCGTGGCACGCGACAACGCGCACCTGCAGGCCGGGTACTTCCTGCTCGGGGTGCGGGCTGCGGGCCTGGCCGCCGGTCCGATGGGCGGCTACGACAGTGCCGGCCTGGACGCCGAGTTGTTCCCGGCCGGCGACCTGCGCTCGATCATGGTGGTCAACATCGGCCTTCCCGCGGTTGACGCGTGGGCCGAGCGGCTCCCGCGCCTTGCCTACGACGAGGTCGTCACTGTCCTGTGACGCCGGTCAGCGGTGGGGTGTGAAGAACTCCCGCAGGATCGTGCCGCACTCCTCGGCGAGCACGCCGGCGACCACCTCGGGCCGATGGTTGAGCCGACGGTCCCGGACCACGTCCCACAGCGACCCCACCGCGCCGGCCTTCGGGTCGACGGCTCCGTAGACCACCCGAGCCAACCGGGCGAGTACGGCGGCACCCGCGCACATCGTGCAGGGCTCCAGAGTCACCACCAAGGTGCAGCCCTCGAGGCGCCAGGAGCCGAGGCGTTCGGCGGCCCGGCGGAGCGCGAGCACCTCGGCGTGCGCCGTCGGGTCCCCGGTCAGCTCACGCTCGTTGTGGGCCGCGGCCAGCAGCCCCCCGTCCGGCCCGAGGACCACAGCGCCGATGGGCACGTCCCCGTGGCGACTTGCGCTCGCTGCCTCGGCCAGGGCGAGCCGCATGAGGTCGTCGTACAGGGCTAGACCTCGCGCAGGGCGTCGAGGGCCTCGAGGAACCCGGCCTTCTCGCCCAGCGCCGTGATGACGTCGGCCGGCAGCATGCCCTCGTGAGCGCACAGGGCGAGCAGCTTCTCGCCTGGAGTTCCGAGGTCCGCAAGCAGGTCGGGATCGCCGACCGGCTCGGCGACCGCGCGGGTGCCTTCCTCGTCGTCAGGATCGACGACGGGCTCCGGGTCGTGCTCCCAGATGAGGGCTGCGAGCTCGCTCACCTCCACAGCGCGACGGTCGGAGAGGAAGACGCGCGGGTCCTGGTCCCCGTCCACGCGGACGACGCCGAGCCACTCGTCGTCCTGCTCGAGGAACAGCAGCGCCGGCCCCTCGGCGTCCAGGTCGCGCATCATCTCGACGATGTCCTCGAGGTCCTCGAGCTCGTCGAGGTCCAGGTCACGTGCGGTCCATCCATCCGGCGAGCGGACCACGGCAGCGGCGAAGTACCCCACGACTCAGACCAGGGCCTCGACGACCTGCTCGTACGCGTCGGCAAATCCCAGCCGGCGGGCAAGAGAGGAGAGCATTTCGTCAGCGTAGGCGGACTCGTCGCCGAGGATGGCGCTGAGCTCCATCGCGTCCAGACCGAGGTCCTCGAAGACCGCGAGCTCACCCACCGGCCACAACTCCATCGAGTCCTCGTCGTCCGGCGGGTCGAGGTCCAACCGGTCCATGACCTGCATCGCCAGGTCCCAGTCGAGCGCGGCACCGGCGTCGCTGAGCAAGAACCGCTCCTCGCCGCCTACGAAGCGCACCACCACGAAGAACTCATCCTCGACGTCGACCAGCGCAAAGGCACCTGCACTTTGATTTCGTACGGCGGAGACGACCGCCTCCAGATCCTCCGAGATGCCAGGTGGCAGCTGCGAGACCTGCCAGCCGCCTTCCCCACGGAAGACGACCACTGCCCACGCCCCGAACGACTCGACCACGTGCCGGACTCTGACAGAGGGCGGCCCCTGTTGGGAAGGGGCCGAAGGCATCAGTACCGCGCCGGCGCCTGGCCGCGGTGACTGCTAGAGCGGGGCGGGGGCGCCGAGGAGGCGACCACGGCCGGCGACCGCACCCAGCTCGATGGCGAGCGCCTTGCGGGGCTCGAGATCGATGCCGGTGGCATGCACCTGGGCGCCGTTGGCCGCGGCCCAGTCGAGCACCTGCCGCGTTTGGGCGCCGCTCGCGGCGGGCTTGGAGACATCCACCTGGACGACGTCGGGACGCAGTACGTCGAGCCGGCGGAGCAGGGCGGTGTCGACGACGTGGCTCACGTCGGCGAGCACGACCCGCCAGCCCCAGGAGCGCCACTCGGTGACAGCGCTCTCCAGGCGGGGGTGCGTCAGGCCGTAGTCGTGCACCTCGGCGGCGATCTTCAGCTCGCGCCGGCCACGCCCGAAGGAGGTCGCGAGCCGGGGCGGGCAAGGGCTGCCGAAGGTCTCCGGCTCGGGCGTGAGGTGCAGCTCGGCCGCGACGGCCTTCTCTGCGAACTGGTCGAAGGCCAGGCACCGGAAGGCCCAGTCGAGGCGCTCCACCAGACCCGTGGACTGCGCACTCGACAGCAGCGCCAGCGTGTTGTCCAGCTCCGTGCCGGTCTGGCCGCGACCGGTGGCTTTGTACCCGATGACCGCGCCGGAGCTCAGGTCCTTGATCGGCTGGTAGTCCGGTCCCAACCGAGACGGATCCTCGATGAGGGCCTCGATGAGAACTCGGTCACGACGGGCCTTCTCCGTGCTGTCGAGCAGGTTCATCTGCTGGGTTCTCGCTCACTGGGCTGAGTGGGTCTTCTCGGTGGCTTCCGACCACCACGGGTTCGGGCACGAGGGTAATGCCGAACGTGGCCTTCACACCGTCTCTGACGCTCCGCGCCACGCCGAGCAGATCAGCCGCCGTCGCACCCCCGCGGTTGACCAGCGCCAGCGTGTGCTTGGTGGACAGCCCGACCGGCCCCTCGCCCCACCCCTTGCTGAAGCCTGACTGCTCGATGAGCCAGGCAGCGCTGACCTTCACGCCACCGTCCACCGGCCAGCTCGGAGCGCCCTCCGGCGCCTGTGCCACAACGGGATTGGTGAAAAAAGAGCCTGCGCTCACGCTGTCCGGATCTTCCGGGGCGAGGACCATCCCCTTGCCGCGGCGCAGTGTCAGGACGGCCTCTCGCACCCGATCAGCCGGCGCCGTCGACCCCAGCTCGACCCCGAGGGCGCGAGCCAGCTCGGCGTACCGGATCGGTGACGAGGCTGTGCCGCTCGCGAGCCGCAAGCGCAAACCGAGCACGACGCGACGGCCCGGTTCGGCCTTGAAAACGCTGTGTCGATAGGCGAATCCGCAGTCGGAGGCGGGCAGGTCCGAGACTTCCCCGGTACGGCGGTCGAGCACGCGCACCGAGACCACAGCCGACGCGACCTCGGCTCCGTAGGCGCCGATGTTCTGGATCGGCGCCGCGCCGACCGTCCCCGGGATGCCGGACAGCGCCTCCAGGCCCACCAGTCCCTCGTCGAGCGTCCGCGCGACCAGGCCGTCCCAGTCCTCCCCTGCCTGCACCACCAGGTCTTCGACCTCGCGCACCACACCGCGGCTGCGGACGACGATCACCTCGTCGAGCCCGACGTCGGGCATCACCACGTTGCTGCCGCCACCGAGCACGAAAGCTGCGGGGTGGGTGGCAACGGCCTCCACCAGCTCCGCCTCCGAGGTCACTTCGACAAGCAGCCGTGCGGGCCCGCCAAGCCGCAGGGAGGTGAGTCCCGCAAGGGGAACGTCGTGTCGGGTCAGCACGCGACCACCCTGACCTTCCGGTGGTGGCGCACGAGGTCGGTCGTGAAGATCGCCAGCGCGATCCAGACCAGGACGAAGCCCACCAGCTGGGCGGTCCCGAAGGGCTCGTGCCGCACGCCGAGGCCCACGATGAGCTGCAGCGTCGGGGCGAGGTACTGCAGCACGCCGAGGGTGACGAGCGGGACGCGGGTGGCTGCGGCCCCGAACAGCAGCAGGGGTACGGCGGTCACCACACCGGCGGACATCAGCAGCAGCGAGTGGTCCGGGCCGTGGGCGGTGAAGGTGCCGTGACCGCTGATCGCCAGCCCGAGCAGGTAGATCACCGCGACCGGACCGAGCACGGCGGTCTCGATGCTGAACGACGCCAGGGCTCCGACGTTGGCCTGCTTCTTGAGCAGTCCGTAGGTGCCGAAGGAGAAGGCCAGCCCCAGGGCGATGTACGGCGGGCGGCCGTTCTCGATGGTCAGCACCAGGACCGCGACGGCCGCAAACCCGATAGCCACCTGTTGCACCCGGCGCAGCCGCTCGCCTAGGACCAGCACTCCGAGCGCCACGCTGACGAGGGGGTTGATGAAGTAACCCAGCGAGGTCTCGACGACCTGACCGCTGTTCACGCCGTAGATGTACAGCCCCCAGTTGCCGGCCAGCAGGACCGACGCCAGTGCCAGTCGCCGTACCTGGGAGCGGTCGGCGGCGCGCACCGCGGGCCAGCCTCGGGTGAGGCGGAGCAGCAGGGCCATGAGCAGCAGCGACCACAGCACCCGGTGGCCAAGGACCTCGACCGCCGTCGCGGGCTGGAGCAGCGGCCAGAAGAGCGGGAACAGACCCCAGATCGCGTACGCCGAGACGCCGTACGTCAGCCCCTCGCGCGTGCGGTCCACTCGGGAAAGCCTACGGGCGGGACTTCCAGGCGCTGGGACCCGAGGACTGCTTGGCGAAACCGACCCCCGTCTTGGCGTCCCCGTCCTGGCGGTTGTTGTCGCTCCAGACCACGGCGGGCTTGCCGTCCGGCAGCACCGTCACCTTGAAGAAGTCCAGCAGCGAACGATCATCGCTCGAGCCAGGCAGGATCCCGCAGAACAGCCCGAGGGTGCAGATCGGGCCGTGGTGCACCGAGTGGTCGCTGGCGTAGCCCCAGAGGACCTTCGGCTTGGGCGTGCCGAGCTCGCGCACCTGGGCGACGGCGACCTTCCAATCGATGCCGTTGGCGTCCTTGTCGGGGGCGGCCGTGTGGTACCAGCTCACGACCGCGACTCCCTTGCCCCCACCTGCGACCCAGCCGAACAGGTCCTGACCGGTGGCACCCGGGAGGGCGTTGTCGACGGCGTACGGCGTGGACCAGGTGAGTCCGTGATCCTTCGACTGCTGCAGCCACACGTGCATCGGCTGGCCCTTGTGGGCGTAACCGCTGTAGACGGCGTAGACGTACCCGCCGCGGTCGACGGCGCTGGCCATCCAGAAGTTGCCGTAGTTGGCGTCGTCGGCTCCCGCGTTGACGAGGTGGTCCGACCACAGCCCGGTCTCCGGGTCACGAACGGCCATCTTCACCGTGTTCACCGGCGGAACGCCGTACGTCGTGTCGGTCGTCGTCATCCGGCTCGTCGCGTAGCTGACGTACACGCGACCCGCCTCGTCGGTGCTGATGCCGCCGATGGACGTCCCGTCGTGGGCGCTCTCCGCCAGCGTCACCGGGTTGCTGTAGAGCACCTCGGGGGGGCCGAAGGTCTTTCCCTTGTCGTGGCTGGTGACAGCGAGCATGGTGCCCGTGGCCAGCTCGTGCCAGGCGACGAAGACGTTCTCGCCGCGCGGACCCGTCGTCGCGATCCACTCCCGGTCCGCGCTGGCGTTGATGAAGGCCTGCTGCGGGAACGAGCGGCCCTTGTCGGCGGACCGGAAGACGGTGATGCCGTCGCCGTTGAGGTCCGCGGCGTAGACGCTGCCGTCCTTGGCGACGACGACGTCTGAGTCAGCGCCCTTCAGGGCTGCCTGACGAGCGGTCGACTTGGCCGTCGGGAGCTTGATCCAGCTGCGACCCTGGTCGTCGCTGCGTGCGAGCACCGCACCACCCTCGCCAGGGGTGGTGACGTAGATCGTCCCCGTCGGGGAGACGGCGATGCTGGGCTCGCCGTAGCTGGAGTTGTAGGCAAAGGTGTTGCGACCGAAGCCCAACGGCGCCTTGGTCGCCGCGCTGGACAGCGGGGCGGCGACAGCCAGGCCCACGACGGGCAGGGCCAGCAGCGCGAACAGGGGACGGCGCACGAGGGACTCCAGGTCTACGGGTGACCTGTAAACCTTCGACGTACGCCGCAGGAGTCCTGCCGAAAACGCTAGCCCGCCGTACCCGAGCTCGTCATCTCGGAGAACGACGTCAGGAAGTCATCCAGGACCGACCCGAGGTCCAGGGTCGACAGGTTCGTGGGCGCGACCAGCTGCTCTGCCGAGTCGTCCACGTCGAGGGTGATCTTCACACCGGCGAAGCTGTCGGTGCCCGGGTCGTTCGCCAGCAGACGGACGGACTCGAGGTCCACCGACACCTTCGTGAGGTGGCTCTCGTGCAGCGTGATGGTGCCGCGCGCCTCGCCGTCCTTGACCTGCTTGTCGATCTCCGCGGGGGTGACGTCAGCGATCAGCGCACCGAACGGGAGGCCCTTCTCAGCCTTGAGCAACGACAGCAGCGCCTTGAGCGCCGGCCGCACCTGGACCTTCACGTCCAGGACGCGGTCGGTGCTGTCGTCGTTGGCGTCCGTGACCTTGACGAAAGGCTTGATCGCGGCGTAGGCCTTGCTGCCCAGGGCCGAGTAGTCGTACTCCTGGCCGGGGGCCGCGGTGGGCGGGGTGATACCCGTGAAGGTCCCGGCGAGGTCCTTGAGCTGGTCGAGGTACTTCGCCAGCGGCAGCTTGAGCCACTTCCCTGCGCGGACGTCGGCGAGGCCCTGCGCGAAGCGAGGGTCCATCTCGCTCAGTCCCTGGTCGAGGGTGGCGTCGAAGTCCTCGGATCCGCCCGCCTTCGCGAGAACCCCGATCTCCTTGAGGTTCACATGGGCGTAGAGGTCGCCGGCCACCAGTCGCAGCTCGAACAGGTCCGCCTTGTCATCCCGGACGACGAAGGCGATGTTCACCTTCTCCATGGCGGCCTTGAGGTCGCTCGGGTTCAGGGCCTGCGACTGGACGCTCTTGAGCGTCGCGTCACCGGCTGGGTCGGCGATGTAGGTGATGCTGCCCTTGAGCATCGCCTGCACGACGGCCGGTGGGGTGTCGCCGTCCTTGGTGATGAACTTGGCGAAGTTGCCCTGGGCATCGTCGAACCGCAGCGTGAACGACGCGGCCTTCGCGTTGCTCAAGTAGTCCTGGGCCGCCTGGAACTCCTGCTTGACGGTCTTCTTCTTCTCGACTCCGCAGCCAGCAGCCGCGGCGAGCGGCAGGGCCAGGGCGAGGGTGCCGGCGAGGATCCGGAGGCTTCGGTTCACAGTTGGTGTCTTCTCCACTCAGCGTCGTGTGCGGCCATCAGTGTGCCCGGTCCGGGTCGAGTTCGCCCCGATTTCGAACGTCACAATCGGCCCTCGGGCTGCGGCAAGGCAGACTGTTGGGCTGGTTGCCGCACACCCCGATGAGGAGCACCCCCTTCGTGAACGACCTGGCGCGCGAGATCGCCCGCGAGCAGGCGGTCCTCGACCGGGCCCTGTCACGCCTTGAGGTGCTGCGCGCCGAGGCGGCGATCCGGGAGCGCGACTCTCTCGAGATCGCTCAAGCGGGCACTCCGCAGGGCCTGTACGAGCGGGATGTCGCCGCTCTGCACACCGCTGTGCGCCGCCTGGACCTCGACGCGGCAGGCGAGGGGCTGGTCTTCGGGCGGCTCGACCTGCTGGAGGGCGGGCCGCTGCACGTCGGCCGCCTCGGGCTCCGCACGACCGACCAGGAGCCGATCGTCGTCGACTGGCGCGCCCCGGCTGCCGCCGCCTTCTACCGCGCCACCGCCGCGGACCCGCTGGGCGTCGTCCGCCGCCGGACGATCAGCACCCGCCGCGACCGCGTCATCGGCGTGGACGACGAGCTGCTCGACGCCTCCGCTGAGCACGACCTCGAGGGGACCGTCGTCGTCGGCGACGGCGCCTTCCTCGCGGCGGTCTCGCGCGAGCGCACCGGCCACATGCGCGACATCGTGGCCACCATCCAGCGCGAGCAGGACGAGGCGGTCCGCGCGCCGGACGACGGCGCCCTCGTCGTCACCGGCGGACCGGGCACCGGCAAGACGGCGGTCGCGCTGCACCGCGTCGCCTACCTCATGTACGCCAAGCGCGAGTGGTACTCCCGTCGCGGCGTGCTGGTCGTCGGCCCGTCCCCGGTCTTCGTGGACTACATCGGCGCGGTGCTCCCCGCGCTGGGCGAGACGAGCGTGCGGCTGGCCAGCCTCGCCGACCTGCCCGAGCTGCCGCGCGGCGTCGAGGTCACCGGCTGGGACGGGCCCGCAGCCGTGGCGGTCAAGGGCTCTGCCCGCATGGCGGACGTGCTGCGCAAGGTGGTCCGGTCCCTCGGCGGCGCGAAGCACATCAACGACCTCGAGCTGCTGCACTGGGGCGTCACGATGACCGTCCGCGGCGGGGAGATCGCCCGCCGGCGCAGCACCGTCCACCGGTCCTCGCGCAGCCACAACAGTGGCCGGGCCGCGTTCTCCGCAGCGCTGGTCGAGCTCTGCTGGCGCGCGTGGCAGCGACGCCCCGAGGCGGGCCGCATCGAGGACGACGACCGCGAGGACTTCGCGTCCTGGCTGCGCGGCGACCCTGCCTTCCGCCGCGCCCTGGACGCCGCCTGGCCGGTGCTCCAGCCGTGGGACGTCCTGACCCGCCTGCGCTCCGGCGCGCTGCCCCTGCGCGAGCTGGCCCGCGACGTGCTGGGCAACGACGAGATCAGGGCGCTCGAGGACTCCTGGCGCGACGGCGCCCCGCTGACCGCCGCCGACGCCGCCCTCCACGACGAGCTGGTCGAGCTGCTGGGCGCGCCGCCGGTGGAGCTCGAGCCGGAGGACGACGGCTGGGACGAGATGGGCGAGCTGGACGCGCTCGCCCGCGAGTCCGAGGTGACGACGCACTTCGACCGCACCGCCCGCGCGCGGCGCAACCTGGCCGAGGAGCGGGACTACCGCACGTTCGCGCACGTCGTCGTCGACGAGGCGCAGGACGTCACGCCGATGCAGTGGCGGATGCTCGGACGCCGCGCCCGGGGCGCGACCTGGACCGTCGTCGGCGACTGGGTGCAGTCGGCGTGGCCGGACGTCTCGGAGGTCCGCGAGGCCCTCGCGACGGTCCTCGGCAAGAACCGCCTGCGCACCGTCGAGCTGACCACCAACTACCGCACCAGCACCGAGGTCGCCGCGCTGGCCGCCCGCCTGCTCGCCCGCATCGACCCGTCGCTGCAGGCGCCGGCGGCCGTGCGCAGCACCGGGGTCGAGCCGCTGCTCCTCGTCGGGGATCTGCTCTTGGAGCTGCCCGGTGTCGTCGCCGAGCTGCTGGGCCAGGTGGCCGGGACCATCGGCATCGTCGCGCCGCACGGGCGGGTCACGGCTGTACGCGACGTGCTGGCGCACGACCCGCGGGTGAGCGTCGTGGACCCCTGGCAGGTCAAGGGACTGGAGTACGACGGGTGCGTGGTCCTCGACCCGCACGGCATCGTCGAGGAGGCCCAGCACCCGGTGGCCGGACTGCGGAGCCTCTACGTCGCGCTGACCCGCGCGACCCAGCGGCTGGTCGTCGTCTCGAGCGAGCCGCTGGAGATGCTGCTGACGGTGCCGGAGCCGGCACCCGAGCCGGAGCCCACGACGCTGTTCTGAGGGCGGGTGCGGGGTTCCCTGCCCAGCTGGTCGCCGTGAGGGCTCAGCGCGGGCGCACGGCGACCCCTCCAGCGGTGAGGCGCGCGCCGAGCCTCAGTCGCAGCCGCAGACGCCGGAGGCGGCGCGCACCTGGAAGCAGTCCGGGCAGGTGGCCGACTTGATGGCGGCCTTCTCGACGGCAGCCTCGCGAGCCAGGGTGGCGGCGCGGGTGGCGGCGGCCTTGGCGGTGCGCTGCTTGGCCTTGGCCTCGACCGCGTCGCGCTCGGCGACGACGAGGGCGTTCGCGGCGATGACGTCGGCGTTCTCGGCCTCGAAGACCCGGCGGCGGATCGTGTCGGGCACGAAGTCCATCGTCTGGACGCACAGCTGGACGGCGACGTCGAGGTCGTCGCAGGTCAGCGCGACCTCCTCGACCACGTCGCCGAACACGAGCTCCGGGTCGCTGTCGACCTTGGCGTTGACCTGGGCCAGTGCGGCGTCGACCGCGGCCTGGGTGTCAGCGGTGAGGGTGTCGTCCACGGTCACGTGCCTGCTCTCGTCCGGTGGTCTGGCGAGGGTCTGTCGCCGTGCCTGTGCGTCCAGTCTGCCCCACGCCGTCCCCGCACCGGGCCGGCATGGCCGAGGTCACGCCGCCCGGGCCTGCGTGACGCGGTCGAGCAGCCGCAGCAACGCGCCGTCGACGACGTCCCGTCGGGTGATGTTGACGCTGTGCCCGGCGCCCGGCACGACGACCAGCTCGGCGTCCGGCAGCACCTCGGCCATCCGGCGGCTGTGGCTCTCCGGGGTGAGGCGGTCGCTGTCGCCCACGAGCAGCGTCACGGGCACGACCCGAAGCACCTCGAGCGAGGCGTGCTCGTCGTGGTCCAGCAGCGTCTTGTAGAACGCCGAGCTGACGGTGAGGGGCGTCTGCTCCAGCAGGTCCTGGAGCAGCTCGACCAGCTCCGGATCGGCGTCGGTGGTCCCGAACAGGTAGTGGCGGTACCAGGCGCGGCCGGCCCTCGTCCCCGTCTTGCGGAAGCGCTCCAGCACCGCCGACCACAGGCGCAGGAGCAGCAGGGCGAGCTGCAGGACGTGCAGGCGCCGGGCGATGCGGACCGCCAGGCCGATCGGCCCGGCCTCCACGAGGCCCCCCGAGGAGGTCGACAGCAGGAACGTGCCGACCACGCGGCCGCCGAAGAGCTCGGGCCGCCGGCGCGCCAAGGCCATGATCGTCATGCCGCCCATGGAGTGCCCGAACAGCACGACCGGGCCCAGCGGCACGGCCTGGTCCAGGACGCTGGCGAGGTCGCGCCCGAGCTGGTCGATCGACGGGTGCCTCACCCGTCCGCGCCACCCCGGCCGGTGGCTGCGCCCGTGGCCGCGGCAGTCGTAGAGCGCCGCGGTCGCCCGGCCCCGCAGCGTCTCGCGCTGGAGCCGGAACTCCTCCAGCGAGGCGGTGAACCCGTGCACGAACACGACGGTCAGGGGGGCGGCGGGCTCGAGGTCGACCTCGACGTGGAGCTCGGCCCCGTCGTCGGTGCGGACCCGCGTCGTCGTCGTCATGGCATGAGCCTGACCGATGCCCGCACAGGCCGACGGCCCGGCCCCTCCGAGGAGGGACCGGGCCGTCGAGAAGAGCTGAGGACTAGACGGGAACGACGTTCTCCGCCTGCGGGCCCTTCGGGCCCTGCGTGATGTCGAACTCCACGCGCTGGTTCTCCTCGAGGGACTTGTAGCCCTGCGACTGGATGGCGGAGAAGTGCACGAAGACGTCGGCGCCGCCGCCGTCCTGAGCGATGAAGCCGAAGCCCTTCTCGGCGTTGAACCACTTCACGGAACCCTGAGCCATTGCGGTGTCTCCTTCAAGACCAACGGG
This sequence comes from Mycobacteriales bacterium, assembly GCA_046595815.1. GTDB lineage: Bacteria > Actinomycetota > Actinomycetes > Mycobacteriales > SCTD01 > RYN-111. The sequence goes on from JBKJSN010000088.1 coordinate 80,350, forward strand.
ACGCGCACTGTGCACGTACCGGAGCTGAGCTGTCGGAGGACGCAAAGAACGCCCGCGACCACACATCCGCGGGCGTTCGGAAAACACGAGCGAAGAGGTGCAACATCAACCACGGATGAGCCTACACGGATCTGGCGCCTTCGTGGTGAACGGGTCGATCTGGGCAGGACTGCTCATGGAGATCTGGGCTCCGAGGACCGAGACTGCGCGGACGGCTGCGACCGCGCCTCGGACCCAGGAGACCCCGTGCCACCAGCTGTGCCCCGAGCGGTGAGCGACGCCCGTCGCCGGGCCGTGTCCGGCTTCGCGCTGTACGACGTCGCCAACTCCGCCTTCGTGACCACGGTGGTGACCGCCGTCGGCGGCCCCTTCCTCAACGCGCTGGCGGACGACGCGGCGGGGCCGGACGGCCGGGTCCAGCTGCTGTTCGTCGCGCCGCGCGCCGACTCGGTGTTCGCGTACGCCGTGAGCCTGTCCGTGCTGCTGCAGGTGCTCGCGCTGCCGGTGCTCGGTGCGCTCGCCGACCGGGCGACCGCGAAGCGCCGGCTGCTCGTCGTCTCGACCGCGATCGGGTCCGCGGCCACGGTGGCGCTCGCCCTCGTGCCCGCCGCCGGCGTCGTGCTCGGGCTGCTGGCGTTTGTCGTCGCCAACCTGGCCTACGGAGCGGCGATCCTGGCCTACAACGCCTACCTCGCCGACGTCGCCGAGCTGCCCGATCGCGACCGGGTCTCTGCTCGCGGCTTCGCGTTCGGCTACGCAGGAGGCGCTTTCGTGCTCGCGGTGGCCCTGGGGCTGGTCACGGCCGCGGAGCCGCTGGGCATCAGCCGCGGGACCGCGGTGCGCATCTCCATCGCGCTGTCGGCGGTGTGGTGGGCGGTCGTCGGAGCCGTCGCCGTCCGCCGGCTCGACGCCGCTCGTGAGCTACCTGGCTACGACGCGACGCCCACGACGGACTCGTTGGGGACGCAGGTCCGCACGTCGCTGCACCACCTGAAGGGGTCGCTGCGCGCGCTGCGGGCGCTGCCCGGGACGGCCCGCTACCTGCTGGCGTTCCTGCTGTTCAACGACGCGATCCAGGCCGTGATCGCCCTGTCCGCCGTGGTCCTCGAGGAGGAGCTGTTCGTCGCCAAGGGGCTCGACCGCGACGACGCGACGCCGTTCCTGCTCCAGCTGATCCTGCTGATCCAGGTGGTCGCGATCTTCGGCGCGGGGATCTCCGGGCGGCTCGCTGACCGCCTGGGCGCGAAGCGCGTGCTGATGGGAACGCTCGTGATCTGGGTCGGCATCGTCGTCTACGCGGTCGTCGCGCTCGACAGCACCACGGCGGCGTACGGCCTCGGCGTCGTCATCGCAATCGTCCTCGGCGGCTCGCAAGCCCTTGCGCGCTCGCTGTTCTCGTCGATGACGCCCGCCGGCCGGCAGGCGTCCTTCTTCGGGTTCTACGAGCTGGCCGAGCGCGGCACCGCCTGGATCGGGACGCTCGTCTTCGCGGTCGTGCTCGACGTGACCGGGTCCTACCGCAGCGC
>JBKJSN010000147.1:0-7809 GCA_046595815.1 Mycobacteriales bacterium
CTGGCAACGTGTCCCAGCCGGCTGTGCCGCCGGTGCCACGACAAGGAGACCCGTGAACGAGCAGGAAAGCGCCGAGATCGCGCGCGAGCAGCACGTGCTCGACGCGGCGCTGGCCCGGCTCGACGTGCTGCGCGCGCAGACGGCGGGCGCCGAGCAGGAGGGCCTGCGCGGCGGCGGCGGCTCGCCTCAGGCGGTCTACGAGCGGGACGTGACCGTCCAGCACTTCGCCGGCCGGCGGGCGGTGCTGGACGCAGCAGGGGAAGGTCTGGTTTTCGGCCGTCTGGACCGACAGGACGGCGCGGTGCACCACATCGGCCGGGTCGGCGTGCGCACCGAGGACCAGCACCCGCTGGTGGTCGACTGGCGCGCCCCGGCAGCCGCGGCGTTCTACCAAGCGACGGCGGCGGACCCCCTCGGAGTGGTGCGAAGGCGGACGATCAGCTCGCGCATGGACCGAGTGCTCGGCGTGGACGACGAGCTGCTGGATCCTGACGCGCGTCTCGAGGGCACCGTGGTCGGTGACGGCGCGTTCCTCGCGGCCGTCTCCCGTGAGCGTGGCCCCCACATGCGCGACATCGTCGCCACGATCCAACGCGAGCAGGACCTGGCAGTGCGTGCGCCGGACGACGGCGCGCTGGTCGTGACCGGAGGCCCCGGCACCGGCAAGACCGCGGTCGCCCTGCACCGGGTGGCCTACCTGATGTATGCCCGGCGCGAGTGGTACGGCCGGCGCGGCGTCCTGGTCGTGGGACCGAGCGATGTGTTCGTCGACTACATCTCCGCCGTGCTGCCGTCCCTCGGAGAGACATCGGTGCGCCTCGCGCCGCTGTCGGGTGTGCCGATCCTGCCCCGACCGTTCGCCCTCGGCGGCGACGACGACGCCGCGGCAATCGCCGCGAAGGGTTCCTTGCGCATGGCCACCCTGCTGAAGCGGGCGGTCCGACAGCTCTCCGGCCGGGAGCGGCTCCACGAGCTGCGCCTCGAGCGGTGGGGGCACCCGTTCGCCGTACCTGTCCGGGAGCAGCTCAAGCGGCGCTCGCACGTCGGCAAGGCCCCGCGCTCCCACAACGCCGGACACACGGCGTACGTGGCAGCGCTGGTCGAGTCCGCCTGGCGCGAGTGGGAGCGCAGGCCGAACGCAGCCGTCCCCGAGCCGGGCGACCGCGAGGACTTCGGCCGTTGGCTGCGACACGAGCCGCGGTTCGTGCGCGCGGTGGCCGCTGCCTGGCCGGTGCTGCAACCGGCGGATGTGCTGGATGCTCTCCGGTCCGGCATCGTCCCGCTTCACCAGGCAGCGCAGGGCTTGTACGACGAGAACGAGCGCGCCGCGCTGTCGCGCAGCTGGCCCGATCGCGTCCTCACCGCAGCCGACGTCGCGATCGTCGACGAGCTCGACACGATCCTCGGACCGGTGCCGGAGGAGGAACCCGATCCTGACGATGCGTGGAGCGAGCTCGCCGAGCTCGAGGCCCTCGCCTCCGAGCACGGCGTCACGACCTTCGCGGACCGCAACCGCACGGGCCGACAGGTGATCCACCACGACCACCGCACCTTCGCGCACGTCGTCGTCGACGAGGCGCAGGACGTCACGCCCATGCAGTGGCGGATGCTCGGACGGCGAGCACGCGGCGCCACGTGGACCGTCGTCGGGGACTGGGCGCAGTCGGCCTGGCCGGCCGTCGAGGAGATCCGCACAGCGCTGGACACCGCCATCGGGACCTCCCGCGTGCGGACCGTGGCGCTGTCGACGAACTACCGCACGTCCACCGAGATCGCTTCCTTGGCAGCGCATGTGCTGCGCCGCATCGATCCCTCGGCGGTGGCACCGGCGGCCGTGCGGGCGACTGGCTTCGACCCGACATGGACCGTCGCCACCGACCTGGTCGAGGCGGCCGGCCCGCTGATCGATGAACTGCTCGAGCAGGTCTCAGGGTCGGTCGGAGTCGTCGTACCCCGCTCGATGCGCACCCTCGTGCGCCACGGCGACCCACGGGTTTCCGTGGTCGACCCCTGGCAGGTCAAGGGCCTGGAGTACGACGGGAGCCTGGTCGTCGCGCCGGAGCTGATCGTCGCCGAGGCGCTCAACGAGACCGCAGGGATGCGGACGCTCTACGTCGCTCTGACCCGTGCGACCCAGCGGCTGTCCGTGGTCTCGACCCACCGCCAGGAGTGGCTGGACTAGGCCCCGGCGCTGCGCTTGCCCCACTCGGCGCGGAAGACCTGCTCGACGCTGGGGTGCTGGCCGAACAGCGTGGTCAGCTCCTCGAAGCCCAGGCGCAGGGCCCGGACCTCGCTCGTGGTGATGACGGTGGCGTTGCGGGTGCGGTGCTCGACGAGGGCGGCCTCGCCGACGAGAGCTCCGGGGTGAAGCTGGGCGATGACCTCGCCGTGCTGCCGCACCTCCGTGTCGCCGCTCAGCAGGACGTAGCAGGAGTCGGCCGGCTGGGACTCGGTGACGAGCGCCCACTGCGCGGGAAGGTGCACGACCCGGCCGGTCCCGGCAAGCGCGTCGACGGCTCTGCGCTCCAGCGACGCGAGCACGGGAAGTGCCGCAAGCTCCTCAGCGAGGGCCTTGGTCTCCTTGTCCTGCTTGTGCAGCATGCGCGGGTTCCTTCGCACTTGGGTCGGACTCAGCACACTCTCATGCCTGGTGCGTTCTGCGACAACCTAGAGGCCGAGCTCTCGGGCGATCAGCATGAGCTGCACCTCGGTGGTGCCCTCGCCGATCTCGAGGATCTTGGAGTCGCGGTAGTGCCGGGCGACGGGGTACTCGTTCATGAAGCCGTAGCCGCCGTGCACCTGCGTGGCGTCGCGGGCGTTGTCCATCGCGGCCTCACTGCTGACGATCTTGGCGATGGCCGCCTCCTTCTTGAACGGCAGCCCGGCAAGCATCTTGGCTGCCGCGTCGTAATAGGCAGTGCGTGCAACGTGGGTGCGCGCCTCCATCCGGGCGATCTTGAAGGCGATGGCCTGGTTGTGTCCGATCGGGCGGCCGAACGCCTCGCGCTGCTTGGCGTACTTCACCGACTCATCGACGCACCCCTGGGCTGCGCCGACCGCAAGCGCCGAGATGGCGATGCGCCCTTCGTCCAGGATCGACAGGAAGTTCGCATAGCCACGGCCGCGTACGCCGAGCAGGTTCTCCTCCGGGACGCGCACGTCGTCGAAGGTCAGCGGGTGGGTGTCGGAGGAGTTCCAGCCGACCTTGCTGTACGCCGGTTCCGCGGTGAAGCCCGACGTGGGCACCGGCACGAGGATCGCGGAGATCTCCTTGCGGCCGTCAGGCTGCTCGCCGGTGACCGCCGTGACGGTGACCAAGCGGGTGAGCTCGGTGCCGCTGTTGGTGATGAAGGCCTTGGTGCCGTTGATGACCCACTGCCCGTCCTCCAGGCGGGCCGTGGTGCGGGTCGCCCCCGCGTCCGAGCCGCCGCCGGCCTCGGTGAGCCCGAAGGCGCCAAGCGCCTCGCCACTGGTGAGCTGCGGCAACCAGGTCTGCTTCTGCTCCTCGGTGCCGAACCGGTAGACCGGCATCGCTCCGAGAGAGCAGCCCGCTTCGAGGGTGATCGCGACCGACTGGTCGACGCGGCCGAGCTCCTCAAGGGCCAGGCACAGAGCGAAGTAGTCGCCGCCCATGCCGCCGTACTCCTCCGGGAAGGGCAGGCCGAACAGGCCCATCTCGCCCATCTGCTTGACGATCTCGTAAGGGAACGTGTGGGCCTCGTCGTGCGCGTAGATGGTCGGCGCAACGACGTCGCGGGCGAAGGCCTCGACGGTCTTCTTGAGCTCGAGCTGCTCGGGGGTGAGGCGGGTGTCGAGCGTCACTGGTCCATCTCCTTGGCAAGGGCTTGTACGGCGCGACTTGGGCTGGGCCGGCCGAGCTGCTCGGCCATCCAGGTGCTGGTGCGGACGAGGGAGTGCAGGTCGACGCCGGTCTCGATGCCGAGGCCGTGCAACTGCCAGAGCAGGTCCTCGGTGGCGAGGTTGCCGGTCGCGCTCTTGGCGTAGGGGCAGCCGCCGAGCCCACCGGCGCTGGCGTCGACCGTGGTGATGCCGTGCTGCAGGGCGACCAGGGTGTTCGACAGCGCCTGGCCGTAGGTGTCGTGAAAGTGCACCGCGAGCGCTTCGACCGCGATTCCCCTGTCCTTCAAGGAATCCAGCAGGGCAACGACCTGGCCCGGTGTGGCGACGCCGATCGTGTCGCCGAGGCTGAGCTCGGTCACGCCCAGATCCATCAGGGTCCGGGCGTGGCCGGCGACGACCTCGGGGGCGACGGCCCCCTCCCAGGGGTCACCGAAGCACATGCTCAGGTATCCGCGCACCTTCAGGCCGTTGCTGCGGGCCCGGTCCACGACGGGGCGGAACATCTCCAGCGACTCGGCGACGGAACGGTTGAGGTTCTTCTGCGCGAAGGTCTCGGTGGCGCTGCCGAAGACCGCGATCTCCTTGACACCCGCGTCCAGGGCGCGGTTCAGGCCCTTGTCGTTCGGGACGAGGACCGGCATCCGCACGCCCTCGGGCTCCTCGCCGAGCAGGGCAAGCAGCTCGCTCGCGTCGGCAAGCTGGGGCACCCACTGCGGGCTCACGAAGCTCGTGGTCTCCACGGCGGTCAGGCCCGCCGCGAGGAGCTGGCGGATGAACTCAGCCTTGACCTCGACGGGCACGAGGCCCTTCTCGTTCTGCAGTCCGTCGCGGGCGCCGACCTCGTAGACCGTGACCCTCGCCGGCAGCCCAGCCAGGGGGGTCACGCCGTCACCGTCACGAGCAGCTCGTCGACCGCCACCTGCTGGCCGACCCTGACCAGCACCTCCCCCACCGTCCCGTCGAGCGGCGCGGCGAGGGTGTGCTCCATCTTCATCGCCTCGACCACGACGAGCGGCTGGCCCTTGGTGACGGCCTGTCCCTGGGCGACGTGCACAGCGATGACGCTGCCCGGCATGGGGCTGGTGATGTCCCCGTCGTGGGCGTGGCTGTCCTCGCGCAGGTGGCGGACGGCTTCGTGCAACGCCCACGCTGCGCCTTCCCGACCGATCCAGGTGACCGATCCGTCGACGGCGGTGGCCCAGCGCGTCGTGCGTCCACCGGTGGTGAGGAGCACGTCGTCACCGTCGAGCACCGCGGTCGCGTCGAAGCTGACGTCGTCGACGGTCACCGCGTCGCCGGTGAGACTGACGTTCGCCGTACGCCCGCCAGGAAGGGCCAGCAACCAGCGCTGGGCCGCAGGCGCACCGGGTCGCCAGCCACTCGCCCAGGGATCGACGGCGTTGCGCTGCAGGCTCTCGCGCAGGGCATAGACGGCAAGCACCTCGGCCGGGACCTCGTCGGAGGTGAGCTCGTCCAGGTGCCGTTCGATGAACCCGGTGTCGAGGTTGCCGGCCCGAACTTCCTTGTGCTGCAGCAGGTTTCGCAGGAACGCCGTGTTGGTCGTGACGCCGAGGATGACCTGCTCGGCGAGCGCCCGGTCGAGCCGGGACAGCGCCTGCGCGCGGTCCGGTCCCCAGGCGATGACCTTGTTGAGCATCGGGTCGTAGGTGCTGCCGACGACCGAGCCCTCGAGCAGGGAGGAGTCCACGCGGACGTCCTCGGCGTGCGGCTCGTCGAGGCGCAGGACGGTCCCGCCGGTGGGCAGGAACCCGCGGGCCGGGTCCTCGGCATAGGTGCGCACCTCGACCGCGTGGCCGTCGAGTCGGATGTCGCTCTGTGTGAAGGGCAACGGCTCGCCGGCGGCGACGCGCACCTGCTGCTCCACGAGGTCGATCCCGGTGACGAGTTCGGTGACGGGGTGCTCGACCTGCAGGCGGGTGTTCATCTCCATGAAGAAGAACTCGTCGGGCCGGTCCGCGCTGACGATGAACTCCACGGTGCCGGCACCGACGTAGCCGACGGCCGCCGCGGTGTCGACCGCGCTCTGGCCGATGCGGGCGCGGGTGGCCTCGTCCAGCAGCGCACTCGGGGCCTCCTCGACGACCTTCTGGTGTCGGCGCTGCAGGGAGCACTCACGCTCGCCGAGGTGGACCGTGGTGCCGTGGGTGTCGGCGAGGACCTGCACCTCGATGTGCCTGGGCCTGTTGACGAACCGCTCGAGGAACAGGGTGTCGTCGCCGAAGGCGCTCGCGGCTGTGCGACGGGCGCTGACGAGGGCCTCCGGGAGGTCCTCGGGGCGCTCGACGAGGAACATCCCCTTGCCGCCGCCGCCCGCGCTGGGCTTGACGAGGACGGGGTACCCGACCTCCTCGGCCGCTGCCACGAGGTCCGCGTCGGTCATGCCCGGCTCGGTGCGCCCGGGTACGACGGGCACACCTGCCTTGGAGACGGTGTTCTTCGCACGGATCTTGTCGCCCATCACCTCGACGGCCGTGACGGGCGGGCCGATGAAGACGATTCCCTTGTCTGCCAAGGCTTTTGCAAAGTCGGCGTTCTCGGCGAGGAAGCCGTAGCCCGGGTGCACGGCCTCTGCCCCGGTGTCGAGCGCGGCCTGCACGACCCTGTCGATGGACAGGTAGGACTCCCGGGCAGGCGCGGGTCCGAGGCGGACGGCGACGTCGGCCTCCAGGACGTGGCGGGCACCGGCGTCGGCGTCGCTGTAGACCGCGACGGTGCGGATGCCCAGCTCCCGCAGGGTGCGCATGATGCGGACGGCGATCTCGCCACGGTTGGCGACCAGGACGGTGCTGAACATCGTCACATCCTGAAGATTCCGTAGGAGACCGGCTCCAGCGGGGCGTTGGCTGCCGCGCCGAGGGCCAGTCCGAGGACGGTCCGGGTGTCGAGGGGGTCGATGACGCCGTCGTCCCAGAGCCGGGCCGTGGAGTAGTAGGGGTGCCCCTGGTGCTCGTACTGCTCGCGGATGGGCGCCTTGAAGGCCTCCTCCTCCTCCGCGGTCCAGGTGCCGCCCTTGGCCTCGATGCCGTCCCGCCGGACGGTGCTCAGGACGCTGGCCGCCTGCTCGCCGCCCATCACCGAGATGCGGGCGTTGGGCCACATCCAGAGGAAGCGGGGGCTGTAGGCCCGGCCGCACATGGAGTAGTTCCCCGCGCCGAAGGACCCGCCGATGACCACCGTGAACTTGGGAACGCGGGCGCAGGCGACCGCGGTGACCATCTTCGCGCCGTGCTTGGCGATGCCGCCCGCTTCGTAGTCTCTGCCGACCATGAAACCAGCGATGTTCTGCAGGAACACGAGTGGAATGCTGCGTTTGTCGCACAATTCGATGAAGTGCGCGCCCTTCATCGCCGATTCCGCGAACAGCACGCCGTTGTTGGCGATGATGCCGACCGGATGTCCATGCAGATGCGCGAACCCGGTGACGAGCGTCTTGCCGTACTCGGACTTGAACTCCTCGAACTCCCCGCCGTCGACGATGCGGATGATGACCTCGCGAACGTCGTACGGGATGCGCGAGTCGATCGGCACCACGTCATAAAGGTCTTGCTGATCGACGGTGGCATCGCGGGCCTGCAGTATCGGCCACGATGCCGCAGGAATCGGCCCGAGAGTGGCAACGATTCGACGCACTCGGCGCAGTGCGTCCCGGTCGTCGTCGGCAAGGTAGTCGGTCACCCCGGATACTTTCGAATGCAGGTCACCGCCCCCGAGCTCCTCGGCTGTGACGACTTCACCTGTTGCTGCTTTGACCAGCGGCGGTCCCCCGAGAAAAATCGTGCCCTGATTCTTGACGATGATGGCTTCGTCGCTCATCGCGGGAACGTAGGCGCCGCCCGCCGTACACGAGCCCATGACGGCCGCGATCTGTGCAATACCTGCCGCGCTCATCGTTGCCTGGTTGAAAAAGATCCTGCCGAAGTGCTCGCG
>JBKJSN010000188.1:0-2854 GCA_046595815.1 Mycobacteriales bacterium
ATCGGGTCCGCCTTCCCGATGCCCGACGAGCCGCACGCCGAGATCCGGGGCCGCGACCTGGTCAGCGGGCTGCCGAAGACGATCGTGGTCAGCGCCGAGGAGATCCGCAAGGCGATCGAGGAGCCGGTCAACGCGATCGTCGACGCGGTCAAGAACACCCTCGACAAGTGCCCCCCGGAGCTGTCGGGCGACGTGATGGACCGCGGCATCGTGCTCACCGGCGGCGGCGCGTTGCTGCGCGGACTCGATGAGCGCCTCAAGCACGAGACGGGCATGCCGGTCCACATCACCGACAACCCGCTGCACTCGGTTGCGATCGGGTCCGGAAAGTGCGTCGAGGAGTTCGAGGCCCTCCAGCAGGTCCTCATCTCCGAGCCGCGCCACTAGACGTCGGTCCCAGGCGCGAGGACAGTGCGGGGCTCCCGACGGCTGCGGCTGACCTTCGTCCTGCTGCTGCTCAGTGCCTTCACCCTGATCGCGCTGGACAACACCACTGCGCAGACCGGCCCCCTCGCTGCGCTGCGCAGGGGCATCGACGCGGTCTTCGGGCCGGTCGAGCGTGCGGTGGGCGGTGCCGCCGGCTCGGTCGGACGCGCGCTCGGTGGGCTGCCCCGGCTGGGGAGCTACCAGTCGGAGAACCGCAAGCTCGAGCGTGAGGTCGATGCGCTCAACGGGCGGCTCGCCAGCCTCGCGGGCCTGCAGTGCCAGGTGGACCAGTTCCACCAGCTGATGCAACTGATCGACGTGACCGGCTACACCACGATCCCCGCTCGTGTCGTGGCTGTCGGCCCGGCCGCGGGCTTTGAGTGGACGGCTGTCATCGACGCAGGGTCAGCCGATGGGGTGCGCGCCAGTCAGACCGTCGTGACCGGGGCGGGCCTGGTGGGACGCACCACCCAGGTGAGCGCGCACACCTCGCGGGTGCTGCTGCTGGCGGACCCTGCGTTCACCGTCGGCGGCACGCTGGCGGAGGTCGCGTCGATCGGCTTCGCCCACGGCAACGGCGCCCGCCCGATGATCTACAGCCTGGCGAGCAACCGCGCCCTCGTGCGCAAGGGCGATGTGCTGCTCACGACCGGGTCGGACACCTACGCTGCGGGGATCCCGATCGGCACGGTGACCGCGATCGCCCCGGACGCCAACGCCATCAGCCGCCGCGCGACGGTCGTCCCGTTCGTGGATGTCTCCTCCCTGGACGTCGTCGGCGTGGTGGTCAACCCGCCGCGGTCCAAGCCCCGTGGGCTGCTGCGGCCCATCGGCCCCGGCCCCAGCCCGACCTCCTCGCCGTGCCCGGCCGCCGTACCCCAGGGGCCGGTGCCCACGAGCACACCGACCCCGACGGCAGCCCCGACGGCGATGCCCACGCCGCTGGTCACCATCAGCCCGAGCCCGACCCAGACTCCGACGTCATGACCGGGCGCCGGTTCCTGCTCGGTGCCGTCAGCATCGTGACGGCGCTGCTGCTGCAGGTCACCGTGATCGGCAGACTCCCGCTGCCTGGCGTGGCTCCCGACCTCGTGCTCGTGCTCGTGGTCGCCTTCGCACTTGCCGAGGGTCCGATGTCAGGTCTGGTCACCGGCTGGGTGGCAGGGCTGCTGTCGGACGCCCTCGCCGCCCATGAGCTCGGGCGGCTGGCGCTGGCCTTTGCCGTGGCTGGGTACGTGACTGGGATGCTGCAGGATGAGACCGAGCGCTCGACCCTCCAGCCCTTCGGAGCCGTCGCGCTCGGAGCCCTGCTGGCCCTCGGGACGTACCTGTCCGTGGGCATCTTGCTGGGTGACCCGAGCGTCACGCTGCACGCGCTGTCCCGGTCCCTGGTCAGCGCCGTTCCGTACGATGTCGTCCTGACGCCGTTCATCGTCCCCCTCGTGGCCGGCCTGGTGCGCCGGCTCGACCCCGATCCCCAGAGGCGCTCGTGAACGACAGATCCGCGCTGAGGATCCTGGTGCTGCGCGTCATGGTCGTGTCGATCCTGATGACGATGCTGGGACGCCTGGCCTTCTTGCAGCTCGTAGAGGGTGAGAAGTACAGCGCTGCTGCGTCCAACAACCGCATCCGTTCCGTGGTCACCCCGGCCGCGAGGGGCCAGGTGCTCGACGACATCGGTCGCCCGCTCGTGACGAACCGCACCGCCCTGGTGGTGTCGGTGACCCGGTCGATCCTGCGCAGCCAGCCCAAGCGGGGGCAGATCGTGCTGTCGCGGCTGGCCAAGGTGATCGGCATGGCGCCCGCGCAGATCGAGCTGCTCATCACGCCCTGCGGCGAGAAGCTCAAGGACGGCACGAAGGCCAACAAGAAGACCGGGTGCTGGAACGGCTCGCCGTACCAGCCCGTCCCCATCGCCTCCTACGCCAGTGACAAGCCCGACGAGGTCGCCCGGGTGCTGCGGATCGAGGAGCACGCCGAGGACTTCCCGGGCGTGCAGGCGGAGTACCGCGCGGTGCGCGAGTACCCCGGCGGTCCGCTCAGTGCGCACGTGCTCGGGTACCTCGGCCCGCTGTCCCCTGACGACCTGAAGAAGCCTGAGTACAAAGGCCTCGCACCCGGCACCCTCATCGGCAGGGCCGGCGTCGAGGCGGTGTACGACGAGCGGCTCCGCGGCACCGACGGCGTGCAGCGGTTGCTCGTTGACAAAGACGGCAGCGTCACCGGGAACGTCGGCACGACGCCCGCCGTCTCCGGGGACAACCTCGTGTTGGCGATCGACGCCGGGGTACAGAAGGTGGCCGAGGCTGCGCTCGCCACGGGCATCAAGGAGGCCCGCGCCCGTTACGACCGGCTGCGCGGCAAGAACTTCACGGCGTCCAAGGGCGCTGCGATCGTGGCCTCGACCACGATCGCAGCGCCCTTGGAC
>JBKJSN010000002.1:0-3383 GCA_046595815.1 Mycobacteriales bacterium
GTCGACCACCGCGAACCCTGGCCCCACGGCCGCACCGACCACACCAACTGCCACTGCCTGTGCCGACGGCACCACCGGGCGAAACAGGCCTACTTCACCGTCACCAAAGACCCCGACCCAGGACACCCTCTGGACCACCCCCGACGGCCGCGCCTACCTACGCCCACCCCCAACCTTCTGAGCGGGCGGGGGGATCAGCGGAGGAAGGCAGAAACCACAAGCCAGGCGAGTACGCCACCACCGAGGAGTCGACGGAAGGGACTGACGCCTCGGGCGAGTTCGTCGACCGCCCACCACACCAGTGCCGCTGTGCCCGCCCAGTGCAGGACGGATTCGGTGGTCCCGCGCGGGGACGACACTGCCTGCGCCAAACGCAGGACGAGGAACAGGGTCAGCGGCAGGTTGGGCAGCTGAGCGATCGCGAGCTTTCCGCTCTCCCGGCTCCGGAACATCCAGTCGGCGCCGCTGCTCACTCGGCTACCGATCGTCTGGTGGGTCATGTCTCGGAGTATGTCCGCCCGCCCCACGATGCATGCCTCACCCGTCACTCAAAGTCTCCAACCGGTGACGGAAGTGGCTGTATCGGCGGGCTGCCATTCGTGCCTAGGCTCGCCGTGACGCACACCAACTAGGGGGTTCGCTGTGTACACCCGGCTCACCACGATCAAGGACGCGAAGGACCTGGACGCTGGGATCGCCTTCATCAGGGACACCGTCCTGCCGACCCTTCAGCAGCAGAGGGGATACACAGGCTTGATCGCCAGCGTCGACCGCGCTGGTGGCACGCTCTCCGCGCTGTCGATCTGGCAGGACGCAGCGGCCAGGGACGCCAGTGAGAGCGGGGTCTCCAAGGTGCGCGACGAGGCCGCCCGGATCATCGGCGGCACCTTGAGTGTCAAGTTGTACGAGCAGACGGTGTTCGAGGCGGCCAAGGCTCCGGCCGTCGGTACTTCACTGCTCATTCGCGGGCTGCGCATGGACCCGGCCGTCATCGACCAGAACCTCGAGTACTTCCGCACCGAGGTCCTTCCGCAGATCAAGGCGCAGCCTGGGTTCCGAGCGGTGCGTCAGTTGATCAACAGGGAGACCGGCGAGGGAATGGTCGGGACGGCCTTCGACGATGTGGAGTCGATGCGCGCTGCCATCGAGTTGAGCGAGGAACGGCGCACGGCTGCGCAGGAGCGCGGAATCACCCTCGCCGAGCCGAACGAGCGAGAGATCGTCCTCGCCGACAACGTCTGACCTGCAGTCAGCGGGTTGCGAAACCTGCGGCGACGGACAGCAGACACTGCGCGGCAAGGTCGACGGTCACGCCACCGACGTCGGATGTGGCGTCCACCTCGGTGATGTCGACCGCCCGTACCCGCGGGTGCCGTCCGGCCTCTGCAGCGGCCTGGAGCAACTCCCACGGGGCGAGCCCGCCGGGTCGGGCACCCGGGCAGCCGGGGACGAAGGCGCGGTCGACGACGTCGACATCGAGATCGACGTACAGGTGCTCGCAGGTCTGAGCAAGACGGTCGAGTTGCTCGCGCACGACTTCCCCCACGCGACCGCGACAGGCGGGCAGGCCGATGAGAGTGATCCCGCGGTCCTCGCACCAGTCGCGGTACGCGCGGGAGTTGGTGAGCGCGCCGATCCCCACCTGGACGACGTGGTCGCCACGCAGCCCGTCCTCCACCAGCCCCCGCACCGGCGTCCCGTTGGTGGCACCGGCGTGGAACCCGCGCACGTCGTGGTGGGCGTCAAGGGTGAGCAAACCGCTGCTGTCCAAGGGAAGGAGTGAGCGCAGCGCCGGCCGCGTCACCGCATTGTCGCCCCCGAGCAGCACGACCAGAGCGTGGCCGGCGGCGGCAACTGGGATGAGCCCCTGCTCGACCCGGGCAAGGTGGTCGGTGACGCCCGCGTCGTGAACCGGCAGGTCACCGTGGTCGGTGACCGACAGGGTCTCCAGGTCGACGCCGAGCTCGCTGTGCATCGTGGAGAAGCGCCGCAGCGCAGCACGTACGGCGGCCGGTGTGGTGTCGGCCCCGGAGGGCGAGATCGACGTCCGCGAAAGGGGTACGCCGACGACGCCGAGGGAGGGGCCACCGCGGTGGCCGCCGGTCGCCAGCCAGGCCGATGCCCGTGGCCAGAGCGGGTCCTCACTCACCGGACGTCCTCAGAAGTGGCCCCGTCGCTGCGCTCAGGCGTGAGGACGTTAGGGGTCGTGGGTGGGAGGGGTACGCCGTCCTTGACCACGTGCCGCACCAGGTCCACGCCCGGACGGTAGGCGAGGTAGTCCTCCGACGGCGCGTCGAGCACCACCAGATCCGCCCGCGCGCCGACCCCCAGGTGCCCGACGGTTCTGTCCCGCAGCGCGGTGGCGCCGCCGAGGGTCGCCGCCCGCACGGCCTCGGTCGGTGTCATGCCGAGCTCCCGGCACGCGAGCGCGATCACGAAGGGCATCGAGGTGGTGTACGACGTACCGGGGTTGCAATCGGTCGCCAACGCCACCGTCACGCCGGCGTCGAGCAGCCGTCGGGCCGGGGCGTACGGCGAGCGCGTGCTGAATTCGGCCGCCGGGACCAGCACCGCGACCACCGAGGCACTTCGCAGGGCCGTGACGTCGTCCTCGCTCAGGTAGGTGCAGTGGTCGGCGGAGGCGGCACCGAGGGACGCGGCGAGCTGGACACCCGGTCCGTGCCCCAGTTGGTTCGCGTGGACGTGCACGTCCAGCCCCCGCGCGGCGCCGGCAGACAGCACCGTGCGGCACTGGTCGACGTCGAAGGCGCCCTTGTCGCAGAACGCGTCGATGCCGGTGGCGAGCGGCGCACAGGCGTCGAGCATCTCGCCGGCCACCAGGGCGGTGTAGGCGTCCGCGTCAAGGTCGTCCGGAACGACATGCGCGCCAAGGAAAGTGCGGTGCCGGCTGAGCTCACCCGCCACTTCGAGCGAACGCGTCTCGTCCGCGACGCTGAGGCCGTAGCCGCTCTTGACCTCCAGCGTCGTGGTGCCGGTCGACAACGCCTCGTCCGCCAGCTGCCGCGCCGAGGCGCGCAGCATGTGAGTGGAAGCCGAACGGGTGGCGTTCACCGTGTTGCGGATTCCGCCTGCGGCATAAGGCTTTCCGGCCATCCGGGCGACGAACTCCTCGACCCGATCACCGCCGAAGACGAGGTGGGTGTGGCTGTCGACGAAACCCGGGATCACGCAGCGCCCGCCGGCGTCGATGCGCTCGTCGGCGCTGACGCGACCGGCGCGCTCGATCGCCGCGACGCGGTCCCCGTCGAGCACGAGCGCGGCGCCGGGCAGCGTGCCGAGCTGCGCGTCGTTGGTGACGAGCAGGCCGATGTTGTCGATCGCGAGCGTGCTCACGTGCCGATCGCCTCGCGCAGCGCCTTCGC
>JBKJSN010000013.1:0-13449 GCA_046595815.1 Mycobacteriales bacterium
GTCGACCACCGCGAACCCTGGCCCCACGGCCGCACCGACCACACCAACTGCCACTGCCTGTGCCGACGGCACCACCGGGCGAAACAGGCCTACTTCACCGTCACCAAAGACCCCGACACCCAGGACACCCTTTGGACCACCCCCGACGGCCGCACCTACCTCCGCCCACCACCAACGTTCTGAGGAGACGGGCCTGCGAGCTCCGGGACAGTTGCGCTGAACACGGTGTAGCCGGGCAGGAACGGCTGCGCTGGCGTCGCGCCGTACTCCCTCGCCGTTCCGGCTGCGGCCGCAGGTCAGACGATCAAGAAGGTCATCGTGAACGTCACGCAGCGGGGCGCGAACGTGGGTATGAGCGCCAAGCAGCTCAGCGGCGAGAGCTACGTCGTCCTCCCCGTGAAGCCCAAGCCGAAGAAGCGCCGCTAGTCGCTGCCGCGGCCTGTCCGGACCCCGCACGCTCAACGGCCCGGCCCCTCCAACTCGAGGGGCCGTGTCTTTCTGGTGTCGGGGGTGCAGGAATCGCCTCGCCGACCGCGAAACCTGACCACCAGGCGCACTCGTCAGCAATCAGAATCGGAGAAGTCGTTGAAGCTCACTCGGACCGTCGTCTGCCTCACCCTCGTAGCGTCCGTCGCGGGTGCGGGTTCCGCCGTGGCTGCCACCAAGCCCAAGCCCAAGCCGGTCAAGCCCGTCTGCAACTTGGTCGTCGACCCGGCCGGCGACGCGTCGCTGCAGGCGCCGCTGCCCGGTGACGACGCGCTCGACATCGTAGGCGCGGACATCGCGTCCGATGCCAAGAACGTCACGGCTGTCATCCGGCTCAAGAGCGTGTCCTCGAACGGTCTCGGACAGCTCGGGCGCGACGTCCAGATGAACTTCGACCTCGCAGGTGCAGAGGCCCAGGTATGGATCGGCTACACCACGAGCGCCTACGGCGGCGACGCGTTCCAGTACGGCCTCATCGGCAAGGGCACCGGCGGCTCGACCTCGCCCACGGGCAAGGCCGCGGGCGTCGTCGACAAGGTCAAGAACGAGATCCGGATGACTGTCAGCGTCGCGGATCTCAACGCTCTCGGCAAGATCAAGCCCGGCGCCAAGGTCACGAACATCGCGGTGTCGGCAGCTCAGCTCGTCGGGATCGCACCGAACCCGTCCGGCGCGTACGGCTTCGCCAGCGAGGACCTGGACGACGCGGCCGGCACGAAGGCCTACATCGCCGGCTCCCCGAGCTGCGTCAAGCCTGGCGCCTGACACCAGCGCACGTCCCTGACGGC
Organism: Mycobacteriales bacterium; assembly: GCA_046595815.1. Taxonomy (GTDB): domain Bacteria; phylum Actinomycetota; class Actinomycetes; order Mycobacteriales; family SCTD01; genus RYN-111. The sequence goes on from JBKJSN010000013.1 coordinate 1,275, forward strand.
CCGGTCCCCTCGCGGGGGCCGGGCTGTCGTGTTGCCGACACTTCGCAGGACAACGGGGCCCGACGCCGAACACCGGCCTGACCGCACCGCTGGAGAGGACCCCCCTTCACGCTCGGAGACCCAGATGACCGCTGCCCGTCCAATCGCCCGTCCAATCGCCCGTCCAATCGCCCGTCCCGCCGCTTGTCTCGTGCTCGCCGCCTCCCTGCTCGCCGCCGGTAGCGCCCACGCCGCGACCAGGGCCAAGCCCAAGCCCAAGCCCAAGCCCGTCTGCAACCTGGTCGTCGACCCAGCCGATGACGCGAACGGCACGTTCCTGCAGGAGGACGCTCTCCCTGCCAGTGAGGACGGTGTCGACATCGTCACGGGCGACGTCGCCGCGGACACGAAGTACCTCACCACCGTGCTTCGCGTGAAGAAGCTCTCGCTCACGTCCCCCACCGCACCGGGCGGCCTGCACTGGAAGTTCTTCATCACGGCCGGCGGCATGCAGATCTACACCCAGGCGATCTCCCCCTCGGGAGGCACGCCGATCTTCGCCTTCGGAAAGATCGACGAGACCTCCGGCACCTCGGCCCGGATCGGCGTCGTCACCGGCAAGCTCGACACTGTCAAGAACGAGGTCCGCGTCCACGTGCCGATCAGCGCGCTGCCGATGTCGGTGAAGCCCGGCACCCGCATCGACACCCTCGAGCCGAACGCCGGCCGGTACTTCGGGGCGCCCTCGGGGTCGCCCAGCTTCAGCGACTCCACGGACGTCGCGACCGGCATCAAGGCCTACAAGGCCGGCACGCTGTCCTGCGTCAAGCCAGGCGCCTGAGCCCGGGTACGTCGACACCCGCCGTGGCGGTGACCCGCTCGGCCGCGCAGACTGCCTCGGCGTCGCCGTCGGGCAGCAGCACCAGCGAGCAACCCCCGGCGAGCGCGGCCAGCAGCACGCCGAGGCCGGGCTCGCTCGTGGGGGACAGGCTCGTGAGCACCCGGTCGTCGGGCCCGAGCCTGAGGTCGGGCGTGGCGAACGGCGCCCCGTCGAGCAGCACCGGACCGGGGGCGGACGTTGGCGCGAACCGGTCGCCGTACACCGGGATTTCCACGGCTGCGTCCAGACACAGCGCGGGTACGGCGGGCAGGCGGGCGCCCAAGGGGTGCCCGCTGGCGACGAGGACGTCCTCGACGCCGGCATCCAGTGCCGCCTCCGCATGGTCGGGGGAGACGACGGCCAGCCCGCAGCCGGCGAGGGCGGCGGGCGTGGACGCGACCACCACCGTGGCGCCGGTGGCCGCCGCACCGAGCAGCAAGCACGGAAGCTGCCAGTGCAGCGGCAGCAGCAGCCCGACCCGGTCAGGGCCGCCGTGACCGTCCACGAGCAGGTTCGCCGTCTTGCAGACCCAGTTCTCGACCGTGGCGCCGGACAGCTCCACCCGGGCCGGCCCGTCGTACAGGGTCAGCAGGGGAGCGGCGGGGTCGCGGTCGCCCGCGAGACCCCCGGTCAGGCGCAGATGTCGTCCTGGGCGGTGCGGAGCTTGGGCCCCGGGCTGGTCGTCGCCGAGGGCGACGGCGACACGGTGACCGCCTTCGTGCCGGAGTAGCCGGAGCCGACGACGACCTCGAGGGTTCGCTGCAGCGTGGGGTCCTCCTGCAGCACCGCACCTGGGATCGCGGCAGCCAGGGTCTTGGCCGAGTCGGCCTTGCTGGGGCCGTAGAAGATGGTGGTCTGGGCCGCCGCGGAGCCCCGGTTGCTCGGAGTCCCGGTGGTGGCGAACCCGACCTGGGCGAGGTCGTTGAACGCCTTGCGGGCCAGCCCCGGGACGCCGGAGCCGTTGTAGACGCGCACCCGGATGTTCTGTGGCTTCACGGTCAGCGCGGACGCCTTGTCGGGCTTGGCGGGGGCGTTCGGCGGGATGTCGCTGCGGATGGCCGAGAACAGCGCTTCGCCCGCGACCTCGTCGAGCTCCACGACGGAGGCGCCGTTGATCCGGGCGTTCGCACGAGTGATGGGGGCGGTGGTGAACAGCACGCGACCGGAACTGAAGCCGCGGGCGCGCAGGGCGATGTTCTTCATGTCGGTGAAGTCCGTGCCCTCGTCGACCTGCAGCGACGAGGTCGCAGCGTTCAGGAAGCCGTTCAGCTTGAGCGGGTTCAGCAGGGTCCCCGACGAGAGGACCTTGTTGATCATCGAACCGATCAGCTGCTGCTGGTTCTTGATGCGGTCGATGTCCTGCCCTGCGAAGCTCTTCCGGGTCCGGGCGAAGGCCAGGGCGACGTCGCCGTTGATGTGGTGTCGGCCGGCCGAGAGCTTCAACCGCGACTTCGGGTCATCGACGTCCTTCTTGAGGCACACGTCGACGCCGCCGAGCTTGTTCACCATGTTCTTGAACCCGACGAAGTCCACCTGCACGTAGTGGTCGATGCGGATGTTGGTCAGTTTCTCGACCGTGGCGATCAGCAGGGCGGGGCCGCCGGCCGCGAACGAGCTGTTGATGCGATCGTGGCGGGAGCGGTGCACCGTGCCGTTGCGCGGGTCGGTCCAGGCGGGGATCTCGACGTAGCTGTCGCGGGGGAAGCTGATGAACAGCGCGTTGTCACTCTTGCCGTAGAGGTGGGCCAAGATGATCGTGTCCGAGCGCTGCCCCGGCGCGAAGCCCTTGCCCCCAGTGCCCTTGGAGTTCTCTCCGGCACGGCTGTCCGAGCCCACGATGAGGATGTTCTTCGCGTCGCGCGGTCCCGCCGCCGGCGCGGAGTCCCGGGGTCCGAAGACGTTGATGCGCTGGATGTTGCCGTCGTAGTGGCGGACGAGGACGTACCCGACTCCCGCGAGCCCGAGGATCAGCACCGCGAGGGACAGGGCGATCCAGGAGAGCACCCGTCCCGTGCGCTTGCGCTGCGGTCGGGGGCGCGGCGGGGGCGGGAGCGCAGACTTGGGCGCTGTCGCACGCGGTGCGGGGCCGCGGGCGGCCTCACGGTAGGCCTCGGTCACCCGCGGGACACTGCTGCGGCGGGGGAGCCGTGGGTCAAGGTGCGGCGGGAGCCCGGAGTCACCGGGGCGGCCGTCGCTGGGCGTCGTCACAGAGCTCCTGGAGGGAAGGGGTCACTGCAGAGGACACCTGAAGGGACCCGGGGGTACCTCAAGGGTAAGCCGAACAGGCCCGTTGCAGGCGGACGCTCAGCCTAGGGGACCGTGATCGTCCGGCATCCGCCGTACCTCGCGACCCCGGGTGTGCCGGAGACGTTCAGGGCGATCAGGCAGACGGTGTGCTGGCCCCTGGAGAGCGTGCGGACGAACGTCACTCCATGGTTGTGGCCGTACCCAGGCATGACCGAGGTGCCCAGGTAGCTGCGGTAGCGGGCCGCTGTGAGGTAGCTGACCACCCGCTTGTCGATCACGAGGGCTGCCCTGGTCGCCCGCGTCGTGTCGGGGTCGATGGCCCAGCCCCGGAAGGTCACCGTGCGGTAGCTGCGGGACCAGGACGTGACGCCACCGACCGCGTCGTGGACGGTGACGATCTTGCAGCCCAGTGAGGCGTCGACGCCAGGGGTGAACATGACGTTGTTCGCCAGCACGCAGATGGTGTGGCGACCGCGGGGCAGCGTCAGGGAGCCGGCGAAGCCGCGTGCCGAGCCGTAGCCGGGCCAGCGCGCCGCTGAGGTGGTGGAGGTGCGCGAGGCGCTCAGCGTGGTGAACACCGCGCCGTTGACCTTGACCGTGACGCGGGTGGCGTCGAGCGAGTCGGGGTCGTAGGCATCCCCGGTCACCCGGACCGCGCCACCAGGCACCGTGCGGAGCGCCGAGAGGACTCCGGCACCGTTGTGCGAGACCACAACCGGCCCACATGCCAAGGTCTTGTCCGAGCCAGGGGTGCCCGTCGCGTTGACAGCGATCGCGCAGACCGTGTGCTGCCCGACAGGCAGGTCCAGCAGGGTGGTGAACCCGTGAGCCGTCCCGTTCGCGGGGTACGACGTGGCGAGCTCTGTGCGGGTGCGCGTGGCGCTCAGGGTGGTGACGGGCACGCCGTCGCTGCGCAGCTCGACGGTCGTCGCGTCGACCACGTCAGGGTCCAGTGCCCACCCGCTGACGAGCACGCCGTTCGGGGCCCGGCGCAGGGTGGAGAGGGCGCCGACGGGCGTGTGCTCGACGACGACGGTCTTGCAACCGACCGTCGCGTCGTTGCCCGCGGCGTCGACGACGTTGGGTGCCTGCAGGCAGACCGTGCGGGTGCCTTCGGCGAGCTCCAGCACCGCGCGTACGCCGTGCTGGTCACCCACGCCGGGGAAGCGGACGGCGATGTCGGTGCGGGTCACGGTCGTCGGGACGACACTGCTCGGCTCGCCGTCCACGGTCAGCGTGGTGGGCAGGACGTCGGCGGCGTCCGGGTCGAGCGCCCAGCCGGTCAGGGTGACCTTTCCCAGCGACGACGTGAGCGTGTTCACCGCGCCCATCGGGCTGTGCTGGGCGCTGACCGACTGACAGCCGAGGGAGGTGTGCAGGCCCGGCGTGTCGGTCGCGTTCCGGGCCACCACACAGATCTGGTGGGTGCCGTCGCTCACGGGCAGGGCGAACGTGAAGCCGTGTTGCGCGCCGTACTCGGGGAAGTCCCGGTAGACGTCGTTGCGGGGCTCGGCAGCGGTGATCGTCTCGGCGGCCACGCCGTCGACGTAGGCGGACACCTTGATCGGGTCGAGGGTGTCTGCGTCGATGGCCCAGCCGCGGACGACGGCCGTGCCCAGGACGTAGCCGGCCGGGTCGAGGCGGCCGAACGGCGCGATCGGGAACGGGAACAGCCGCCGCCACTCGGTCGGTCCGAACTGTCCGGTCAGCGGCAAGCCCTGGTCCTGCTGGAACTTCATGACGTAAGTCGCGGTGCCGGAGCCGAAGTCGCCGTCGACGGGGCTGACCCGCAGGGTCTTCTGCACCAGGCGCACCGCATCGCCGCCGTCGTGCAGGCCGAGCGTCGTCGAGCCGTGCTGCCGCACGAGCGCGATGTTGGCGATCGAGCGGACGGGCGTGATGCGCGGCGGCGCGTCGGGGCCGAAGTCCACCTTCGCGACAGAGCCGTCCCAGTACGAGCTCACCTTCTTCGCGCCGTTCCAGCCGAAGGAGAAGTGCACATGGTCGGTATGGGCGCTCGGGCCGCTGTAGGCCTGCCAGCCGGCCCCCGCGTCGTACGCCTTCCAGATCTTGCGGTTCCAGATCATGTACATCAGGCCGGTACGGCGGGCCATCGCGTTGGCGTTGCCGTACTGGTCGGTCTTGAGCAGCCAGTTCAGGAGCGCGCTGACCTCGGCGCGTTGGCGGCTGTTGTAGACCGACATCTTCCAGTCGAAGGCGCGGCCTTCCTTGTGCTCGCTCTGCCCGCCGCTGCCGCAGTCGCGGACGATGCCGAAGCTGCCGCTGTCGGGGTAGGTGCGCAGCAGCATGTTCCGGAAGGCTGACACCCCGGGCTTGGCGACCGGGTCGCACGTGCTCTGCCCGACGTAGGGCTGCAGCGACTCGATCGAGGTCGTGAGGTCCGAGCGGGTCGGCGGCACCGCATAGGCAGCCTGCGCGACGGGCACATCCAGCGCCACGAGCCCTGAGCCGAGCAAGCCTGCCGTGAGGAGGGTGCCGACTGCGCGCCGGATGCGATGGTGCATGCCTGAGCTCTCCTCGTGGTGCTTTGCCGCGTGCGATCTGGTTCGTGCGATCTGGTTCGACCTACCGGTTGTTCTTCGGCCGAATGGCCCCGTCACCGTAGGTACTCGACGCGACTTCTCGCAGTTGCTCAGTGGCCTGGCAGGCAACCGTCACCACCAGGCCAGGCGTCGGCCGCAGCTAGTGCTCGGCTCCCTCGTCGTCCTGGCGTCGCTCGACGGGCCCGATCTCCAGGCGCCCCGCACACACCTGCATGGTGGTGCTCGTCCTGATGGTCGCGTTCGTGCCGGGGAGTCGCACTTCGACGGTCGTCACGTCGAGGCAATCTTGGGTGCGCGGCGTCCCGAGCACGAACGACAGCGAGCTGTCGCGGCTGAGGGTCGTCTCGCCAGCCGTGCCGACCTGGGTCATGGCCGCCGACAAGGGCGCGCCCTCACCGTCGAGGAGCCCGATCTTCGGCCAGCCGCGCAGTGCACAGTCGGGCCCGGTGGTCCGGACCACGAAGACCTCCTGCAACCGCTCGTCATCGGCGAGCAGGTCCGCATCGGCGATCGTGAGGGCCGAAGCCGCGCAGACCGGCTGCTTGCCCGTCGGCGCCGGGGACTCCACGGCCGGGCGCGGCGAGAGCGGGTCGTCCGGCAGCGGGGTGGCGCTCGCCTGGGTCGGGCTCGCAGTAGGCGCAGGGGCCACCGGCCCAGGGTCGCTCCCGGAGCAGGCGGCCGTGGCGAGGCAAAGGCCGATCAGGAGTGCAAGGGGGGCGTGACGCACCCCCGCACCTTAGGCATTCGTGAGCCACCTGAGCGTGGCGCGAGGGTTCTGTGGCCCTCCGGTGGCACTCTGGTAGGTCAAGGACCGCTTACGTTCGGTCGACAGACTGAACAAGGACCGCGGCGCCGAAGTCGCGTGGTCCCTGGCTGACAGGAGCAACGACATGCGTCCGGGAGGTATCCGGCGCGCCTCGTGGGCGGCTCTTGCTGGTCTGCTTGGTGGTACCGCGGTCACGGCGGTCGTTCTCGCCGTACCTGCTGCTGCGTCCACCACCGTCTCGGAGGTCTACGGCCGCCCGACCAGCGGTGTGTACAAGTTGGCCGGCCACGGGTGGGGCCACGGCCACGGGCAGTCCCAGTACGGCGCCCAGGGCGCGGCCTCGATCGGGAAGACCGCGGATGAGATCACCGCGACCTACTACCCGAACACCGCGCGGGCCGTGCAGGGCAACCCCACCATGCGGATCAAGCTGAGCAGCGACGCCCGCACCGCCACCCGCGAGTTCCGCCCCGCCTCGGGCCAGCGCATGCGAGACCTCGCGACCGGCAAGGACCTCGCGGTGCCCACCACGGCAACGCTGTGGCGCATCACCTCGGACAGCAACGGCCTGCACGTCTCCTACGTCACCAGCGCCGGGACGACCAAGCTCACCCCCACCTACGCCGGCCCGCTGCAGGTCACCGGGACCACCTTCATCCGGGTCCGCTTCTCCGACGGCAGCAGCCGCGACTACCGCAACGCGGTCAACGTCAAGCGCAGCGGGACCGCATCGCTGGCCAGCATCGCGATCATGCCGATGGAGAGCTACCTGCTCGGGGTCGTCCCGCGCGAGTCGTTGTCCTCCTGGGCGCCCGCGGCCCTGCAAGCGCAGTCCATCGCCGCCCGCTCGTACTCCACCTACAAGCGCGACCACGTCTCCAGCACCGCGACCTTCGACATCTGCGACACGACCATGTGCCAGGTGTTCATGGGCAGCGCGAAGTACTCCGCCTCCGGCACGCGAGAGAGTCTGGAGCCGACGTCGACGACCAACGCCGTCAAGGCGACCGCCGGCGTCGTGCGGACGTACGGCGGGAAGGCGATCTTCTCGGAGTTCTCCGCCTCCAACGGGGGCTGGTCCACCGATGGCGGCACGCCGTACCTCATTGCGAAGGCCGACCCCTGGGACGGCATCTCCAACAGCACGGTCCACGCGTGGTCAGCGAAACTGCCCGTCACCTCGCTGGAGTGCCGCTACGGCCCGAAGACCAGCAGTGGCGCCTGCGCGAAGGACGCCAACGGCAATCCGCTGTGGCGACTGACCCGGCTGACGATCACCCAGCGGGACGGCAACGGCGAGTGGGGCGGCCGTGTTGAGGCCGCGGTCCTTGACTTCGTGGACGGCAGCGGCACCAAGCAGCGCGCCGAAGCAAGCGGGTCCGGCTTCTACTACGCCCGCACCTGGCCTACCTACTCCGACGGCATCCGCTCCCGGTGGTTCCGCATCATCCCCGAGTACGACGGGGCTTTGGTCTCGCGATCGACGGCGCCCACCCTCGTGCTGCCGCCGGGCAATGCCAAGGGCACCCTGACGGCGGTCTACCGCAACACCGGTAACGCGGGCTGGCCGGTCAGCGGGCTGCACCTCGCGCTCGCCTCCCCCGGGGGCGGCGCTGACCCTCTCGCCAAGGGCAGCACCCGTCCCGGAGCGTTCGTGAAGAACCTGACGACCCCAGGGTCCACGACGGTCGCGCCCGGGGAGCAGGCCCAGTTCTCGATCGCCCTCGACGCCTCCGGCCTCACCGCCGGCACCCGTACGGCGAGCTACCGGCTCAGGATCGGCACGGCCGCCCTGTTCGGCCCGACCGCCTCCTGGACCATCGTGGTGGCCGATCCGGTGTTCCGTGCGAAGCCGGGTGCAGCGCCGGCGCTGGTGGCGACGACGTTGCCGACCTCGGACGGAGCGCCGCCGGCGCTGTTCGCCGACGGCCGCACGGTCGTCGTTCCGCGCAACGGCAGCACCACCCTTCGCCTTTCGAGCACCAACCTGGGCAACCTGACCTGGCCGGTCGGGAGCACCAGCCCGGTGCAGCTGGGCACCTCCGTCCCCCGTGACCGTGCGAGCGTGTCCGGGGGCGCCGGCTGGATCTCCTCCCAGCGCGCCTCGCGGCTGGCCGGACCGGCCGGGGTGGCGCCCGGCGGCTCGGGGACCTTCGACGTCCAGCTCAACGGCAACTCCAGGCCGGTCGGGTTGAGCACTGAGGCGTTCGAGCCCGTTTGGCAGGGCGAGCAGTGGATCGACGGCCACCCCAGCGCCTTCACCGTGCTCCGGGTGGACTCGACGGTCTCGCGCGTGGCCCTGACCGACCTCGCACCGCTGAGCAGCTTCACCCTGGCGAACGCCCCGAGCGGCAAGCGCACCCTCGTGGTCCGCCTTCGCAACGTCGGCCGCGACGCCTGGCAGGTCGGCAGCGAGAAGCTCGGCACGCCGTCGGCCTTCGCGCTGCGCTCCGGCTGGTCCAGCAGCACGCGCACGCCAGCCCTCTCGCGCAACCTGACGCGCCCCGGCGCGACGGGGGTCTACCCCGGCGAGGTCGGCGAGTGGCGCGTTCCGGTGTCCGCTTACGGCCGCAGCGCCGGGACCTACAAGACCACGCTACGTGCGGTGGGACCGAGCGGCTTCTACGGGCCGTCCTTCGCCCTCACGGTCAAGGTGGTCAACGCCTCCTTCACCTACTCCTACGTCGCCAAGAGCGCGACCGTGTCGGTTCCGTCCAAGGGCACGGCCTGGACCTGGGTCGATGTGAAGAACACCAGCAACTTCGTGTGGCCGGTCGGCGGCGCCTTGCGCTCGACGGTGGTCTCGGGCTCCTCGCCCTCCCGGGCATCGAGCTGGTACAGCGCCTCACGCCCCGGTTCGCTGTCGTCGAACCTGACCCATCCGGGCCTGACCTACGTCAGGGCGGGGGAGGTCGCGCGCTTCCGGATCCTGCTCGCCGGCAACGGCCGCGCCCCGCAGTCGCGCACCGAGAGCTTCGGGATGTCCTACGACGGTTGGCGCAGCTCTCCCTTCTCCGTGAGCCTTTCCTACCGCGTCGTCTGACCTGTCGGGCGTAGGCTGCCCACTGCACACAACACGAGAGAGGGGATCACGCTGTCCGCCGGTCGGTCAGGTCCTCGCGTCCTGCTGGACGCGACCGCGGTGCCCGCGGACAGGGGTGGCGTCGGTCGCTACGTCGACGGCCTCGTCGGTGCCCTCGGCGCGGCAGGTGCCGATCTCGCGGTCGTGTGCCAGCGAGCCGACGCTGAGCGCCTGAGCCGGCTCGACCCGGACGCCGAGATCATCCCCGGCCCGGCAGCCATCGCCCACCGCCCGGCCCGCCTGGCGTGGGAGCAGACGGGCCTGCCGCTCGTCGCCCAGCAGGTCGGTGCTGAGGTCGTGCACTCCCCGCACTACACGATGCCGCTGCGCGCAGGGCGTCCCGTCGTCGTCACGGTCCACGACGCCACCTTCTTCACCTCGCCCGAGCTGCACCCCTCGGTCAAGGGCACGTTCTTCCGCTCCGCGACCCGTACGGCGTTGCGTCGCGCGAGCCGGGTGATCGTCCCCTCGAAGGCGACGCGCGATGAGCTTGTCCGGATCCTCGACGCTGACGCGACGAAGCTCGCCGTCGCCTACCACGGGGTCGACCCGACGCTGTTCCACGTCCCCGACGTCGCCGAGAAGGACCGGGTGCAGGCTCGGCTCGGCCTCGGCGGTCAGCCCTACATCGCCTTCCTGTCCGTGCTCGAGCCCCGCAAGAACGTCCCCGGGCTCGTGAGCGGCTGGGTGCAGGCCTGCGCCGGCCGCACCGATCCCCCCGCTCTCGTGCTCGCCGGTGGGGCTGGTTGGGACGAGCGCGTCGACCGGGCGCTGGCCGAGGTCCCCTCGCACCTGCGGGTGCTGCGTCCCGGTTACCTGCGCTTCGTCGACCTCCCGGGTTTCCTCGGTGGGGCGATCGTCGTCGCCTACCCGAGCCACGGCGAGGGCTTCGGGCTGCCCGTGCTGGAGGCCATGGCCTGCGGCGCTCCTGTGCTCACCACGAACCGGCTGTCGCTCCCCGAGGTAGGCGGTGACGCGGTGGCCTACACCGAGCCCGACCCGGACTCCATCGCGCAGAGCCTGGGCGCCCTGCTCGACGATGCGGAGCGCCGTACCCGGCTCGGTGAGGCGGGCTACGCACGCTCGCGTGAGTTCACGTGGGCGGCGAGCGCCGAGGCGCATCTGGCCTGCTACGCGAGCGCTCTTTCAGGGTGAGGCACGCACTCGTCCTTGCAGGTGGCTCGGGGACGCGGCTGTGGCCGTACTCCCGTGCCGGGGTGCCCAAGCAGCTCGCGCCGCTGTTCGGCGAGCGCTCGTTGCTGGACCTCGCGGTGGAGCGGGCCACCGCCGTCGTCGAGCCCGGTCAGGTGTGGCTGGCGGCCGGCGAGCAGCTCCGCGGCCAGGTGAAACAGGTCCAGACCGACCGGCTGGTGCTGGAGCCCTCAGGCCGCGACACGCTGCCGGCGCTCGTCCTGGCCATGGCGACGATCGCCGCTCAGGACGCCGACGCGGTGGTCGCCGTACTCACCGCTGACCACCTCATCGAGCCGCTCAGCGCCTTCGCCGACACCCTGGCCCAGGGCTTCGCGGTCGCCGAGGTGCACGAGGAATCCCTGGTGACCTTCGGTGTCGTGCCGGACCACCCGTCCACCGCGTTCGGGTACCTCGAACTCGGAGCTGAGTACGACGGGGCCGCCCTGGTCGTCGCCCGGTTCGCCGAGAAGCCCCAGGTGGCTCGGGCGACGCAGCTGCTCGAGCAGGGCGCGCTGTGGAACTCCGGGATGTTCGTCTGGCGCGCGGCGACCTTCTTGCGGGCCGCTCAGGCGTTCGCGCCCGACACGGTCGCACTGGTCGAGCGGGTGCTCGCCGGCGAGCGGGAGGCGTGGGAGCAGATCAGCAAGGTGTCGGTCGACTACGGCGTCATGGAACCCGCGTCGACCTCGCCGGACTTCGCCGTCGTGGCGCTGCCCCTGTCCGCTCGCTGGCTCGACGTGGGGTCCTGGCCGCAGTACGGCGATGCGGTGGGGCGCGACGAGCAGGGCAACGCCGTCGGCGCGACGCTGGCCACGCTGCTCGACAGCACCGACTGCGTCGTCGCCTCCGCCGACCCGGACCACCTGGTGGCCCTCGTCGGCTGCACTGGACTCGTCGTCGTGCACACCGCACGCGCGACTCTCGTCGTACCTGCCGATCAGGCACAACGGGTGAAGGACCTGCACGCGCTCGTCGCGGCACACCACGAGGAGCTGGCATGAGCACGGCATTGATCACCGGGATCACCGGGCAGGACGGGCTGTACCTCGCCGAGCTCCTGCTGTCGAAGGGGTACGACGTCTACGGGCTCGTCCGCGGGCAGAACAACCCCAAGTTCGACATGGTCCGCGAGGTCGTGCCGGGCGTGAAGCTGCTCACCGGCGACCTCACGGACATGGCCTCGCTGATGAGGGCCTTCGAGGCCTCGCAGCCGACCGAGGTCTACAACCTGGGCGCGATCTCGTTCGTCGCCTACTCCTGGGAGAACGCCCACCTGACGACCGAGGTCACGGCCAAGGGTGTGCTCAACATGCTCGAGGCGGTCCGGCTCTACTCCGGGGACGACCCGACCAAGGTGCGCTTCTACCAGGCGTCCAGCTCGGAGATGTTCGGTCGGGTGCAGGAGGTGCCGCAGCGGGAGACCACGCTGCTGTGGTCCCGCTCGACCTACGGCGTGGTCAAGG
>JBKJSN010000050.1:0-37178 GCA_046595815.1 Mycobacteriales bacterium
GAGCATCTCGGCGCGGGCGCGGATCGCGGCGTGCATCTGCGCCACGATCGCCTGCGGCCCCTCCACGGTCAGCGCGGCGGCCTCGACCCCGGTGGTGTGCAGGTGCACCCCGCGGCGTTCCGCCACCGTCTTCTTCCGCTTCTGGGCCGCGGTGAGGTCGTGCAGGAACGCCACCGTCGCGAGGCGCTTCTTCAACTCCCCCGGCGTCGGCCAGCCCCGACCGCGGTCCAGCCGGCCCTGGCAGCGCTGCAGGGTCACCCGGATCAGCTCGGCCTGCACTCCCGGGGTGTCGGCCCAGCGGCCGGCCTCGGCGAGCAACGCCTGGGCGTGCGGCACCCCGAGCTCCCCGGCCTCCACCAGCGCCAGCAGCTCCGGGACCTCGCACACTCCCACCGCGGTGGCCAGCAAGGCCTGGCCGGTGCGGGGGTGCACGTTCATCAACAACGCCAAGTGGTCCCCGGCGAACTCCGCCTTCCGCGCCCCCACGGACTGCTGCAACGCCACCGCTGCTCGCCACATCTGGGCGGTCTGCTGCTGCACCAGCCCCCACTGATGCGCGAACGCATCCGCCAGCACCGGCACCGAGGTGCCGAACGCCGCGATCTGCTCGGCACTGTCCGGGCCAGTCAGCACCGCCCCGGGCCGGCCATAGAGCAGGTCATCACGCGCCATCTCGACCGGGACCTCAGGCAGCGGCGTCCAGTCCAGCGGCTGGGCCTGGCACACGTTCGCGCACCAACCCCCACACTCGCACTGCCCCAGCTCGTCCCACACCGGCCACTCGAGCACCTCATCAGGCGCATCCGGAACCGAGAAAACGCACTCCTCGGCGGACAGCACGACCGGCTCCTCTCGACAACGTGTTCGACCCCAAACACTACCCCCGACCACCGACACCCGCAACCCCGCTGCGGACGAAAAGCCCTGCAAACTAAAGGGTTTCACTCACAGTGGAACGGCACCGGCACGCGTCAGTGAACGGTGAACGACTTGTCGTCGGTCGCGGGGCCGTTGCCCTCAGCGCCGCCCGACGCGTCATCCGTGGAGAGCTCGACCTTGTAGGCCCCCGCAGCGAGCCGGGCGCTGAAGTTCACTTCTCCGAAGCCGCCGTCACCGGTGCCGCCCATGGCCGATCCGTGGGCGACGACCGCGCCGGTGCTCGTGAGCACCTTCCAGGCGAAGGTCGCCTCGAAGGAGGTTCCGAACCCCGTGAAGGCCACGGTGCCGGCCGACAGCACCTGTCCCTCGTACGGCGTGATGACCCAGGCCTGCGCCTGCACTGCCGTCAGGGGGGCCCGTCGGGTCGGCTCGCCGAGGCGGACCGCGCCCCAGGCATCGCGCGCAGCACCGTCAATGGTGATGGTCACGGTGGTGGCGGGAGAGCCGGCTTGGGCCGCGGCGGCAGTGGCGGTGTAGACGAGTTGCTGCACGGCCCGTTCGGCGAGCTCGCTGCCCACCTGGGTGCTACTCAGAGCATCAGCCGACAGGTCGACCGTGATCGCGTCACCGGTCTGCGTCGCCGTGACCTCCGACGCGGGGCGCCAAGGAGTCATGTAGTCGGGGTCCAGGGGTTGCAGGCGCGTCATGGCCGCCACCGCAGACGCGACCGGCCCGCCCACGTCAGGCACATCCCGGAACTCCCTGTAGAGCGCAAACGTCGCCCTTGTCTCGCCGATCCAGTACACCGGCACCCCCTCGAGGGGGGCAACGGACGGCGAGGGGGACGGGGACGGGGAGGTGCTCGGGCTGGGCGTACTGCCGCCACGGAGTTCCTCAGTGCCGCCGCACCCGGAGAGGGTGGCAGCGAGGGCGAGGCCAAGCACTCCGGCGTACCGGCGGGAGCAGGTGGTTGCGGTCATGACTGGCCTCCGAGGCTGGTCGCCCTCCCGGTGGAGGGCGCAAAACGACAGACGCTCCTCATGGCCAGATGGTTGACACGCCGCAGCGTCAGAGCAGGCCGCGTGCCTGGAAGACGTTCTGAGTCGTGTGCGCGACCGCTGAACCGTAGAGCCGCTGCGCCGCCGCGACGGTCGCCAGCGCCGCATCATGGAAAGACGTGTCGACGGCGAAGGCGAACTGCGCGTCGATGATGGTGGTGCTGGCTCGGACGTCGCCGAGTGCCGTGCGCAGGTCCCACAGCGCCGCGGACCAGATCTCCCCGTCGCGGTGCACCTCGCCCCGGACGTCCTCTGGATAGTGCTTGGTGCCGTCGACGCGGCGTAGGCAGTGCGGCGTGGTCCGCGTGTAGGACACCGCATCCCAGTCGGCCACGCACGCCTCGGGCGCGAGCGTCGGCGCACCCGCCGCCCAGCTCGTCACGACGACGGCGAGGTAGTCGCTGAAGCCCTCGCCGATCGATCCGCTCTCCAGGTCGGTCCCGAAGCCAGGCACCTGCCCGTCCTGCACCGAGTGGCCGTACTCGTGCACGATCACCTCGGCGTCCTCCGCGTCGTCGACGCCGCCCTTGCCGAGGGTGATGTTTGCCTTGTCCTCGCGGAAGAAGGAGTTGTCCCCGCCGTACTGGTTGATGCGCAGCTCGATCTGCCGTTGGTTGACCGGCCGCAGGGTCGACCCGAAGCCCAGGCTCTGCAGGTACCGCTGGGAGGTGGTGACCCAGTAGTAGCCCATGAGCTGCTCGAACTGGTCTGCGTCCCGGTGGTACGGCGGGAAGCTCCCGTTGACGGTCCGCGCGGCCTTCCCTGTCTCGCTCTTGACCTTGACCCACCGGCCGGTCAGCGATCCCGAACCGTCGAGGTCACTGAGCTGGACCTGGTGGTAGGCCGACTGCAGGGCGGCGTAGTCCGCGTCCTTGGAGTCGGTCAGCGTCTGGTCGCCGAGTTGTTGCACGGGGTTCGGGAAGAACACCGTGGCGGTGATCGGCGGGGTGGCGTCAGCGGGTCCGGCTCCGAGCAGCGGCAGCGCGAGGGTGGCGACGACGGCGAGGCGGGCGAGTCGGCTCATGCCTTGGACGGTAACCCTGGATCGGTCAGCGCGTAGCGGCATTGCAGTAAGCCCGCACCGACAGCGGCACGAACACCGCCATGATGGCGGTGCACCACAGCAGCGAGTAGACCACCGGGTGAGTGATGGGCCAGGCGTCCGACACCGTAGGCACTCCCGCTCCGTTGCCGAACAACTCTCGCGTGCCCTGGGTGACCGCGGAGACGGGGTTCCACTCTGCGAAGACCCGCAGCGCAGACGGGAGCGTCTCCAACGGGACGAAGGTGTTCGCGATGAAGGTCAGTGGGAAGATCACGACGAAGGAGGCGTTGTTCACGACCTCCGGCCCGGGTACGAGCAGGCCGACCCACGCCATGATCCACGAGAACGCGTAGGCGAAAAGCAGCAAGAGCGCGAAGCCCGCGAGCGCTTCCAGCACGGACGTGCGGATGCGCCAGCCCACGAGCAGCCCCGTGCCTGACATCACGACGACGCTGATGAGGTTGATGACCAGGTCGCTCGCCGTACGGCCGATGAGCATCGCGGCGCGGGACATCGGCAGGGATCGGAACCGGTCGATGACTCCCTTTTGCATGTCCTCTGCGAGGGAGGCGCCGGTCCAGGTAGAGCCGAAGACCACGGTCTGGGCGAAGACCCCGGCGATGAGGAACTCGCGGTAGCCCGTGCCTTCGAGGTCGATCGCGCTACCGAAGACGTAGGCGAACAAGAGCACGAACATGATGGGCGAGACGAGGGTGAACAACAAGATCTCGGGGACGCGGTAGATCTTGGTGAGGTTGCGTCGCACGATGACGCGGCCGTCTGTGAGGGCTTCGACGACGGCGTTCATGTCGCGTCCTTCGCGCCATGGCCGGTGAGCGACAAGAAGACGTCGTCGAGGGTCGGCCTGCGCAGCCCCACCTCCGACAAGGGCACGCCCTTGAGCAGCCGTAGGGTGCGCGCGAGGTCGGCCTGTCCGTCCGCGACGGGAGCGGTGAGCCGGCGGTCCGCTCCGTCGCCGATGACCTCGCCGACGGCGACCTTGGCGAGCGCGACGCGCACGGTCTCGACGTCACCGGCGTCGGTCACGACGACCTCGAGGCGCTCGCCGCCGACCTTCGCTTTGAGCACGTCCGGGGTGCCGTGCGCGATGGCCTGGCCGCGGTCGACGACCACGATGTCGTCGCAGAGCCTGTCTGCCTCTTCGAGGTACTGCGTCGTGAGCAGCAGCGTCGTGCCCGCGCGCACGAGATCGCGGATCACGCCCCACAGGTCCTGTCTGCTGCGCGGGTCGAGCCCGGTGGTGGGCTCGTCCAGGAAGACCACGGGCGGCTCGGCGACGAGGGCAGCGGCGAGGTCGAGCCGCCGCCGCATGCCGCCTGAGTAGGTCTTGACCGGCCGATCAGCGGCATCGTCAAGGCCGAAGGACGCCAGCAGTTCCGCGGCCCGCTCCTTCGCGCGTGGGGTCCCGAGCTTGTAGAGCCGCCCCACCATCGTGAGGTTCTCGCGCCCGGTGAGGTACTCGTCGACCGCGGCGCTCTGGCCGGACAGCCCGATCCGGCGGCGGGCCTCTCGGGGGTCCTTCATCACATCGATCCCCGCCACGAAGGCAGTGCCCTCGTCGGGCTCCAGCAGCGTGCTCAGGATGCGGACCGCAGTGGTCTTGCCTGCGCCGTTGGGGCCGAGGAGTCCGAGGACCGTGCCAGCGGGCACGGCCAGGTCCAGACCGTCGAGGGCCACGACATCGCGCTTGCGCCCGCGGTAACGCTTGACGAGACCCCGCGCCTCGATGACGTGTTCCACGCTGAGGACCGTACCGGTGCCGCCCGGCGGTCAGGCGCCGGACAGCGACTCCGCTTTGCCGATCGCGGACAGTGACGCGGCGAGCTCCGGCCTGCTCGCCAGCCGGGCCTTGACTGAGGCCTCGACCGTGCGAACGATCTCCTCGATGCGGCCGCCGTACATCGGGTTGATCCCCATGACCTCAAGGTCTTTGCGGCCGGGTTCGATCACGAGCACCTGCATGCCCGCCCGTCGCAGCCGCCGTACCTCGCTGCCGAGCACCCGCCGCATGGCGAGCCGGATGCCCAGGTCGGGGCGCAGGCCCGCGCCGTCGCCCACCGACATCGGGGACAGCACCACCACGAGCTCTGGTTTGTCGCGCAGCACGACGTCGGCGTTGGTGGGGGAGTGCACGCCGCCGTCGATGTAGAGCTGGCCGTCTATCCGCACCGGCGTGAAGTACGCCGGGATGGCACAGCTGGCCGCGACCGCCGTGCCGACGTCGGTCTGCGGGGCGCGGGGCGTGCCGAACACGACCCTTCGGGCATCGCGGGCGCGCACGGTGCAGATGCGCAGGGCGCGCCCGGGCCAGTCGTCGCCGTGGAGGTAACGCACGCTCCTGGCGAGCGGCTCGGTGGCGGTTCGGCCGGGGGGCAGCAGGCTGGAGACCAGGGCTGCGGGCCGGATCCGCAGCGGCCGGCGGGCCGCGCGGAGCAACACCCAGGGGTCCAGGGGTCGCAACGACGTCGAGGGAGGTTCTTGGACGGTGCGGGCTGCGTCGACCTGCTGCCGCGCCGCTGTCCGGAGCACGCGGCCCTGTTCGCTCAGCTCCTCGCCCAGCAGTTCCGCCGAGAGGTCGCAGGCTCCGAGGCCGCCCGCGAGCCCGGCGGCCACCAGCGAGCCTGCCGAGGTGCCGACCAGCACATCGGTATCGCGCGCGTCAAAGCCGGTCATCTCTTCCAAGGCGCACAGCGCCCCGACGTGGAAGGCCTGGCCAGTGAAGCCACCTGCACCGAGCACGACTGCGGTCCGCACGACAAGGAGCATGCACCAAGGCAAGGCCAACCAAACCCTCCGGCAAGCCCCAACCGACCCGCCGTACCGTGTCCCGCGTGGATCTCGTGCTGACGCTCTCGTGCCCCGACCGGGTGGGCATCGTGCATGCCGTCACCGGGCTGCTCGCGCGTCACGGGGCCAACATCGCGGACAGTCAGCAGTACGGCGACCACGACACCGGTCGGTTCTTCATGCGGGTGCACGTCGAAGGCGGCACGGGGCTGCGGGAGGACTTCCCTGCGTTGGCGGAGGAGTTCGCCATGGACTGGCAGCTGCGCGACCTGGCCGTCAGGGAGAAGGTCCTGGTGCTGGTCAGCCGTCAGGGCCACTGCCTGCACGACCTGCTCTACCGGCGTACGGCGGGGACCTTGCCTGCGGACATCGTGGGCGTCGCGAGCAACCACGAAGACTTCCGGGGTCTGGTCGAGGGCTACGGCCTGCCCTTCCACCTCGTCGCCAACAAGGACGAGGAGCGCATCGCGGCGCTGGCGGAGGGCACCGATCTGGTGGTGTTGGCGAGGTACATGCAGGTCCTGTCCGACGATCTCGTGAACCGGCTCCCGGACACGATCAACATCCACCACAGCTTCCTGCCTAGCTTCAAGGGGGCCAGGCCCTACCACCAGGCGCACGACCGGGGCGTGAAGCTCATCGGGGCGACGGCGCACTACGTGACGGCCGAGCTCGACGAGGGACCGATCATCGAGCAGGAGGTGGCGCGCGTCACGCACGCACACACCCCTGAGCAGCTCGCGGCGACCGGGGCGGACCTGGAGACGGTGTGCCTGGCGCGCGCGGTCCGTTGGCACCTGGAGCACCGCGTGCTCCGGAACGGCTCCCGCACGGTGGTCTTCACCTGACTGCTCGATAGAGTCATCGGGTGTACCCCTTCAGCGCTGTCGTCGGGCTCGATGACCTGCGCCTAGCTCTCATCGTCAACGCGGTGTCACCCGCAGTGGGCGGCGTGCTCGTGCGCGGCGAGAAGGGCACCGCCAAGTCGACCGTCGTACGCGCGCTCGCCGCGCTGCTCCCCGCCGTCGACGTGGTCCAGGGCTGCCGCTTCTCCTGCGACCCGGCCTCCGTCGATCCGACTTGCCCCGACCTGGCGGCGCACGGCACGCCGGACAGCCGGGCCGCCAGGCTCGTCGAGCTGCCGGTGGGTGCCTCCGAGGACCGGCTGGTCGGCTCCCTCGACCTGGAACGGGCCCTCACCACGGGCGTCTCGGCGTACGAGCCCGGCCTGCTGGCTGCGGCCCACCGAGGCGTGCTCTACGTCGACGAGGTCAACCTGCTGCACGACCACCTGGTCGACCTGCTGCTCGACGCGGCCGCGCTCGGGACCTCCTACGTCGAGCGCGAGGGCGTGTCCGTCCGGCACGCCGCGCGCTTCCTGCTCGTCGGGACGATGAACCCCGAGGAGGGCGAGCTGCGGCCGCAGCTGCTCGACCGGTTCGGGCTCACGGTCGAGGTCCGGGCGACGCGGGAACCGCTCGAGCGCGCAGAGGTCGTACGCCGTCGGCTCGCCTACGAGGCCGACCCGACCGGCTTCGCTGCCGCCTGGGCTGCGGACGACGCGGATCTGGCCAAGCAGATCGCCGCAGCGCGGGAGCGCCTGCCGCATGTGGTCCTCGGTGACCACGCGCTGCAGGAGATCACGACGGTGTGTGCGGCCTTCGACGTCGATGGGCTCCGCGCCGACCTCGTCACGGCCAAGGCCGCGATGGCTCTGGCCGCCTGGGCGGGACGCGAAGAGGTCACCACCGAGGACGTGCGCACCGCAGCCCGGCTCGCGCTTCCGCACCGTCGGCGGCGCACCCCCTTCGAGGCCCCGGGCCTGGACGAGGATCGCCTGGATGAGGCTCTCGATGCCGTTCCGCCGCAACAGCCGTCCGACTCAGGCCCTTCCGAGGACCCCTCCGACGACCCCTCCGACCCCTCCGACCCGGACGACACCGACCCCGCCAGCGCCCCACCCCCCGCAACGTCCTCAGAAGTGGCCCCATCTCCAAGCCCTGATGTGAGGACGCAAGAGGCGGAGCCCTCCGGGACGTCCTCAGAAGTGGCCCCTTCACCTGGCGCAGGGGTGAGGACGCAAGGGGTGGGGGAGGTGTTCAAGCCGCTGCAGCTCACGGTCCCAGGGGTCAACCAGCGCGGCGGGGCCGCCGGCCGGCGGTCGCGGTCCGAGGGTGGCGGCGGCCGGCTCACCGGTTCCCGCACGCCGCGCGGCCACCTCGCCCACCTGCACCTCACCGCCACCCTGCGTGCGGCCGCGCCGCACCAGGTCGCCCGCGGCCGAGATGGTGCTGCCCTGCGGCTGCAGAAGGCCGACCTGCGCGAGGCCGTGCGGGAGGGGCGCGAGGGAAACCTCGTGCTGTTCCTCGTCGACGCGAGCGGTTCGATGGCGGCGCGCGACCGGATGACCGCCGTGAAGGGCGCCGTGCTGAGCCTGCTCACCGACGCCTACCAGCGACGCGACAAGGTCGCCCTGGTGACCTTCCGTGGCGCCGACGCCGACTTGGCGCTGCCCCCCACGAGCAGCGTCGAGGCCGCCGCGTTGCGTCTTGCGTCGCTGCCGACAGGTGGCAGAACCCCTTTGACTGCAGGACTTCTGCGTACGGCGGAGGTGCTCGGCGTCGAGGCCGTGCGCGACCCCACCCGTCGACCCCTGGTCATCGTCGTGACCGACGGCCGCCACACCAGCGGGGCCGCGCCTGAGCTCGCCGCGCGCTACCTCGCCGGGAAGGCTGCCTTCGTGGTTGTCGACTGCGAGAGCGGGCCGGTGCGACTCGGCCTGGCCGCCACCCTGGGCGAGCACCTGGGCGGCGTGGTGCTGCGGTTGGACGAGCTGTCCGCCGAGGCCCTGACCTCGATCGCGAAGGCGGCCTGAGATGCCTCAAGGCCAGCCTTCCGCCGTACCGGACGACGGGCTCACCACCCGGCAGCGGCGCAACCGCCCGCTCCTCGTGGTGCACACCGGGGAGATGAAGGGCAAGTCGACGGCCGCCTTCGGACTGGCGCTGCGGGCCTGGAACCAGGGCTGGTCGATCGGGGTGTTCCAGTTCGTCAAGAGCGCGAAGTGGAAGGTCGGCGAGGAGCACGCGCTGAAGGTCCTCGGCGAGAGCAGTGAGGGCGGCACCGTCGCCTGGCACAAGATGGGCGAAGGCTGGTCCTGGACCCGCAAGGCGGGCACCGATGAGGACCACGCGGCCAATGCCCTCGAGGGGTGGGAGCAGGTCAAGCGCGACCTCGCCGCCCAGACCTACGACTTCTATGTCCTGGACGAGTTCACCTACCCCATGAAGTGGGGCTGGGTGTCCGTCGAGGACGTCGTGCAGACCCTGCGCGACCGCCCCGGCACACAGCACGTGGTCATCACCGGCAGGGACGCGCACCCGAGCCTGATCGAGGCCGCCGACCTGGTCATGCAGACCACGAAGGTCAAGCACCCGATGGACGCCGGCCAGAAGGGCCAGCGGGGGATCGAATGGTGAGCGTAGAAGCGAGTTCGCGGAGCCTGCGGAGCGAACGAGAGCCGAAGCGAACGATGTCATGGTGAGCATCCCGCGCGTCGTGATCGCCGCGCCCTCCTCCGGTGCTGGCAAGACGACCGTCGCAACGGGGCTGATGGCGGCCTTGCGCGCCCGTGGCCTGCAGGTGTCGCCGCACAAGGTCGGCCCCGACTACATCGACCCCGGCTACCACTCACTAGCCACCGGACGTCCGGGCCGCAACCTCGACCCGGTGCTGTGCGGCGCCGACCTGATCGCGCCACTTTTCCTTCATGGTTCCAGGGGATCTGACGTCGCCGTGGTCGAAGGTGTCATGGGCCTGTACGACGGGCGCGCGGCCACTGCGGTCGGCTCCACCGCCCACGTGGCCACCCTCCTGGGCGCTCCTGTGGTGCTCGTGGTCGACGCCTCGTCGCAGTCGCGGTCGGTGGCGGCCCTGGTGCATGGCTTCGACTCCTTCGACCCTGCGGTGCGGGTGGCGGGTGTGGTCCTCAACCGGGTCGCCAGCGACCGGCACGAGCGGGTGCTGCGCGAGGCCCTGGAGCCTCGGTTTCGCGTACTCGGCGCGATCCGGCGTGATGCTGCGGTCGAGACTCCGTCCCGGCACCTCGGACTGGTGCCCGTCGCGGAGCGCGCCCCTGAGGCGGTCGCCACCATCGAGCGGCTCGGCGCCCTTGTCGAGGGGTCCTGCGACGTCGACGCGATCCTTGCCATCGCCCGCTCCGCAGGGGATCTCGTCTCGGAGCCCTGGTCACCACCGATGCGGGGAATCGGCGCCCGGTCAGCAATGGGTGATGGTTCCCCAGAGAGCCAGACGCGTCCTGTCGTCGCCGTCGCCGGCGGCCCGGCGTTCACCTTCGCGTACGCCGAGCTGCGCGAATGCCTGGAGGCCAACGGGGCCGAGGTCGTGGCGTTCGACCCGCTGCGCGACGAAACCCTGCCGGAGGGCACGCGGGGGCTGGTGCTCCCTGGCGGCTTCCCCGAGGTCTACGTCGACCAGCTCTCGGCCAACCAGAGCCTGCTCGAGGCTGTCCGCGTCCACGTGGGTCGAGGTTTTGCTACCTACGCAGAGTGCGCCGGGCTGCTGATGCTGTGCGAGCAGCTGGATGGTCGGCCGATGGTGGGGCACGTCCCGGCGTCCGCGCGCATGACCGACCGACTCACCCTCGGCTACCTGCAGGTCGAGGCCACCTACGGCACGCTCGCTGCGGACTCCGGGACCACCGTCATGGGCCATGAGTTCCATCGCACCGTGGTCGAGCCAGGCGCCGGACCCCGTCCCGCGTGGCGACGCGAGGACGGGAGTCTCGAAGGCTTCGCCACCGGCGAGGCGATCCTGGCGTCCTACGTCCACCTGCATCCGGCGGGTGCCCCGCTCCTAGCTCGAAACCTGGTGCGCCACGCGGCCAGCCCGTTGGCGGCGGCATGAGGCTCACCGGCGTCGGCATGGGCCCTGGCGACCCCGAGCTCGTCACCGTGAAGGCGGTGCGGGTTCTCAACGAGGCCGCGCTGGTCGTCGTACCCGTCATGTCGCTGGAGGAGGTCGGGCGCGCGGAGGCCACCGTCCGTGCCCACGTCACCCACGACCGCATCGAGCGGCTGGTCTTCGCCTTGGACGACCGGGGCGGGGTCACACCAGAGCGCGAGCAGGCCTGGGTCGCGGCAGCTGATGTTGTGGCAGATGCCCTGCAGGACAAGGGATCCGTGGCGTTTGCGACCATCGGCGACCCGAACGTCTACAGCACCTTCACCTACCTCGCCGATGTCGTGCGCGAGCAGCTCCCCGAGGTGGAGATCGACACCGTGCCGGGTATCACCGCCATGCAGGACCTCGCGGCGCGCAGCGGCACGGTGCTCTGCGAGGGCACCGAGTCGCTCGCCCTGCTCCCGCTGACCGCCGGGATCGAGGCCTTCGAGGAGGCGCTCACCCACTTCGACACGGTGGTCGCCTACAAGGGCGGACGACACCTCCAGGAGGTACGCCGGGTGCTCGCGATGAAGGGCCGGCTCCACACGGCGGTCTACGGCGCGGCACTGGGGTTGCCCGACGAGCAGATCGGCGACCTGCCGGACGGGCCCGCGCCGTACCTGTCGACGGTGATCGCTCCGGCGAAGCGCACCGGCAGGGGGAGCAAGCTGTGACGGGCCTCGTGAGCTTCGTCGGGGCGGGTCCCGGCGCGGCCGACCTCATCACGCTCCGCGCCGCGCAGCGGATCGCCGAAGCCGACATCGTCATCTGGGCAGCCTCGCTCGTCCACGAGGACGTGCTGCAGCACGCGCGGCCGGACGCGCTGGTCGTCAACTCTGCGGAGCACTCGCTGGAGGGCATCACCGAGCACTACGAGCGGGCGGCTCGCGAGGGCCTGCGCATCGCGCGCGTGCACTCGGGTGACCCTGGGCTGTGGGGCGGCACCCAGGAGCAGATGGAGCTGTGCCACCGACTGGGGCTGGAGACCGAGGTCATTCCCGGCGTCAGCGCGTTCAGCGCCGTGGCCGCGCTGGTGCAGCGTGAGCTCACGATCCCTGAGGTCGCGCAGTCGGTCGTGCTCACGCGGCTCGAGGGCGGAAAGACGCCAATGCCGCCGCGCGAGACGGTGCGGGCCTTCGCCCAGCACGGCACCACGATGGCGCTGTTCCTGTCGGCGGCGCGAACCAAGCACCTGCAGGAAGAGCTCCTCGCCGGGGCGTACGACGAGGACACCCCGTGTGTGGTGGCCTACGCCGCGACGTGGCCTGACGAGCTGGTCTTCGAGTGCCGCCTCGGCGACCTCGCAGCGAAGGTCAAGGAGCACAAGCTCTACAAGCACACGCTCGTGCTGGTCGGCCCGGCACTCGGTGCGGGCGGCACCCGCTCGCACCTTTACCACCCCGGCCACTTCCACGAGCACCGGCGGGTCGAGTCGGCGGAGGCCCGCGCTGCCCTCAAGGCGTCCCGGGCATGAGCGAGCTGCGGGAGCCGGACCTCCCGCGGACCGCGAAGGTCCGCAAGGGCCCGCTGCGCTCGGGCTGGACCACCGGCACCTGCTCCTCGGCCGCAGCAAGGGCTGCCGCCCTCGCCCTGCGCGACCAACGGCTGGTCACCGACGTCGATGTCGCGCTGCCCAGCGGGCAACGGGTCTCCTTCGCGGTGGAGCGCTGCGAGTTCACCGCCGACCGTGCCACTGCCGTCGTCGTGAAGGACGCAGGTGACGACCCGGATGTCACCCACGGCGCCGAGCTCACCGTGACGGTCTCCTGGGCGCCGGAGCTGGTGCTCGAGGGCGGTGTCGGCGTCGGCGTCGTCACCAAGCCCGGGCTCGGGCTGGAGGTCGGTGGCCCGGCCATCAACCCCGTGCCGCGCGAGATGATCACCCAGGCCGTCCGTGAGGTGACCGACCGCGGGCTGCGCGTGGTCATCTCGGTGCCAGACGGGGAGAAGCGGGCGAAGAAGACCACCAACGCCCGGCTGGGGATCCTGGGCGGGATCTCGATCCTGGGCACGACCGGCATCGTGCGGCCCTTCTCGACCGAGTCCTGGCGCGCCTCCGTGGTGCAGGCCGTGAGCGTGATGGCGGCGCAGGACCTCGACACCCTGGTGCTCTGCACCGGCGGTCGCACCGAGAAGGGCGCCATGACGATGCTGCCCGACCTGCCTGACGTCTGCTTCGTCGAGGTCGGCGACTTCACCGGGGCCGCGTTGCGCAAGGCCGTGGAGGAGGGGCTGCGTCACGTCGTCTTCGTGGGCATGGTCGGCAAGCTGACCAAGCTCGCAGGTGGCGTGCTGATGACCCACTACACCCGCAGCAAGGTGCCGCTCGATGTCCTCGCCGCACTCGACGAGGGCACGGCTTCCCTTGTGTTGCAGGCGAACACCGCCCGCCACGCCTACGAGATCTGGGAGCAGGCGGGGGTCCTGCGCCCCTCCGGTGACCAGCTCTGCGCCAAGGTGAAGGACGTGCTGCAGCGCTTCACCGAGGGTGTGCTGACGGCAGAGGTCGCGATGGTCGACTTCAGCGGCAAGCAGATCGTGGCCGCCACCCGCGCTGAGTGGGTGGCCGCGTGATCACCGTCCTCGGGTACGACGGAACCCTGCTGGCTCCGGACGCCCAGGCCCTTGTCGATGCCGCTGCTCTGGTGGTGGGTGGCGAGCGCCACCTTGCGGCGGCAGGGTCATCGGGCTTGGTCATCAAGGACATGCGTGAGGCCGTCGACGCGTTGGCCACGGTGGACGGCGATGCCGTCGTCGTGGCCAGTGGCGACCCCGGCTTCTTCGGCCCCCTGCGTCGCCTCCTCGAGGCCGGCCTCGAGGTGCAGGTGCACCCAGCGCTGTCGTCGGTGCAGCTCGCCTTCGGACGGGCCGGCCTGCCCTGGGACGACGCCCTTGTGGTGAGCGCCCACGGCCGTGATCCCCGTCGTGCTCTCAACGTCTGCCGGGCCCACCCCAAGGTCGCGGTGCTCACCGGTCCAGGCTCTGGACCCGAGGTCCTGGGCGCCGCGCTCACGGGCACCTCCCGTGAGCTGTTCGTGGCCGAGCAGATCGGCTCACCGCAGGAGCGCTGCCGCTGGGTCTCGCCGGAGTTCGCGGCCACCGAGCAGTGGACCGACCCCAACGTCGTGCTCGTCGTAGACCGCTCACGGGCAGTGAGCCCCGACAAGCGCTGGCTCGCCGGCCGCGATCAGCCGGGGGAGTGGGCACTGCCCGAGGAGGCTTTCAGCCACCGCGACGCGATGGTCACCAAGTCCGAGGTGCGGGCGCTCGTACTCGCCCGTCTCGGGCCTCGCCTCGGCGACCTGGTCTGGGACCTCGGTGCCGGGAGCGGCTCGGTCGCCATCGAGTGCGCCCGCCTCGGCGCAGCCGTCGTCGCAGTCGAGCAGGGCCCGGTCGACCACCTGGTCGCCAACGTCGCTTCCTTCGGTGTGGACGTGCAGGTGGTGCAGGGCACGGCTCCCGCTGCCCTTACCGGCCTTCCCGATCCCGATGCCGTCTTCGTGGGTGGGGGCGGCGCCGACGTGGGAGACATCGTGCGCGCAGCCGTCGCGCGCGGACCGCGCACCGTCGTGGTTGCGCTCGCCACCCTCGACCGCGTGGCCGACGTGCAGCGCGCGCTCTCGCCGTACCACGTCGAGGGTGTGCAGCTACAGGCCAGTCGGCTCCGTGCCTTGGGCGAGGCCACCGGCCTCGCAGCCACCAACCCTGTCTTCGTGCTCTGGGGGAACAATCCGTGATCGGCCTCGTCACCACCACCGCCTCCGGCCGAAGGGCTGCTGCGGAGCTCGAGGTGCTGGGGGAGACCCGCAGCTACGACGTGCGAGAGCTCGCGACGGCGTGGAGCGAGTGCGACGCGCTCGTGGTGTTCCTGGCCACCGGCGCGGTCGTGCGGCTGCTCGCGCCGCTGCTCTGTGACAAGACGACGGACCCGGGTGTGGTGTGTGTCGACGAGGGGCGACGGTTCGCGGTCGCCCTCGTCGGGGGGCACCGGGGCGGGGCGAACGACCTGGCCCGGGAGGTCGCTGATCTCCTTGGCTGCGAGGCGGTCGTGACGACCGCGACCGACGCGACCGACCTGCCGGGGCTCGACACCTGGGCCTGGCCGGTGGAGGGCGACGTGGCGCGGGTCAGCCGGGCGTTGCTCGACGGTGAGCCGGTGCGACTGCTCATGGACCCGGTGCATCCGATCCCTCCGTTGCCGGTGCAGGACGCCGGCGAGTTGGTCCTCGCCGTGACGGACTGCATCGTGGAGGCCGACGTGGTGCTGCGCCCCCCGTCGCTGGTCCTCGGGATCGGTGCCTCGCGCGGGGTCAAGGTCGAGGAGCTCGAGGAGCTCGTCGTCACGACGTTGAAGGAACACGGGCTGTCGTCGCTGTCGGTGTCGCACGTCGCGACGGTCGAGGCCAAGGCCGATGAAGGCGGGATCGTCGGGCTGTGTGCCAAGACCGGCTGGCCGCTCATCACCCACCCGGCCGAGGTGCTGGCGGGGACCGACGTGCCCAACCCCTCGCAGCACCCGCTGGACGCGGTCGGCACCCCGAGCGTGGCGGAGGCGGCGGCTCTGCAGCACGGGGACCTTGTGGTGGAGAAGACCAAGAGCCCCATGGCGACCCTTGCGATCAGCCGCATCCGGCCACGGGGTCGACTGTCCGTGGTGGGTCTGGGCCCGGGCGCACGAGATCTGCTGACCCCGCGTGCCGTCGAGGCGCTGCGGTCGAGCTCGGTGTGGGTCGGCCTGGACCAGTACGTCGATCAGGTCCGCGACCTGGCCCGTCCAGGCACCCGGTTCGTCGAGACCGGACTGGGCAAGGAGGAGGAGCGCGCACACTCCGCCGTCGCCCTCGCGGCGCAGGGACATGCGGTGGCACTGCTGGGAAGTGGCGACGCGCAGGTCTACGCGATGGCCTCTCCCGCGCTCGAAGTGGCAGGGGAGGACATCGACGTCGAGGTGGTGCCCGGCGTGACCGCAGCCCTAGCTGCCGGGGCGCTGCTCGGCGCGCCGCTCGGACACGACCACGCGTCCATCAGCCTGTCCGACCTGCACACGCCGTGGGAGGCGATCGAGGCGCGCGTGCGAGCGGTCGCCGAAGCCGACATCGTCGTGAGCTTCTACAACCCGCGCAGCCGGGGACGCGACTGGCAATTGCCCAAGGCTCTGGCGATCCTGTCGTCCCACCGGCCGCCCAGCACGCCCGTTGGCGTCGTCACGCACGCCTCTCGGGAGGGTCAGCAGGTGTTGCTCACCACGCTGGCCGAGTTCGACGTCGAGACGGTCGGGATGTACTCCCTCGTCACTGTCGGCTCCTCGCAGAGCACCGTGGTGGCGGGCCGGTTCGTGACGCCGCGGGGGTACCGATGGAGTACCTGATCACCGACGCTTGCACCGCTTGCGGCGCTTGCCTGCTGACCTGCCCGGAGCACGCCTTCGTCGTGGGCGTGCCGCTCGCCGTACGAGCCGACCGCTGCACCGACTGCGGCGAGTGCATCGAGATCTGCCCCGCCGATGCGATCGAGCGTGTGGCATGACGGGCTTCGTGTCGCTTGTCGGTGCGGGGCCGGGCGACCCGGGACTGCTGACCCTGAAGGGCGCACAGCGGCTGGCCGAGGCCGATGTCGTGCTCGTCGACCGTCTGGTCGACCCGGCCATCCTCGCCCACGTGCGCACCGGAGCCGCGGTCGTGGACGTGGGCAAGACCAGCTGGACCGGCACCGCCCCGCGCCAGGAGGAGATCAACGCCCAGCTCGTCGCGCACGCGCTAGCCGGCAAGCGGGTCGTGCGCCTCAAGGGCGGTGACCCCTTCGTCTTCGGACGCGGGTCGGAGGAGGCCGAAGCCCTTGTGGCAGAGGGCATCTCGTTCGAGATTGTGCCCGGTGTGACCAGTGCCGTGGCGGCTCCGGCGTACGCCGGGATCCCTGTCACTGCGCGCGGCTACACCCAGGACGTGTGCTTCGTGACGGGCCATCTGGACCCCGAGGACCCTGCGAGCCAGGTGCGCTGGCAGGCCCTCGCGTCAGGGCCGGGGACGCTCGTGATCCTCATGGGGCACGATCGGCTGTCGGTGCTGACGCAGGGGCTGATCCGCTTCGGCCGGCCTGCGCAGACCCCGGCTGCCTGCATCGAGCGGGGTACGACGGCCGATCAGCGCGTGGTCGTCAGCACTCTGGAGAACCTGGCGCAGGACGTCGCGGCGGCGGGTCTCAAAGCCCCCGTCGCCACCGTGGTGGGTGAAGTCGTGCGGCTGCGCGAGAAGTTGGAGTGGTTCACATGACGCGCGCGAGCGTGCACCCGATCGAGGTGGAGTCCTTCGAGATCCTGCGGTCACGGGTCGACCTGTCGCACCTGCCGCCCCTTTCCCGGGCCGTCACGGAGCGGGTGGTGCACAGCAGCGCGGACCTGTCCTACGTCGGGGACCTGGTGCTGGACGAAGGCTCGCTCGTGCGTGGCTGGGAAGCGCTGCGGGCCGGTGCTCCCGTCGTGGCGGACGTGCAGATGGTCGCGGCCGGCATCACCACGCGCGAGGTCATCTGCCGCGTGCGAGAGGCCGCGGGTACGCCGGAACTCACGCGCTCGGCTGCTGCGATCAGGCTGGCCTTCGCCGAGGTCGGGCCCGGGGCGGTCTGGGTCGTCGGGTGCGCACCGACGGCGCTGTTCGAGCTCCTGGAGGGGTCGTACGACCCGGCGCTGATCATCGGCCTACCCGTCGGCTTTGTCGGTGCGGCCGAGTCCAAGGCCGCGCTGAGGGACTCGGGCTTGCCCGGGGCGAGCAACGTCAGCGAGAAGGGCGGGTCTGCCGTCGCAGCGGCTGCCCTGAACGCTCTGCTCTACACGGACCTGCCATGAGCGCCTTGCTGATCGTGGGACACGGGACGGTCGACGCCGGTGGCGTCGCAGGGTTCGTCGACCTGGTCGCTCGCGTCCGGTCCCAAACCGAGGTGGACGTGGAGGGGGGCTTTTTGGAGCTGGCGTCCCCGCCGATCCAGGACGCCGTCAACCGGCTGGTGGCCGCCGGGCACACCAACATCGACGTGGTGCCGTTGGTGCTCGTGGCGGCCGGTCACAGCAAGGGCGACATCCCTGCGGCCCTGGAGCGCGAGCGCCTCCGACACCCAGGCCTGACGTTCCGGTATGCCCGCCCACTCGGTCCGCACCCGCTGCTGCTGGACGACCTCACCGAACGGCTGGAGGCCGCCGTTGACCGTGAGGCGTGGGCCGACACGGGCGTCGTGCTCGTGGGTCGCGGAGCCACCGATCCCGACGCCAACTCCGAGGTCGCCAAGGTCGCCCGCCTGATGCTCGAAGGTCGCGGTCTCGGCACGGTGGAGACCGCCTTCGTCAGCCTCGCGCAACCCGCCGTACCTGCTGGGCTGGACAGGGCAGAACGCCTGGGGTTCAAGCGCATCGTGGTGCTGCCGTACTTCCTGTTCGCGGGAGTGCTCCCTGACCGGATCGTCGCGCAGACGACCGCCTGGGCCGCGGAGCATCCGGACCACGAGGTCCTCGCCGCAGGGGTGATCGGGGCGTCGGAGAGGCTGGCCGCGCTGGTGCTGGAGCGCTGGCAGGAGTTGACCACCGGCGACATCAGGATGAACTGCGACACCTGTGCCTATCGCGTGCTGCTGCCGGGCTTCGAGGGCAAGCTCGGGCTGGCGCAGACACCTCACGACCACCCGGACGACCCGACCCACCACCACGGACACCACGAGCACGGGCATGGGCACACCCATCAGTGATCCGCTGCGTCACCATGGCGACGCGGAGGTGAACGCCGGGATGCTCGACCTGGCCGTCAACGTGCGCGGCGACGCGCCGCCTCCCTGGCTCCTCAGCCGGCTCGAGCGATCGCTGAAGCAGCTGGCCGCCTACCCCGACCCGACCTTCGCGACCCAGACCGTGGCCCGCCGCCACGACCGTGACGCGGACGAGGTGCTCATCACCGCAGGCGCCGCAGAGGCCTTCGTGCTGCTGGCCCGCGCGCTGCGTCCGAAGCGGGCGGTCTGCATCCACCCGTCATTCACCGAGCCAGAGGCGGCGTTGCGGGCGGCGGGGCATGAGGTGGAGCGGCTTGTCCTCCAGCCGCCCTACGTGCTGGATCCAACCGCGGTGCCGGAGGATGCGGACCTCGTCGTGGCCGGCAACCCCACCAACCCGACGGGGGTCCTGCACGAGGGGCTGGACCGGCTCTGCCGGCCGGGACGGATCACCGTCGTCGACGAGGCCTTCATGGATGCCGTTCCGGGGGAGCGAGGCTCGCTTGCTTCCCAGCGGTTGCCAGGCCTGGTGGTCGTGCGGTCGCTGACCAAGACCTGGGCCCTCGCGGGTCTCCGGGTGGGCTACCTCCTGGCGGCACCGGAGCTGGTGGCGACGCTCAAGCAGGCGCAACCGCTCTGGGCGGTGTCGACGCCCGCGCTCGCCGCGCTGGATGTGTGCCTGGGTCGTGGCCCGGTGAAGCAGGCGGAGCGCGATGCGGAGCACATCGTGCAGGAGCGCCTCTTTCTTGAGGCGGGCCTGGCGGGGTTGGGCGTCGATGTTTCAGACGGGAGTGTCGCGCCGTACCTGCTTTGTCGCGTGCCGGGGCGTGCAGACGTGCGAGAAGCCTTGCGGGACAAGGGGATCGCGGTCCGCCGGGGTGACACGTTCCCTGGGCTGACGGCCGAGCACTGGCGCACGGCGGTCCGGTCGCGGGAAGCCTCCGAGAGGCTGCTCGAGGCACTGGAAGCCATCCTGACCCCCCAGGGGGATTGACACCTGCTCCGCCGAGGCGCACAGTCCGAACTGTGTTAGGAGAAACGAAGCCCAGTCGGATTGCCGTACGGCGTGCGGCGGCTACGGCGGAGATCGTCGAGGCGGCCTGGACCCTGGCTGACCGGGACGGGCTCAACGGCTTCTCGCTGCGGGACGTCGCCAAGGCGGTCTCGATGCAGCCGCCGTCGCTGTACTCCTACGTGTCGTCCAAGCACGACCTGTTCGACCTCATGTTCCGCCAGGCCTATGACGAGCTGCTCGCGGAGCTGCAGGTGCTGCCGGCTCAGCCCGATCCGCGGGCAGAGTTCCTGCAGGCAGCGCGCGCGTTCCTCAGCTACTGCACGAGCCGACCGGCGCGCTACACCCTGCTGTTCCTGCGTACCGTGCCGGGCTTCGTGCCCTCTGAGCAGTCCATGGACAGAGCCCTGGAGCTGTACGACGGGCTGCGCACGCGGACGGCCGCGCTCGGGGTGACGAGGCAGCAGGACCTGGACCTGTGGACCGCGCTGGTGAGCGGTCTGGCGAACCAGCAGATCGCGAACGACCCTGGGGGCGACCGCTGGGAACGCCTCCTCGAAGACGCCCTTTCCATGTACCTGGCACACGTCCTTCCGAGCAAGATGCCGACCAAGAGGAGGCGGAGATGACCGCAGTCGTGACCGACCTGCAGGTGCCCCCGATCACGCGGGCGGAGTCCTTCGCCCTCGCCGAGGTCGCGATCGCGCGGGAGCTCGCCGTGCTCCGCAGCCTGGAGCCGGAGGAGTGGGAGGTCCAGACCGCCTGTCCGGCCTGGGATGTGCGCCAAGTGGTGATCCATCAGGTCGTCAGTGCGCAGGCGTTCCTCAGCCCGATCGAGGGCATCCGCCAGATGCGGGCCGGCAAGGCGTTGGAGAAGCGGGAGGGGCTGGCGCCACTGGATGCGTTCATGCAGGCCGCGCAGCGCGCCCACGACGACTGGTCCTGGCAGCAGGCCCTCGAGCGCTTCGCCGAAGTGCTGCCGCGCTTCGCTCGGCACCGTAGGCGCTTCCCTCAGCCGTTGCGCTCGCTGGTGAAGGTCCCGACCAACGACGCCAAGGTGGGGCTGGGGTACCTGTTCGACAGGGTCATCAACCGCGACCACCTCATGCACCGGGTCGACATCTGCGACGCGACGAACCGTCCGCTCCAGGTGACCGCAGACCACGAGGGCAGGCTCGTGGCCGATGTCGTGGCCGAGTGGGCGTCGCTGCACGCGTCGGCGTTCGAGCTGGCCCTCACCGGGCCTGCCGGAGGTCGTTGGTCATCCGGCACGGGCGGCGAGCAGATTGAGTGCGATGCCATCGAGTTCCTGCGGGTGCTGTCAGGGCGGGGTAGGGCGAGCGGGCTGCTGACCACGCAGGTGCTGTTCTGATCTTGTAACTCCCCCTAACGTCATCACAAGTGCCCCCACCACCGAGCGCGGAGGTGATGACGCAAGGGGAGCGGGGTCAGCTGCTGAGGAGTTGGACCACCGCACGGTCGAGGCGGTCCTGAGCCTTGACCGGATCGCGAGGCAGGTCGGGCAGCACGTCCTTGACGGTGCGGCCCTGCTCGAACAGCTCGATCACCCGCGGGTCGACGTAGGACGAGCGGGCGACCGCCGGCGTGTTGCCGAGCCGCTGCGCCGTGAGTTCCATCGCCGCGCGTACTTGACGCAGCCGACCCGCGGCAGAGGTGGCGGGGCGGCAGGTCGCGAGCGCGGCTGCGGCGGTCACGGTGCCGTGCCAGGTGCGCATGTCCTTCGCGGTCACCTCGAGGTGGAACAGCTCGCGCAGGTGGTCGTTGACTGCCGTGGGCCCAAGGGGGACCCAGCGCCGGCCGACCGAGGCCGCGAGCAGCCGAGCCGAGCCTCGGCGGCTACGGGTGAGGGCATCGACCAGGGCGCAGACCTGTTCGTCCTGCACGCGGACCTCGTGCTCGACGCCGGCCTTGCCCACGAAGCAGAACATCACGCCAGCATCGACCCACCGCACGTGGCGGGCCTGCAGCGTGGTCAGCCCGTAGCTGCTGTGCTCCGCCGCGGCGACATCGGAGCCCAGCCGGAAGCAGCCGAGGTCGACCAGCCGGACGGCACCGGCGAGGACCTGCTCAGGGTCCGTCCCGGGCACCTCGAGCCGACGCCTGACCTCTCGCCGTACGGCGGGGAGCTTGGCGGCCATGGTGAGCACCCGGTCGAACTTCTCCGCGTCCCGGGCAACCCGCCACGCGGGGTGGTGGAGGTACTGCCGTCGCCCCGCGTCGTCCGTTCCCACCGCCTGCAGGTGGCCACGTTCGTGGGGGCAGATCCACACGTCCTTCCAAGCGGGTGGGATGGCGAGGGCGCGGATCCGTTCCCGGTGCCCATCAGGTGGGGCCGTGCCGTGCTCGTCGAGGTAGCGGAAGCCGCGCCCGCTGCGCACGCGTCGCCAGCCGGGGTCCCTGGCTGAGACCGTGCGGAGCCTGGTCATGATCAGGCAGTACCCACGGGTCGCTGTGTCGAACGACGCCGACCCAAGTTTTGGCGCTCCTCCCACAACCCCGCACCCCCAGACGGTCGCGCTGCGGCATGGACGACGATGGGTCCATGCCCACTGACCCTGCATCCGCTTCTCCCGTGAACCTGGGTACCTATCTCGGAGACCCCGCGGTGCAGGCCGAGTGGGACCGGCGCTACGCCGAGCGGGAGCAGATGTGGAGCGGCCGACCCAATGGCGCGCTCGTGGCCGAGGTCGCGGAACTGCCTGCCGGTCGGGCCCTCGACGTCGGTTGCGGCGAGGGAGCCGACGCGATCTGGCTCTCCAGGCAGGGCTGGGACGTGACCGGGGTCGAGGTCTCGGCGGTGGCCTTGCAGCGCGCGGCGGGGCATGCACAGGACGCGGGGGTGGCGATCCGCTGGGTGCACGCGGGACTCGCGGAGGCAGGGCTCCAGGCGGGGACCTTCGACCTGGTCTCCGCGCAGTACCCCGTCTTGCAGCGCACCGACGACGCCGCCGCGGAACGAGCGCTGCTTTCGGCGGTGGCGCCCGGAGGCGTGCTGCTGGTGGTCCATCACGCCGGGGTGGAGACCCGGGAGATGCACGAGGGCGGCTGCGACCCGGCCGACCTGGTCTGGCCCGCCATGGTCGCTGCGGTGTTCGATGAGGACTGGGAAGTGGAGCTCAACGAGCAGCGCCCGCGCGTCGCACCCGAGGGCGGAGCCGGCGCCCACCATGTCGATGACGTGGTGCTGCGCGCCCGTCGACTACGGTGAGGGCGACCCGCGGGAGCGTCGCGACCCGACGCTGAGAGGGCGGCAGGACCGGCCGCTGACCGTTCGCACCTGATCCGGCTCGCCCCGGCGTAGGGAGGAACCGTCTCCATGACGGCAACGGATGAGACCACCATCGGCACCGCCTTCCCGGGAAGCCGCAAGACCTACCTGCAGGGCAGCCGACCCGACCTGCAGGTCCCCATGCGTGAGGTCGTGCTGAGCACCGGCGACAGCGTGGTGCTCTACGACACCAGCGGGCCGTACACCGACACCAGCAAGCGCACCGACATCCGCCTCGGACTGCCCAAGCTGCGCAGCGCGTGGATCGCCGAGCGCGAAGACACCGAGGAGTACGACGGTCGTGAGGTGCAGCCGGTCGACAACGGCCTGAAGGCCCACGACCACCGCAACCTGGACTCGGTGTTCGCCCAGCAGACCAGGCCGCGCAAGGCCAAGGCCGGGGTCACGGCCACGCAGATGGCCTACGCCAAGCAGGGCATCGTCACGCCCGAGATGGAGTTCGTCGCCGTTCGCGAGGGGATGAGCCCGGAGTTCGTCCGCGACGAGGTCGCCCGCGGTCGCGCGGTCATCCCCCTCAATGTGAACCACCCCGAGTCCGAGCCGATGGCGATCGGCCGCGGCTTCCTGGTCAAGATCAACGCCAACATCGGCAACAGCGCCGTCGCCTCCTCCATCGAGGAGGAGGTCGAGAAGATGACCTGGGCGACCCGCTGGGGGGCCGACACGGTCATGGACCTGAGCACCGGCCGCAACATCCACACGACGCGCGAGTGGATCATCCGCAACAGCGCGGTCCCCATCGGCACCGTCCCGATCTACCAGGCACTGGAGAAGGTCAACGGCAAGGCCGAGGACCTCACCTGGGAGGTCTACCGCGACACCCTCGTCGAGCAGTTCGAGCAGGGCGTCGACTACATCACCGTGCACGCCGGCGTGCTGTTGCGCTACGTCCCGCTGGCCGCGAGCCGCAAGACCGGGATCGTCAGTCGCGGCGGCTCGATCATGGCCGCGTGGTGCCTGGCCCACCACCAGGAGAACTTCCTCTACACCCACTTCCGCGACATCTGCGAGCTCATGACGCAGTACGACGTGACCTTCTCCCTCGGGGACGGCCTGCGCCCCGGATCCATCGCCGACGCCAACGACGAGGCCCAGTTCGCCGAGCTGCGCACTCTGGGCGAGCTCACCAAGATCGCCTGGGAGTACGACGTACAGGTCATGGTCGAGGGTCCCGGCCACGTGCCGATGCACAAGATCAAGGAGAACATGGAGCTCCAGCTCGAGCTCTGCCACGAGGCGCCGTTCTACACCCTGGGCCCGCTGACGACCGACATCGCGCCTGGCTACGACCACATCACCTCCGCCATCGGCGCGGCGATGATCGGCTGGTACGGCACGGCGATGCTCTGCTACGTCACGCCCAAGGAGCACCTCGGTCTGCCCGACAGGGACGACGTCAAGGACGGCGTGATCGCCTACAAGATCGCAGCGCACGCAGCCGATCTCGCCAAGGGCCACCCAGGTGCGCAGGCCTGGGACGACGCGTTGTCGGACGCGCGCTTTGAGTTCCGGTGGGAGGACCAGTTCAACCTCTCCCTCGACCCGACCACCGCGCGCGACTACCACGACGAGACCCTCCCGGCCGGCGCCGCGAAGACCGCGCACTTCTGCTCGATGTGCGGTCCGCACTTCTGCTCCATGCGCATCAGCCAGGACGTGCGCAAGTACGCCGCCGAGCACGGCGTCGGTGAGGTCGAGGCTCTGGAGCTCGGCATGAAGGAGAAGTCGCAGGAGTTCCTCGACGAGGGCGCCCGCGTCTACCTCCCTGTCGTGGACTGAGTGTTCACGCACGTCACCGAGGTCCTGCCCGAGGACGTCTCGGTCATCGGAGGAACCCTCGACCCGACCGCACCGGGGCGCGGGGCGCACCTGACCTTCGACAAGATCCTGGGCAGGTGCGGGCAGGCGTGGATGGCGTTCCTGGCCGATCTCGGGGGCTTCGGCGTCGAGATCATCTGCCCTCGGGTGGAGGTCGACTACCGGCGCGAGGTCAGCGCGGGGGAGTTGCGGATCGACGTCACGGTGCTGTACTTGGGCACCACGTCGTTCCGGCTGCGCCTGGACGTCCGTCAGGGCGGCGAGCTCGCAGCCCAGGCCGAGGTCGTGCTGGTCGCCTTCGACTACGCCCAGGGTGCGAGCGTGGCCCTGACCGACGCCCAGCGCAAAGCCCTGGCCGCATAGGGTCGAACCGTGCCGAGCCCCCGCCTCGTCCTGCCGCCGTCGGTTCACGCCTGGGGCGCACTGCACTCCGAGCTGCAGCTGCCCGAGGGATTCCCTGCTGAGGTCGAGCAGGAGGCGCGTACGGTCGTCCCAGAGTTGCCCGAGCGCGACCTCACCGACCTGCCGTTCCTGACGATCGACCCCGTCGGCTCCGTCGACCTCGACCAGGCGATGGCCTTGAGCCGCACGGACAGCGGCTACCGCGTCCGGTACGCCATCGCGGACGTCGCCGCCTTCGTGCGGCCCGGCGGAGCGATCGATCGCGAGGCGCACCGGCGGGGGGTCACGCTCTACGCCCCTGATCGCCGTACCCCCTTGCACCCGACAGTGCTCAGCGAGGGCGCGGCCAGCCTGCTGTCCGACCAGGTGCGCCCGGCGCTCGTCTGGGACCTCGAGCTCGACGGCGCCGGCGCCCTGACCGGCACGCACGTCGAGCGGGCCCTGGTCCGCAGCCGGCGCAGACTCGACTACGCGACGGTGCAGCGCGACCTCGACGCGGGGACCGCCACTGCTGATCTGCAGCTGTTGCAGCAGATCGGCACCCTGCGCCAGCAGCAGGCCCGGTTGCGCAACGCCGTCGACCTGCCCACCCCAGAACAGGTCGTCGACGCCGAAGGGCACCTGACCTACCGAGCGCCGCTGCCCGCCGAGCAGTGGAACGCCTCCATCAGCCTGCTCACCGGAATGGCCGCTGCCGACCTGATGCTCCGCGGGGGGATCGGGATCCTGCGCACGCTGCCACCGCCCGACGACGCCAGCGTGCAGAGCCTGCGTCGCAGCGCGCTCGCCTTGGAGGTCCCGTGGCCCGAGCACGCGCCGTACGGCGAGGTTCTCAGCGGCCTGGACCCCACGTTGCCCCGCAACGCAGCCCTGCTGACGCTGGCGACGCGACTGCTGCGCGGCGCCGGCTACACCGCCTTCGACGGCGGACCGCCTGCGGTGACGACGCACTCGGCTCTCGCCGCGCCGTACACCCACTGCACTGCTCCGCTTCGCCGCCTGGTCGACAGGTACGTCGGGGAGCTCTGCCTGGCGCTCTGTGCGGGGACGCAGGTGCCGGACTGGGTGCGGCGTGCCCTGCCCACGCTCCCCGCCGAGATGGCCGAGGCTGATCGGCGGTCCAGCGCGCTCGAGCGCGCGGTGGTGGATCTGGCCGAGGCCTGCGTGCTGCAGCACCGCGTGGGGGAGGCCTTCGACGCGGTCGTGGTGGCCGCGAACTCCCACGGAGGCACGGTTCAGCTGGCTGATCCCGCCGTACGCGCGACGCTCGAAGGTGCGCCCCCGCAGCTCGGCGCCCGCGTGCGAGTCGTCGTGGAGAGCGCCGACCCGGCCAGCCGGAGCGTGCGGTTCCGCCTGGCCTGAGGGTTAGGGCGCGGCCGGCGGGCTGGGCAGCGGGTTGGAGTTCGGGGTGGAGGACGACGTGGGCCGCGGGCTGGCGCTGGCGCTCGGCGTCGGGCTTGCGGTCGGCTTCGGCGAGGCCGACGGGCTGGCACTCGCGCTGGCCTTCGTGCTGGCCTTGGGCGCGGGTGAGGAGCTCGCTATCGGGGCCACCGTGACCAGGCGGGGAGCGGCCGGGCGATCTGCGCGGGGGAGGGCCGCCACGATGGCTGCGGCCAGGGCCTGGGAGTTGCGCAGGACGTCCGCGAGCGCGCCGCTGTCGCCGCTGTGCACGATCGCGGACTGCTCGTAGGTCAGCAGCAACAGGGCGGTCTGGGCGGCCACCGGGTCGGACTTGGCGTTGGCGAGGACCCCGGCGAGGTCGCGGTGCAGCTGGGCGGAGGCCTCGCGGACCTGGCCGGCGTCCCCGGTCTCGGCGAACTCCTGCAGGCGCTGCAGGCTGCTCGCCGCCACGGTCTGGGTGGCGGAGCCGTCGGTGCGCGGACCGAGGGCCTGCGGGACCACGCCGACGAGCACGCCGACGAGGGCGGCCGCGGCGACGATGGGGGCAGCGTGCACCTGGGCCCAGAGCCGCTGGCGGCGCGGGGCTGCCTCGAGCTCGGCGAGGTGGTCGAGTGCATGCCCCTCGAACGCGTGCAGCGCAGCGCGGTCGCCACCGAGGATGTCGGCGGCCAGCTCGGTGTGTCCGGACTCCACCGCTGAGGCGGCGAGGGTGAGGTCGGTTTCGAGCGTCAGACGAAGATCGTCGACCTCACGGAGCAAGGCGTCGAGGGCCTCGACCCGGGGAGGTTCCTGCGACTGGGGCCGGGGGCGCGGCGGCACGAGGCGCAACCGGCGAGCCGGGGTGCCCTCTCCGCTGCTCATGCCTGCCTCCGAGTGACATCGTCGTGTTGTCTGTCCGTTTCGACACTTCCCGGACAACTCCTGCCCCGGTTTGCTGTCAGCTTCCTGACCGCGGACCGGTGCGACCGCCGAGAACGGAGGCTGCCAGACTGCTGCCCCATGAGCGACGTCTCCACACTGGTCCTTGCGGTCCTCGGCGGCACAGGGGAGCAGGGCCGTGGGCTCGCCCGCCGCTTCGCCTTGGCGGGCCAGCAGGTGATCCTCGGCTCACGCTCCGCCGAGCGGGCCTCAGAGGCCGCCGCAGAGCTGCCAGGCACCGTCTCCGGCGCCAGCAACGCCGACGCGGCCGCTCAGGCGGACGTCGTGATCGTGGCCGTCCCCTGGGACGGCCACAAGGAGCTCCTGGCCGAGCTCGCACCGGCGCTCGCCGGCAAGGTGGTGATCGACTGCGTCAACCCGCTCGGCTTCGACAAGCAGGGTGCCTTCGCCCTGACCGTCGAGGAGGGCAGCGCAGCCCAGCAGGCCGCCGCTGTGCTTCCGGAGAGCAAGGTCGTCGGTGCCTTCCACCACGTGAGTGCCGTGCTCCTGCTGGACGAGGCGGTCGAGAAGATCGAGACCGACATCCTGGTCCTCGGCGACGACCGCGAAGCGACAGACCTGGTGCAAGAGCTCATCGCCCGGATCCCCGGGATGCGCGGCGTGTTCGCCGGTCGGCTCCGCAACGCCCACCAGGTCGAGGCGCTCACCGCCAACCTGATCTCGGTCAACCGGCGCTACACCTGCCACGCAGGGCTGCGGGTCACCGACGTCTAGGGCCCTGTACGACGACATCGGCGCACTCGTGCCGGTGCCCGCTTCGGTGCGCCGGGTCGTGTCCCTCGTGCCCTCGCTCACGGAGTCGGTGGCCGCGACGGCACCCGGCCTGCTGGTAGGCGCCACCGACTGGTGCACCTACCCCGCGGACCTGGACGTCCCGCGGGTGCGCGGCACGAAGAACCCGCGGGTCGAGCAGGTCGCGGACCTGCGCCCCGACCTAGTGCTGGCCAATGCGGAGGAGAACCGCGAGGCCGACCTGACTGCGCTGCGCGAGGCGGGCCTTGCCGTCTGGGTGACCTACCCGCGCACGGTCCCGGAGGCGCTGGCCTCCCTTGACCGCATGCTGAGCGCCTGCGGCCTGGATCGTCCCGCCTGGCTGGATGAGGCTCTGGCCGTCTGGGAACCGCCTTTCGCGGGGCGGCGGCGCACGGCGTTGATCCCCATCTGGCGCCGGCCGTGGATGGCGGTGGGGTCGGGGACCTTCACCGGCGACGTGCTCGCGCGGCTCGGCGTCGACAACGTGCTCGCCGAGCATCCGGAGAGGTATCCCAAGGTCGATCTGTCGGGCCTCCCGCCGTACGACCTGGCGGTGCTGCCGGACGAGCCGTACGCGTTCTCGTCGAGCGACGGACCGGAGTGCTTCGAGGTGCCGGCGGTGTGCGTCAGCGGGCGGCACCTCACGTGGTACGGGCCCTCGCTGGTCCAGGCCCGCGAGCTGCTGACGGCGCAGCTCGATCTAGGGTGAGGGCGTGCCCGAGGGCGACACGGTCTGGATGTCGGCGCGCCAAATGCATGCTGCGCTCGCCGGTCGGCCGCTGACGCGCTCGGACTTCCGCGTCCCCCAGCTCGCGACCGCGTCACTGGTGGGGCAGACGGTGCTCGAGGTCGTCTCGCGCGGCAAGCACCTGCTCACCCGGCTCGACTCCGGCTGGACCCTGCACACCCACTTCAGGATGGACGGGACCTGGCGCGTCTACCGCCCCGGGCAGCGTTGGACCGGCGGCCCGCATCACCAGGTGCGACTCGTGCTCGCGAACGAACAGGCGGTCGCGGTCGGCTACCGGCTCCCGGTCGTGGAACTCGTCCGTGACGAGGCAACGGTCGTAGGCCACCTGGGTCCCGATGTGATGGACGAGGCGTCCTTCGACCTGGACGAGGCCGTGCGACGGCTGGCCGCTGATCCGGCAGCCGAGATCGGTAACGCGCTGCTGGAGCAGCGCCACCTCGCCGGTGTCGGAAACCTCTACCGGATGGAGGCGTTGTTCCTTGAGGGCGTCACCCCGTGGACGCCGGTGGCCGACGTCGACCTGGCTGAGGTCGTACGTCGCTGTGTGAGCCTTATGCGGGCCAACCGCGGCAGCTGGCAGCAGAGCACGACAGGCTCGCGCCGGTACGACGAGAAGCACTGGGTCTTCGAACGCGCGGGCCGCCCATGCCACCGCTGCGGGTCGCGGGTGCTCCTTGCCGAGCAGGGCGATCCGCCGCGGCAGCGGCTGACCTACTGGTGCCCGCGCTGCCAGCGCGGCCCGGGGCCGTCGACCTCTCAGGTGTAGGAGTTCTCCACCGTCGGGTAGGAGCCGCTGCGGACCTCGTCGGCGAACGCCTGAGCCGCCTCGCCCAAGATCGTGCGGAGATCGGCGTACTTCTTGAGGAACTTCGGCCCGGGTCCGGGGGTGAGGCCGGCCATGTCCGTCCACACGAGGACCTGCGCGTCGGTCCCGGCACCTGCGCCGATGCCGATGGTCGGGATGATGAGCTCCTTCGAGACCCGCTCGGCAAGGTCGGCGGGCACGACCTCGAGCACGATCGCGAAGGCCCCGGCCGACTGCATGGCGAGGGCGTCCTCGAGCAGCCGGTCGCCGTCGTCACCGCGTCCCTGCACGCGGTAGCCGCCGAGGGTGTTCACGCTCTGGGGGGTGAGCCCTAGGTGCCCCATCACGGGTACGCCGGACTCCACGAGCAGCTCGACCTGGGGGAGCACCCGCCGACCGCCCTCGAGCTTGACGGCCTGCGCGCCGACCTGCAGGAAGCGCACCGCGTTGTGCAGCGCCTGGGCGGGGGACTCCTGGTAGGAGCCGAAGGGCATGTCGGCGACCACCAGCGGGCGGCTGGTGGAGCGGGCCACCGCGCGCACCAGGGGGAGCAGGTCCTCCATGGTCACCGGGACGGTGTTCTCATAGCCCAGGACGTTGTTGCCGGCGCTGTCGCCGACGAGCAGCACGGGGATGCCGACCTCGTCGAACAGCTGTGCCGTGAGCATGTCGTAGCTGGTGAGCATCGCCCACTTCTCGCCCTTGTCCTTGGCGAGCTGCAGGTCACGGGTGGTCACCCGGCGGGAGGTGATGCCGCCGTACAAGGTGGTGAGGGCGTCAGACATGGGGGTCCTCCGAGGTGGTCTCCAGGCAGGTGTCCCGGGACTGGCATCAAGGGTGCCACCAATCGGCCCGGGAGTCGCTGTGGTCCGCGTCACGCCGGTGGGATCAGCGCTCGCGCCAGCGGCTCGTGATGGGCAGGCGCCGGTCGCGGCCGAAGGCGCGCGAGGTGACCTTCGGCCCTGGGGGGTACTGCCGCCGCTTGTACTCCGCGAGGTCGACCAGCCGCACGACTCGGTCCACCAGATCCGGGTCGAAGCCTGCGGCGACGAGCTCGGCCCGTCCGTGGTCGCGCTCGACGTAGGCGTCCAGCAGCGCGTCCAGCACGTCGTACGGCGGAAGGCGGTCGCTGTCGAGCTGACCGGGTGCGAGCTCGGCGGACGGCGGCTTGTCGATGGAGGCGACCGGGATCGCGTAGGACACCGTGTTACGCCAGCGGGCCAGAGCCCACACCAGGGTCTTCGGGACGTCCTTGATCGGCGCGAACCCGCCGGCCGAATCGCCGTACAGCGTGGAGAACCCGGTGGCCAGCTCGCTCTTGTTGCCCGTCGTCAGGACGAGGTGGCCGTGCTGGTTGGACAGCGCCATGACGAGGGTGCCGCGGACGCGGGCCTGCAGGTTCTCCAGCGCCAGCCCCTCCAAGCGGGTGGAGGTGCAGTAGGCCTCGACCATCGGCGCGATGGAGATCAGCGACCAGTGCAGGCCCTGCAGCTCGGCCAGCTCTCGGGCATCGTCGATCGAGCCGCGCGAGGACCAGGCGCTCGGCATGCCCACGACGTGCACCCGGTCAGGCCCCAGCGCATCGCACGCGATCGTCGCGACGACCGCCGAGTCGATGCCGCCGGACAGCGCGATGACCACCGAGTGGAAGCCGTTCTTCTCTACGTAGTCCCGGGTTGCGGTGACGAGCGCTCCCCACAGCTCCGCCTCGTCACTGAGGCGGGGAGCGATGCCGGGCGCGAGCGGCTCCCAGGGAGCCAGCGCCGACTCGCTGAGGACGAGCCGGTCGACGTGCATCGTCGTGCCGTCCTTGGCGTCCACGTCCCCGACGAGCTCACTCGATCCCCTCGGCAGGTCGAGGTCGACGGTGACGAGGCCCTGCTCCCACATGGGTGCGCGGCTGATCACCGATCCGTCTGCGGTGACGACGAGCGAGTCGCCGTCGTACACGAGTTCGTCCTGGCCGCCGACCAGGTTGACGTAGGCGATCGCCGCGCCCGCCTCGAGGGCGCGCCGGGTGACCAGCGGCCCGCGCACGTCGTCTTTGAACCGCTCGTACGGCGAGGCGTTGGGGCACAGCAGCAGCCCGACGCCCGCTTCCCGGGCTACGGCGATCGGCCCGCCCTCCTGCCACAGGTCTTCGCAGATGACGAGCCCCAGGTCCACCCCGTGCAGGCGCAGGACGGGGAACCGGTCGCCGCGCACGAAGTAGCGGAACTCGTCGAAAACGCCGTAGTTGGGCAGGTGGTGCTTGGCGTAGGTCGCCACGACCTGGCCCCGCCACAGGACGGCGGCTGCGTTCTGCGGCTCGCCTGCGGGGCGGCCCACGGCGGGCGCCGGTCGGTGCGAGCGGTCGCAGAACCCGACGACGACGGCGATCTCGCCGGCTCCTTCCGCCTCCAGTCGGGCAGCCAGTGCCTGCGTGGCGTCGATGGAGGCCTGCACGAAGGACGCGCGCAGCACGAGGTCCTCCGGCATGTAGCCGGTGAGCGTCATCTCCGGGAACACCACCGCGTGGCAGCCGGCCTTGACCGCGTGGCCGACGTAGGCGCTGACCAGGTCGCTGTTGCCGGCGAGGTCGCCCACGGTGGTGTCGATCTGGGCGAGCCCGACGCGCAGCTGTGGCATGCGTGAAACCTATGCCGTGAGTGCGGCGCCCAACCTGGTTGCCC
This sequence comes from Mycobacteriales bacterium, assembly GCA_046595815.1. Taxonomy (GTDB): domain Bacteria; phylum Actinomycetota; class Actinomycetes; order Mycobacteriales; family SCTD01; genus RYN-111. The sequence goes on from JBKJSN010000050.1 coordinate 32,368, forward strand.
TGACACGAGCGACGAAGACGGTCAGGACGCGGCCGAGAACCCGCCAGCCGAGCAAGGCGACGGCTGCTCCCAGGGCCAGGCCGGCCACGACGTCGCCCGGGTAGTGCGCTCCGACGTAGACCCGGGAGCCCGCGAGTAGCAGTCCGACGACGGTTGCGAGCGCGCCGAGCCGCCGGTCCATCAGCCACAGGGCGGCGAGGACGGCCCCAGCCAAGGTGGCGTGGTCGCTGGGGAAGCTCGCGTCGGCACTGGGAGGAGTCAGGAGCAGGACGCCGGACAGCGCGTGGTAGGGCCGCGCGCGGCTGAAGGCGTGCACCAGCGGCTGGTTGACAGCTACGGCGAGCAGTGGCGCCAGGCCTGCCCAGCCTGCTTTGGCGAGGTCGGTGTGCGATCGGCCGCGCGCCACCCAGACCGCGGCGAGGACCAGCAGCGCGAGAAGTGCCGGGCCCAACGTCGTGGCATAGAACCGTGCGCTGCCGTGCAGCCAGGTGCTGTCCTTGGCGAGGTCGTTGATGGTCCTGAACAGGTCGGTATCCACCAGGTCAGTATCCGCCGCCGTCCCAGGGCTGGTTACTCCAGGGCCTGCTTGCCGCGTGCTGCCGACAACGACAGGGAGGCATCGATGAGGGTCAGGAGGTCGGCGATGTTGAAGGGCTTGGTGAGGTAGGCGTGGGCTCCCGCTTCGCGCAGGCGGCGCTCCTGCCCATGCATCCCGTCGGCGCTGACCACGACGACCGGGATGCCCGCAGTGGCCGGGTCGGCCAGCAGCTCAGCAAGCACTTCTTCCCCGTGCAGGTCGGGCAGGTGAAGGTCGAGCAGGATGAGCTTGGGCTGGTGCTCGCGCGCGAGGTCGATGCCGAGCCGCCCCAGCGGTGCTACGAGCAACTCGATGTCCTTTCGGTCCTCCAACAGGCGCTCCATCAGGCGCACGTTGGAGGGGTTGTCCTCGATCTGGAGGACGCATGCACGGGACAGGGTGGGCATGGGGAAGTTCCTCTCGGCTGGTAGTTCTTCGGTGTCGGTCGGGGTCAGGATCGGTTCGCAACGCGGTAGCTCCACCGAGAAGATGCTGCCGCCGACCGAGTCCACGAGGGTGAGGTGACCGCCCATCGCTTCGGCCAGCTGGCGGGAAAGAGCCAGTCCGATGCCTGTGCCCTCGACCTGGCTCTTCTCGGCGCCAAGGCGTTCGAACGGCCTGAACAGCAGGTTGCGGTGCTCGCGGGGGATGCCAGGGCCCGTGTCGGCGACGTCGATGCGCACGCGATCCTCGTCGATGGCCTTCAGCGAGACGGTTACCCGGCCGCCCTGCACGTTGTACTTGATCGCGTTGGACAGCAGGTTCAGCAGGATCTGGTTGAGCCGATGGTGGTCTGCCAGCATGTGCGGCTCGTCGCGCGGCGGGTCGAAGCGCAAGACCACCTGACGCTCGTCCGCCATCGGCTGGACGAGCTGCAGCGCCCCGCTGATGACGTCGCTCGGCAGGACGGGTTCGGCTGAAAGGCTCACGGTCCCGGCCTCGATCCGGGAGATGTCCAGCACATCGTCAATGAGCAGCAGCAAGTGGCGGCCCGCGCTGAGGATGAAACCGATGGACTCCCGTTGGCTCGGGGTCAGCTCGTCGAGTTCGAGCAACTGTCCGAAGCCGAGCACGGCGTTCATCGGGGTGCGCAGCTCGTGGCTCATACGGGACAGGAAATCGCTCTTGGCCTGATTGGCCGACTCGGCCGCCTCCTGGGCTGCCCGTAGCGACTGCTCGGCCATCTTGCGGTCGTCGATGTCGAGCACGTAGGACAGGACCGCCGTGACCTCGCCGGTGTCGGGGTCACGCTCCGGCACGATCCTGGTCGACATCCAGCGGTAGGTGTCCCGGCCGATGCGTGCCCGCATCTCGAGCGAGGCGGAGTCGACTGCTCCCGAGGTCACGGACTGCAGTGCGTGACGCAGAGCAGGCAGGTCATCGGGGTGCGTTCCCTTGTCGCGTTGCGTGACGTCGAGAGCCTGTCCGCCGCCCCTGATGCCCAGGACCCGACCGGCGTTGGGGCTCATGTAGGTGATCGCGAGGTCCGGGGTGCGCGAGCGGGCCACGAGCATCGGGCCGGAGGTCAGCAACCTCTCTTGGAACCGCTGCGAGTCCTCAAGATCGCTCGTCCGCTCCGCCACCATCCGCAGGGCGTAGGTCCGTCGCCGCGAGAGCGTATTGAGAACCAGACCGACGAGCAGTGCCGCCAGCAGTCCGCTGACGAGCACGATCCACGGGACCCGCCGCGTCAGGGTGCCGGCAAGGGGGTCCTCTGACGCAGCAACCAGCAGCCACGTGTCGATGCCGACCGTGAAAGCCCGCGCTGTCTGGACGCCGCGCAAGGGCAGCGCTGCCGTGGTGAAGACCAGACGCTCTGACCTGGGCTGCAACGAGGCGTAGAGGGCGACGTCGACGCTCCCGAAAGGAGAGCTCCCTTGCGGCCCGGCTGACAGCGGGTTCTCCTGGAAAACCACCAGGTCACCGACCGACAGAGCCAGCACGAGGCGAGGCGGGTCGTACTCCAGTGTCACCACAAAGCCGTCGGCGACGCGGGCTCGAGCCAGGGTTGCCCGGCGCTCTGCGGACAGCGGCGCGCCTGGACGGACGGAGCCTGCACCAGCGACGACGATGTAGCGGCCGTCCACCACTCGTGCCGCACCCACGGCGCTCGCAGTGGCTCGCTGGCCCGCCGCCACCCGGTCGAAGACCTTGTAGGCCCCGGGGGTCTGTGTGGACGCGATGGCGGCCAGGACCTTGAACGACGCGAGAATGCTCTGCTCTGAACTGCGCAGGCTCGCCTCGATGGTGGCCGCTCGCTCGTTCAGAGCGCGCCGCTCCTGCTCCTCCACGAGGTGGCGCGCGCCGAAGTAGCCCACGACTGCAGCCGCGACGAGGGCGTAGACCACACCCCAGACGAGCAGACGCGGACCCCAGTTGGACAGGAACGCACGCCATGGTGCCTCGGGAGTGCCTGGTGCGTCGGGCTCGGTATCCACTGGCTGCTCCGCTGGCGGGGGGTCCTGTATACCGCGTGAGGTATCCGCTTGCTTGTGATTCCTCCCTCTTTCGCCCGTTTGCAGCAGTTGGATCGAGGGCCATGATCTAACTAGGCCAGATGGAGCACCGAAACACGGCCGACACCGAGGCCTGGAAGGATGGGCTCCATGGATAAGCAGCAGGAGTTCGTGCTCCGCACGCTGGAAGAGCGCGACATCCGTTTCGTTCGCCTGTGGTTCACCGACGTGCTCGGAACGCTCAAGTCGGTGGCCATCGCCCCGGCCGAGCTCGAAGGGGCCTTCGCGGAGGGCATCGGCTTCGACGGCTCGGCGATCGAAGGGTTCACTCGGGTCCAGGAGAGCGACATGCTCGCCAAGCCCGATCCCGCCACCTTCCAGGTTCTCCCCTGGCGAGGGGAGAACCCTGGCACGGCCCGGATGTTCTGCGACATCGCGATGCCCGACGGCACGCCGAGCTGGGCCGACCCGCGGCACGTGCTCCGGCGCGCGCTGGGCAAGGCAGCCGATGCCGGCTACACGTTCTACACGCACCCCGAGATCGAGTTCTTCCTGCTGAAGGACGCGAACCAGCCCCCTGTCCCCGTTGACTCCGGGGGGTACTTCGACCTGACCCCGCACGACGTCAGCCACGACTTCCGCCGTACGACCATCACGATGCTCGAGCGGCTGGGGATCTCCGTGGAGTTCAGCCACCACGAGGTCGCGCCGGGGCAGCAGGAGATCGACCTGCGCTACGCCGACGCCCTGTCCACGGCCGACAACATCATGACCTTCCGGGCCGTGATCAAGGAGGTCGCCCTCGAGCAGGGCATCTTCGCGTCCTTCATGCCCAAGCCGTTCGCCGAGCACCCCGGGTCGGCGATGCACACCCACCTGTCGCTGTTCGAGGGCGACACGAACGCCTTCAATGATCCCGGTGACGAGTACGGCCTGTCCAAGGTCGGCCGCGGCTTCATCGCCGGCCTGTTGCATCACGCGCCCGAGATCACCGCGGTCACCAACCAGCTCGTGAACTCCTACAAGCGTCTGATCGTCGGCTACGAGGCACCCACCTTCGTCACATGGGCGCGCAACAACCGATCGGCGCTCATCCGCATTCCGCTGACGAAGGCCGGCAAGCAGTCGTCGACACGCGTCGAGTACCGCTCGCCCGACCCGGCGTGCAACCCCTACCTCGCGTTCTCGGTCATGCTCGCGGCCGGCCTGCGCGGCATCGAGGACGGCTATGAACTGCCGCCTGAGGCGACCGCCAACGTCTTCGAGATGACCCCCGAGGAGCGCGCCGCCGAGAAGATCGGGTCATTGCCGCAGTCCCTCTCCGACGCCCTCGGGGTCATGGAGAGCTCCGAACTCGTCGCCGAGGCGCTCGGCGAGCACATCTTCGAATGGTTCCTGCGCAACAAGCGCGCCGAGTGGTCTGATTACAAGAGCCAGATCACCCAGTTCGAACTCGACCGCTACCTGCCCAACGTCTGAGCCGGGAGGAACAGAGGGCACTTATGGAACCACTCTTGTTGTACCCCGACCCTCCACCCCCGGAGTTGGCTCAGGCCCTCGACTTCGGCGGCTACCCGTGGAAGGCCGTCGTCGGCGAGCACGACGTCGAACGCCTCGAGCCCGAGGACGGCTGGGCCGGCGCCGTCATCGCCGCCGACCAGAACGCCGAGGGCGCCTTCGCCGTGTGCCGGGCGCTGCGCAAACGTGACGTCCCGCTCGAGCCGCTGCTGCTCCTCGTGAGCGGCGCGCAACTCGCCGACCTCGAACTGCGAGATGAC
>JBKJSN010000138.1:0-26969 GCA_046595815.1 Mycobacteriales bacterium
GAGGGAAGGAGCCTGGTGTGGCCGACTCCACCCTTCGCGTCGTGAAGTCCCCTCGTTGGGGTCTTGGCGTGATGACGTTCGCCCTCGCCGCCCTCGCGAGCGGTGGCACCGGCCTGCTCGTGTCGCACGGCACCCAGCAGCTGCAGCCCCCGGCGGCGCGTACGCCGGCACCCCTGGTCCCGAGCCCTGCGACGGCGCCCGTTGTCGTCGACCGCGCCCCGGGCAGCGTCCTGCTGCCTGCCGCCCTTCCTGTCGGCGTGGCCCCGCCGACGTCGCGCATCCCCGTCAGCACGCAGCCGGATGCGGCCATCCGGGCGGAGGAGCCGCAACCCCCGGTCCCGCCAGCCCGGCTTGTTCCGCCGCTGGTCGCCCCTGACGCCGCACCCGTCGTCGAGACGCCGCTCGAGCCGGCGGAGCACGAGGTGCGCCCGGCACCCGAGAAGGGCAAACAGGACCGCGCGCACGAGCGTCGCCTGGCGTCCGAGCGCGGCGCCGACCGCGGCGAGCGCAACAAGGGCAAGGGGAGCGGCAAGCACGAGGGGTAAGTGGGTGAGACGTAGGTCACAGGGCGTGTCAGGATGACCGCAGCGGACGCCCACAAGGAGCCCCAGTGCCAGGTGCTGACAGTGACACCCCCCTCGTGCAGCTGCTCACCCCCGAGGGCGAGCGGGTGCACCACCCCGACTACGACGTCGATCTGACGGACGAGCAGTACCTCGCCTTCTACCGAGATCTCGTCCTGGTACGCCGGATCGATGTCGAGGCGACCGCCCTTCAACGCCAGGGGGAGCTGGGCATCTGGGCAGCATTGCTCGGCCAGGAAGCGGCGCAGGTCGGCTCCGGGCGGGCCCTGCGACCCCAGGACTTCGCGTTCCCGACGTACCGCGAGCACGGGGTTGCCTGGTGCCGCGACGTCGACCCGCTCAAGTTGCTCGGGCTGTTCCGCGGCGTGAGCAACGGCGGGTGGGATCCCCAGGACAAGCGCTTCAACCTCTACACGATCGTCATCGGCTCGCAGACCCTGCACGCCACGGGCTACGCGATGGGCGTCGCCAAGGATGGTGCCGTCGGCGATGCCGACACGGGGGAGGCGGTGATCGCGTATTTCGGCGACGGAGCCTCCAGCCAGGGCGACGTCAACGAGGCCTTCGTGTGGGCCGCGGTCTACAACGCGCCCATCGTGTTCTTCTGCCAGAACAACCAATGGGGCATCTCGACGCCGACCGACCACCAGAGCCGGATCCCCTTGTACCGCAGGGCAGAAGGCTTCGGCTTCCCCGGCGTACGGGTCGACGGGAACGACGTGCTGGCCTCCTACGCCGTGACGCGGGCGGCGCTTGACGCGGCGCGGACCGGGCAGGGTCCGACCCTCGTCGAGGCCTTCACGTATCGGATGGGGGCGCACACCACCTCCGACGACCCCACCCGCTATCGCCTCTCCTCCGAGCTCGAGGCCTGGAAGCTCAAGGACCCGATCGAGCGGCTGCGGTCGTTCCTGTTCAAGCAGCAGCTGGCTGACGCTTCCTTCCTCGAGGGGGTGGAGGCGGAGGCCGACGCCCTCGCCGCCCGGATCCGCGAGGGCTGCCTGTCGATGCAGGACCCGGACCCGCTGTACATCTTCGAGAACGTCTACGAGGAGACGACTCTCCTTCTGCTGGAGCAGAAAGAGGCGCTCGGGACCTACCTCGCGGGGTTCCGGTCATGACGCAGCTCACGATCGCGAAGGCGCTCAACGAGGGGCTGCGCGCGGCCATGGAGCGCGACCCCAAGGTCCTGGTGATGGGCGAGGACGTCGGCAAGCTCGGCGGGGTCTTCCGAGTGACCGACGGCCTGCAGAAGGACTTCGGCGAGGAGCGCGTCATGGACACGCCACTGGCGGAGTCCGCCATCGTCGGTACGGCGATCGGCCTGGCGATGCGGGGCTACCGCCCGGTCTGCGAGATCCAGTTCGACGGCTTCGTCTACCCCGCGTACAACCAGATCGTGAGCCAGCTCGCCAAGATGCATGCGCGAAGCAGGGGCAACCTGAAGATGCCGGTGGTGATCCGCATCCCGTTCGGCGGCGGCATCGGCGCGGTGGAGCACCACAGCGAGTCGCCGGAGGCCTACTTCGCCCACACCGCAGGGCTGAAGGTGCTGGCCTGTTCCAACCCGACGGATGCCTACTTCATGATTCAGCAGGCGATCGCCTCCGACGACCCCGTGGTGTTCTTCGAGCCCAAGCGCCGCTACTGGGAGAAGGACGAGGTCGACCTGACCGCGACCGCCGGTCCCCTCTGGGAGGCGAAGGTGGTGCGGTCCGGGAGCGACCTGACGCTGCTGGCCTACGGCCCGATGGTGAAGACCTGCCTGGATGCGGCCGCCGCCGCGGCGGAGGAAGGGCGGTTGCTCGAGGTCGTGGACCTGAGATCGCTGTCCCCGTTGGACTTTCAGACCATCACGGCCAGTGCTCGCCGTACCAAGCGGGTGGTGGTCGTGCACGAGGCGCCATCGAACGTCGGGCTCGGTGCTGAGCTCGCGGCGCGACTTTCCGAGGACCTGTACTACGAGATGGAGGCCCCAGTGCTGCGCGTGACCGGCTTCGACACGCCGTACCCGCCGTCGCGGATCGAGGAGGAGTACCTCCCCGACCTCGACCGAGTGCTGCACGCCGTCGACCGCTCGCTGGCCTACTGATGAGCAGGGTGCGCGACTTCAAGCTCCCGGACCTCGGCGAGGGCTTGACCGAGGGCGAGATCCTGCAGTGGTTCGTCAAGGTCGGCGAACAGGTCACGCACAACCAGCCGATCGTCGAGGTGGAGACCGCCAAGGCTGCTGTCGAGGTGCCGTCTCCCTTCGCGGGCGTGGTCACGGCGATCCATCACGAGCAGGGCGAGACCGTCGACGTCGGAACCGTTCTCATCAGCTTCGACACCGACCCGACAGGGGGGGACCTGCCGCCGGCGCCCGTCGGGGAGTTCGGCCCGGAGAAGGGCGCCCTCATCGGTGAGGTCGGCCCGGGCGGCCGCACGGCCACCCTCGTCGGGTACGGACCGAAGGCCGGCACTGCGACGCGACGGCCGCGCGTCGACGTGCCGGCGCCGTCGGCCCCGATGGAGGCGACAGTGGAGGCGCCCGTGCTGGCGAAGCCTCCCGTGCGCAGGCTCGCCAAGGAGCTCGGCGTCGACCTCGCGACCGTCAGTGGCACCGGCGAGGGCGGGGTCATCACCCGCGCCGACGTCGAGGGCGCGACCTCGGAGGCCCTGCCGCGCGTGGCCTATGACGAAGCCACCCGCGAGGAGCGGATCCCGGTCAAGGGCGTGCGCAAGGTGATGGCACAGGCCATGGCGGACAGCGCGTTCACCGCCCCGCACGTGACGGAGTTCCTGACCCTCGACATCACTCCCACGATGGAGCTGGTGCAACGGCTGCGGACGCTGCCCGAGTTCGCCGACGTCAAGGTCACGCCGCTGCTGCTGGTGGCCAAAGCCCTGCTGCTGGCGGTGAGACGCAACCCGGGGGTCAACAGCACCTTCACCCCCGAGGAGATCGTGGTGAAGGACTACGTGCACCTCGGGATCGCGGCCGCCACCCCCCGCGGGCTCGTCGTGCCGAACATCAAAGACGCCGACCGGCTCACGCTGCCCGAGCTGGCGCGGGGGCTGCAGGACCTCACGGAGACTGCACGGGCAGGCAAGACGTCGCCCGCCGACATGCAGCACGGGACGATCACCATCACCAACGTGGGGGTGTTCGGGGTCGACACCGGCACCCCGATCATCAACCCGGGGGAGTCGGCGATCCTGGCGTTCGGCGCCGTACGGCCGATGCCCTGGGTGGTGGACGGCGAGGTGGTGGTGCGCCAGGTCACGACGTTGGCCCTGTCCTTCGACCACCGGCACATCGACGGCCAGCTCGGCTCGCAGTTCCTCGCCGACATCGGGCGTGTGCTGTCCGACCCGGCGACGGCTCTGGCCTGGAGCTGATCAGGGGAGGCTTGGCACTGTCGGCAGGGGTAGTCCGGGCAGGCTCGGCAGGGGTAAGGCGCTGGGCAACGCCGGCAGCGGTACGCCGGGAAGCGGAACCCCCGGCAAGGGGACGGCGGACAGGCTGGCAGTGGGCACCGGAAGTCCGGGCACAGTCGGGACCGCGCTGGGCAGGCGCGGCAGCAGCGTGGCTGTCGGTGACGGTCGCGGCGAGCAGGTCGCGCACACCGGTCCGACGGCGGGCTGCCGCTCGAGAGAGTCGGCCGGGAGGGGGCTGACAGGTGCGTCGTGAGGGGGTTGCTGCACGACGGCGGCGGTGCCACCCGCGGCGAGCACGATCGCGCCGGCGGCCGCCACCAGTCCTGCTGCGACCTTGGAGCCGATGACGCTGCCGGTTGCGGCGGCGATGCTCGTGGAGCCCCCGGTTGCTGAGAGCGCAGTGACGGCCAGCCCACCGGCGAGGCCAGCCGAGCCGCCGAGGAGCTGGGCCCGGGTGCGGTCGAGGGAGGCCAAGCGCTCGCGGCACCGACGACACAGCGTGAGGTGGTCCTGGCCGGCTTGGCGCTCGGCGTCGGTCAGTCCGCGTCGCGACACCAGCCCCCAGCCGCGGCAGCGCCGAGGGAGATCGACCAGGCCCGTGGCGGAGCGTGCCCCGGGGAGACAGGCCCGCACCTGCTCCGGGTCCAGGCCCACGAGCACGGCAGCCTCGGATAGTGACCGACCCTCGAGCTCCACGAGCAGCACCAGCAGTCGGCCGCGTGCCGCAAGGGGGTCCGCGGTGGTCGGGGTCAACCGGGCGAAGGCGGCGACCAGGGCGTCCTCGAAAGGGCGCCGACCGCGGAGGGCGAGTGCAAAGGCCTGTCGTGCAAGGGATTCTGAGTGATCAGGACCGCCGACGACAACGGCGAGCTCGCTGACTCGTTCCAGGTGGCGGGCGGCCAGGCGCGTAGCGGCTCCCCGATCGCCGTACCGGGAACGACGTGACAACACCGCGTCGCAGGAGGCGAGCTGACGCAGTCCCGTCATGCCAGCTCGCCGGCGCGCACGCCGTCGCCGCCGGCGGCCTTGACGGCGTAGAGCGCTGTGTCAGCGAGCCCCACGAGGTCGACGGCGCTGGTCGGCGCCGGCAGCCAGCCGACGCCGATGCTGAGGGTGACCCGGGCGCTGGTGCTCGACAGCCCGGGAGCCTTGCGGGAGGCGGCGAGCACCCGCCCTGCCACCTGCAGGGCACGAGCCGGTCCGGTGCGGGGCAGCACGATCGCGAACTCGTCACCGCCGAGGCGACACGTGACGTCAGACGGCCGTACGTGCTCGAGGAGGACGGCCGCGACCGCCACGAGCACGTCGTCTCCGGCGAGGTGGCCGTCGGAGTCGTTGACGAGCTTGAACTTGTCCAGGTCCACGAGCAGCAGGGAGGGCCCGGGGCCCCGGGTGACGCCGGCCAGCTCGTGGGCGAGCGCCTCGTCGAAGGCGGCGCGATTCGGCAGCCCCGTCAGCGGGTCGCGGGTGGCGCGCGAGGTGAGCACGGCGGTGAGCTCGTCGACGTACGCCGAGATCGCCAGCTGAAGGGCCGCATCGACCAGGTCCTGGGTTCCGACCGACCGCAGCGCGAGCAGGTCCTCGGTCAGGCCGGCGACCGCGTGCCCCTGCTGGGCGCGCAGGACCCCGAGCGCCTGCGCCGCCTCCTTCAGCGGCCCGGCGGAGCTGCTGGCGACCGCGTCTCTCAGGATGTGGGCGAACGCCGGGATGTCCTCGCCGAAGCGCGCCAGCCAGGCGTCTACCTGGGTGGAAGAGGACAGTCCCATGTGCTCCCTGTCGGCAGGTTCGGTCGGGACACAAGGGCAACGGGCCGAGGGGTTCTGCAGTTCGTCCCCTTCGCCACAATGATCCGCGTCCACGTTCGACATCCACTGACCTGGCCCGGCCCGGGCAGGGGATGCAGAGGCGGTGTCGAAGCACTGCGCATGACATCGCGCCCCCCTCGTCTGCTGCTCCTGGGTGCCTTCGCCGCCTTCGGGACCCTCGCCGCCGCCCTCGCCCCCGGCACCGAGGCCGCAGCGCGGGTGCCCGCCGTGAAGGGCGGGCTCGTGCAGGCCTACCAAGCCGTCGCCTACGTCAAGCCGACGCCACCCGTCGTACCCGTGGTGCGGTATTACCTTTCCGGCACGGCCAGCGACGAGCAGAACAAGCTGGCGTCCACCCCGTCGGCGACGTTCAGCAAGACCAAGCCCAGCGGTACGTCGGACATCACGCAGCAGACCAGCCCGGTGGTCGGGCTCGCGACGGCCGGGTCGCAGGACAAGTCCTCGGCGTTCTGGACCGCGCCCTATCGCGGACGGATCAAGGGCCGGGTGACCGTCAACTGGTACTGGTCGACCCCGAGTGCCGCCGCGAGCAGCGGCAACCTGATCCTGCGCCTGTGGGCGGACCCGGGCACGTCGAAGGAGAAGGAGCTCGCCAAGATCGATACGGGCGTCCCCATCGGCGACGCGCAGCCGCACCCCTACAGCGTGAGCTTCGAGGTCAACGGCGTGGTCGGCAGCACCCTGCGACTGCAGGGCTCGCCGCGCTACGTCGACACTGGCCAGGGGCTGACGGCGCACTACGGCAGTGCCAGTTCCCCGTCGTACGTCGAGCTGCCCACCGGTGCCACTGCGCCGCCGACGAAGCTGCCCAGCACGCGACCAGTCCGTGACACGAACCCGCTCGTGCTCAGCGCGACGAAGATCGGCCGCAAGGCGTCTGAGCCCACGATCGGCGTGATGCCGGACGGGCGGGCGTTCATCACCGCGTCCGACTTCGACGGGCTGTCGCCGGCGACCCCGCGGACCCTGATCTACTCCTCCACCGACGGCAACGCCAGCTGGCACAACGTGAGTGCGCTGGTCGCGGGGCAGCCAACCCCGCCGACCACGCTGGACCCCTACCTGTTCGTCGACCCGGACACCGGGCGGGTCTACAACGACGACCTGACTGTGGGGTGCTCCTACCTGCAGTGGACTGATGACGGTGGCAAGACCTGGTCGCGTGGCAACCCGCTCGCCTGCGAGGCGCCGGTCGATGACCACCAGACGCTGGTCACGGGGCATCCGATCGCGGGGCTAACAACCACCGGCTATCCGAAGATCGTCTACTACTGCGTCAACAAGGTCGGCGATGCGCAGTGCGCACGCAGCCTCGACGGCGGGACGGTCTTCACGCCCACGGGCCAGCCTGCGTTCGTCGGGTACGAGCAGCCGACCGATGCCAATGGCGGGGCCAGCGGTCTCTGTGGCGGTCTCCACGGGCACATCGCGACCGACCCGACCGGGCGCCTCATGCTGCCCAAGGGCCACTGCAGCCGGCCGATGCTGGCGATCTCCGAGGACGGGGGCGCGAACTGGCGCCAGGTGCTCGTCAACCGCATGCTGACGGCGAGCTCCCAAACGGCGGTTGCCTCCGACTCCAAGGGAAACCTCTACTACACCTGGATCGGCAAGGACGACCTGCTGCCGTACCTTGCGGTCTCTCGCGACCACGGCCGCAGCTGGGGCCCGGCGTTGCTCATCGCGCCGCCTGGCGTCGCGGCGGTCAACTTCCCGAGCATCGACGCCTCCGACCCCGGCCACATCGCGATTTCGTTCCCCGGTACGACGGACCGCCAGACCTCAGCCGCGCGGCCGTGGAACTACTACGTGACGGTCACGACAGACGCCTTGGCCGGGCGCCCGACCTTCCACTCGGCGACGGCGAACCCCGTGAAGGACCCGGTCCACCGCGGCCCGTGCTTGGGCCGGTGCGCCGGCATGTTCGACTTCCTCGACCTGGTCATCGCGCCCCGTAGTGGAGAGGTGTGGGCGGCGCTGTCCGACACGTGCACCTCCGTCGCCTGCGTCTCGGCCGAGGGCCCTGGCCTGAGCAAGGCCGAGGCCGCGAGCGACGCCCAGGGCATCGCCATCCGGATGCTCTCGGGGCCCGGCCGAAAGCGCTGAGCCCTCGCCTCCAGGCTCAGAGGTCTGGGGTGTTCCAGAGGTTGTCGAGCGGCCGTTCGACGGCCCAGTGCGGGGCGGGGGGCTTGCCTCCGTCGGCGCGCTCCAGTGTCGGGGGTGGGAGCTCGGTGCCGTCGGGGGGTCCGGGAGGCGGTGGCCGCCAGGGACTGCGGCGGGTGTGTTCGGCGCCGGTGGGGCTCGTCCAGGTGGTGTCGCCGGTGAAGGGGTCACGGACGGGGGTCCAGCCGGCGTGCCGGGCGTGGTGGCAGCGGGGACTCTTGAGGTCGAGGTTCCAGGAGGCGGTCAGGCCCTGATCGGCCCAGGCGGTCTCGTGATCGAGCTCGCAAGCGGTCGCGGGCATGGGGCAGCCGGGGCCGGTGCAGGTCAGGTCGCTTGCACGCACGAACCGGGTGAGCCGGGCGCTGGCACTGCGGCCAGGCTCGGCGGTCTCGCGGATCCCTGTCGGACGCAGCATCGCGAGCAACCTCCGCCGCACCTCGTGCGCTGCGACGGTGACCTCAGCTGCGTCGGTCCAGTCCGGCTCGCCCACGGGTGGGTCGGCAGTGGCGTCGATCCCCAGTGGCACGCCGGTGCGTGAGTCGACCCAGAGCCGGGCGAGGCTCGCGATCGGGCGAAGAAGCCGCGCGCGGTAGGCGCTGATCGGTCCCAGGCCCTCGACGTGCCCGCTGCGGTGCTCCAGGTCCAGCACGGTGCTGACCGGGATGTGGACGTAGAGCGTGACCGGGTTGCGCACCGGGACTGCGGCCAGGTGCGCCGCGATCTCGGTGACCGACCAGGCGCGCCACTGCTCGTCGTCGCGGGCGTGCGGAACCAGCTCCTGCAGGGTCTTGCCGGCTTGGAAGGCCTGCAGCAGTGCGAGATGTCGGCTGGGCAGCTCGGCCAGCACGTCGGTGCGGCGTTGCGCCTGGGTGCGTTGCCGGCCGCCGCGCTCATCGGTGAGCTTCTCGGCGCGAACGAGCTCCTCGAGGTCGAGGGCGAAGCGCTGGGCATCGAGCTGGTCGACCTCGGCGCCGATGCGAGCCATCCCGTCCTCGACGGGCTTGACCCACACGCCTCGGTTGGCACGGGCCTGCTGCTGTCGTTCGGTGTCGGCGTCCGGGTCTAGCTCGGCCGCGACCTCCAGCAGGGTGCGGCGGATCAGCAGTCGGGCGTCGGCGGCGTCGAGGGTGCCGAGCTGGTTGAGGATGCGTCGGCCGAGCTCGAGCTGGACCGGCTCGGGAGCCTTGGCGGTGAGCCACAGCAGCAGCTCCATCCGACCGCGCAGCATCCGCCCGGCCTCCAGCAGGTCCAGGGCGTGCGGGTACAGCTCGACGGCCCGGCGGCCGTGATCGAGCTGGGTAGCCGCCCGGTCCTGACCGATCCCTGCTGCGGCCGCGAGCTCGAGCACCGCATCGGCAGGGCGGTCGGCTGCGGCGGCGAGGTGGTGCAGCTGGGCGCGGTGGCGCAGCTCCCGCGCGTACAGCTCCGCCTGGGCCTGCTCGCTTGTGCGGAGCTCGGACAGCACGTCGCGCATCGCGTCCAGGCGCAGCGCAGCCGTGTGCGCAGTGGACGGGTCGGCCAGGCGAGGCATGCGGAAACCCTAGGCCAGATGATACGAACACACAAGCGAGGCGTTCCACAAGTGGATAACCATTTTCTGTGGATTCTGTGGAGAACTGCCCCAGAAACCCGTGGCCGCCCCTTGTCGGCAGCTGTCTTCCCTAGGCTGTGGGAGTGACTGCCCGTACCGCCAGGGTCCGCGCGCCTGAGCTCGTCGGCAGGGGCGGCTGGATCGGCACCCAGGAGCCCCTGACGCTCGCCGGGCTTCGCGGCCGCTTCGTGTTGCTCGACTTCTGGACCTTCTGCTGTGTGAACTGCCTGCACGTGCTGGAGGAGTTGCGCCCGCTGGAGGAGCAGTTCGCCGAGGTCCTCACGGTCATCGGGGTCCACTCGCCGAAGTTCGTGCACGAGGCCTCGCACGAGGCGGTCCTGGCTGCGGTGGAGCGGTACGGCGTGCACCACCCTGTCCTGGACGACCCGGACCTCAGCACCTGGAAGCAGTACGCCGTCCGCGCCTGGCCCACCCTCGTCCTCATCGACCCCGAGGGCTATGTCGCGCACGTGGCCTCCGGCGAGGGCCACGCCGACGGCATCGGGCGATTGCTCACCGAGCTGGTCGTGGAGCATGAGCACAAGGGCAGCTTGCGTCGCGGCGACAGCCCGTACGTCCCGCCGCCCACACCGACCTCCGAGCTGCTCTTCCCGGGCAAGGCGCTGCTCCTGCCCGACGGCCGGCTGCTCGTCAGCGACTCCTCGCACGACAGCGTGGTGCTCCTGGAGGGGGAGACCGTCACCCGCCGCTTCACCGGATTCCTTCAACCCCAGGGCCTTTGCCTGTACGACGGGAGGGTGCTGGTCGCGGACACCGGCCACCACACCGTGGTCGAGCTCGACCTCGACACCGGCGCCCTGAAGCGGGTCGCAGGGACAGGGGAGGTCTGGCGCCCGGGAGACCCGACGGTCGGTCCTGCGACCGAGGTGAACCTCAGCACCCCCTGGGACCTTGCCGTCTGGGACGGCGAGGTGGTCATCGCCATGGCGGGGACGCACCAGCTGCACGCCCTGTCTGACGGGCACGTCCGGGTCCTGGCCGGCACCACCGGCGAAGGGCTCCGCGACGGCGCCGCGCAGGACGCCTACCTCGCGCAGCCGAGCGGGCTCGCTGCTGGGACGGACCGGTTGTGGTTCGCCGACGCGGAGACGAGCGCACTGCGGTTCTACCGCGATGGCGTGGTCGGAACCGCTGTCGGCACAGGGCTTTTCGACTTCGGTCACCGCGACGGCGCTGCGGATCAGGCGTTGTTCCAGCACCCTCTGGGGGTGATCGCCCTTCCCGACGGCAGCGTTGCGGTGAGCGACACCTACAACGGGTCGGTCCGCCGTTACGACCCGGCGACCGACAGCGTGAGCACCCTCATGACCGGACTGGCCGAGCCGAGCGATGCAGTCGTCGACGGCGAGCACCTGCTGGTCGTCGAGTCAGCAGGGCACCGGGTCACTCGAGTGCTGCTCCCGACCGAGGCGCTGCAGGTCGACGGCGTGGCTCATCGCACCCAGCGACCGGAGACGTCGCTGAGCCCCGGGGAGGTCACGCTTCGGGTCGTCTTCGCTCCGCCGCCGGGGCAGAAGCTCGACGAGTCCTACGGCCCCTCGATTCGCCTCACCGTGAGCGGTCCGCTGGTGACCTCAGGTGAGGGCATGACCACCGAGCTGACCAGAACCCTTGTGCTGCAAGGGGAAACCGGTGTCCTGCACGTCGCGGCGAGTGCCGCCAGCTGCGACATCGACGTCGAGTACCCCGCCTGCCACGTCACCCAGCAGGACTGGGGCATCCCGATCCGCCTCGTCGAGGGAGCCCCCACCGAGCTCACCCTCGTCCTCAACGGGCTCTAGGACGCGCGGCGCTGGGAACGATCCACCCGTCCCGTGAACCGCTGAGGGTGTCCCGTGCGACAAGCCTGACGTAGCGTTCAGTTGTTCTTAGGGGTGCCGAGATGGCCGGTTCGATCGCTCTCGCGCAAGGGCGTGCCGCTGGTACGCCGGACACCCGCCTCGCCTGCTCCTACGTCCCGCTCTAGAGATCGACACCAGGACTCAGGCCATGGCCACCTCGTCGGACGCGGAGCTGCTCCGGGCTGTCGGGCGCGGCGACCGGGACGCCCTGCGTGAGCTCTATGACCGGCATGCGCCGTGGCTCGTCCTCCGCCTGGCCCGCCGCTGCAACGACCCCGGTCTGGTCGACGAGGTCGTGCAGGACACCTTTCTCGCGGTGTGGCGGGGAGCGCGTCGCTGGGACGGCAGCGGCGAGCCGGCCGCGTGGATCTGGGGCATCGGCGTACGTCGACTCGTCGACGCGCTTCGCCGCCGGCCCCGGCAGACCCTGGAACTGCGGGAGCCCTACGACTCGGTCGTCGCCAGCGCCGAGGACCTCGTCCTGCTCGGTGTCGAGCACGCCGACGTGGGTGGGGCCTTGGCGCGGCTGTCGCCTGAGCTGCGGGCCGCCCTGCAGGCGACCGTGCTCGACGGCCTCACCACCCGTGAGGCCGGCCAACTGCTGGGCATTCCCGCCGGAACCGTCAAGACGCGTGTGATGCGCGCCAAGGCCGCACTACGAGAGGACCTGGCATGACGCCCCCCACTGCCTGGCACCCGGGCGAGGAGTTGCTCCAGGCCTATGTCGAAGCCGGACTGCCCGGCCTGTCCTCGGCCTCCGTCGAGGCCCACCTGCTCGCGTGCGCCAGCTGCCGAGAGCAGGTCCGCGATGGCGTGGAGCCAGAGCGACTCGTCCGGCTGCGCGAGCGGCTCGAGGACCGCCTCGACGCCGCTGAGCGCCCCTGGACCGAACGCCTGCTCGTGCGCTGCGGGTTCGGAGAGGCCGACGCCCGAGCCCTGCTCGCCGCGCCCAGCCTCCGACGTGCCTGGTGGCTCGCGGTCATCGCGGCGGTCGGCCTCGGCCTGCTGGTGGCGGGCGAGAGCCGCGACCCCGACGCGGTGTTCCTCGTCCTTGCGCCCCTCATCCCGCTGACGGTCACGGCTGTCGCCTTCGCGCCGGCCCTGGACCCGGCCTTCTCACTGGTCAGCGCAACGCCTTACCGCACGGTCCGGCTCCTGCTCACCCGCAGCCTCGCCGTCGGCGCGACGGCGCTCCTCGGGGTGGCCGGTGCCGCCTTGGCGTTGCCGGCACGCGACCTGACGGCGGTGGTCTGGCTGCTCCCAGCCCTCGCGATGACGCTGCTCGTCCTGGCCCTGAGCGGCCGGCTCGGCACGGGTCTGGCAACCACCACCGTCGCCGGTGCCTGGCTCCTTCTCGTCGGGGCCTTGGAACGCCAGGGCATCGACGTCCGCTGGGTCGCCGAGGGCGCCACGCAGCTCGGTGCAGCACTGCTCGCCGTACTCGCCCTGGTGGCCCTCGTCCGCCAGTACACCGACCTCGACCTGAAAGGGACACCATGACCGTGCGCGTGGAGGAGGTCCGCAAGCGGTTCGGGCGGACAACGGCCCTCGACGGGCTGAGCCTGGACATCGGGCCCGGCGTGACCGGGCTGCTCGGCCCCAACGGCGCCGGGAAGACGACGCTGCTCCGCATCGTCGCCACGGTCCTCGCGCCCGACGGCGGCACCGTCAGTGTCCTCGGCCGCGACCCCGGAAACCCCAACGAGCGCACCGAGATCCGGCGTCGGCTCGGCTACCTGCCGCAGGACGTCGGGGCCTACAACGGGTTCTCCGTCAGGGAGTTCGTCGACTACATCGCCGTGCTCAAGGAGCACACCGAACGCCGGGCCCGCCGGGTCGAGGTGGACCGTGTGCTCGAGCTCGTCGACCTGACCGGCCAGGCGTACACCCGCGTCAAGGCGCTCTCCGGCGGGATGCGCCGCCGCCTCGGCCTGGCCACCGCGTTCCTCGGCGACCCCGAGCTCCTCGTCCTCGACGAGCCCGCTGTCGGGCTCGACCCGCACCAGCGGCTGCGCTTTCGCGAACTGGTCAGCGGCGACCCGAAGCGGTCGGTCCTGCTGTCCACGCACCAGACCGACGACGTCGCGGCCCTGTGCCACAGCATCATCGTCGTCAACGACGGCCGGGTGCTGTTCTCCGGCTCACCCGCGGAGCTCGCCGCCTCGGCCGAGGGACGCGTCTGGCAGAGCGACACCAGGGACGCAGGGGCGCAGCTCGCCTGGGTCGCCGGCGACGGCAGCACCCGACAGATCGGTGACCCACCTCCTGGCGCGGACCTCGTCGACCCCACGATCGAGGACGCCTACCTGGTGCTCGTCGGTGCCAAAGCCCTTGAGCCGGTGGAGGTCTAGCCATGGAACCGCTGCTGCTCATCCTCGCTGTGCTCTTGGAGAAGGCGCGCCTTGACCTGCACGTGCGTCGCTGGTGGTCCCGTCTCGCGTGGACTCCCGCACTCGGCGGGCGCCTCGCCGTACCCGCCCCGATTGCTCTCGCCGGCGTCGACGTGCGCCGGCTGCTGCTGCGACCGACGATGCTGTTTGTTGCCTACGTCCTGTGGCGCGTCATCTCACCTGCCCTCCCGCAGACCAACGCGTACGACGGGGTGAACAGCACAGTCGGCTTCGCCTGGGGGTTCGTCGGGCTGTTGGTCCTCGTGGTCGTCGCCTCGCTCGCAGGTCGGGACCGCGGCAACGAGCTCGTGGCCGCGACCCCCCACGGCGCTCGTGCACCCGTCACGTCGTGGATGGTCCTGCTCGCCGCCGTCGCGGTCGTGGAGTACGGCATCGTGGCGCTCCACCGCTACGGCCACGAGGCACCGGCTGCCTACGCCGCCCTGCTGCCGAACGCGTGGGAGCTCGCGCAGGGACCGATCATGCTTCTCGGCGGAGGCCTGCTCGGGCTGGTGCTCGCACGGTTGGTCCCCGGCTGGGTCGCGGCTCCTCTGGGGGTCTTCGCCTGCCTCGTCTGGGTCGGCGTGCTGTCCGGCAAGTTCGAGAGCGCCACGATGCTGACGCCGGTCATCGAGTGGATTCAGTACCACGAAAACTCTCCCGTCGTGACCGTTGAACCGGGCAACTTCGGCTGGCACAACGCCTTCCTGCTCGGGCTGTGCGGCCTCGGTGTGGTGGCGGCGATGCTCACCACGCCAGGCCGGCGGCGCGCGCTGTTCGCCGTAGGGACGCTGTTCGCCATCGGCACAGCGGTTGCCGGGGCGTTGGCCCTGCCGTGACCGCCCTTCAGTTCCCCCCGGTCCGACTCGCGCTGCGCCATCCAGCCGTGCGGGCGGCGCTGCTGTTGCTGCTTGCGGGGCCGCCGTGGGTCGCCTGGCTCGGCAAGGAGGCCGACGCACCGATTCGCCTGCGGTTGCTGGGACTTGCCATCGTCGGGGCAGCCGCCTTGGCCTGGGACGACCGCGTCCACGCGCTGACTGCCTCGACCCCGGTCGGTCTCCCGGCGGTACGGCGAGGCCGGGTCGTCGTCGTCGGAGTCCTCCTCACGGCCGCCTTCGGCCTGGGCCTGCTCGCCGTACCCGAGGGGGTCGCCCCACCGACGGAAGCCCTCGTGCTGCAGACCTGCGCGTTGACGGCGCTGCTGTATGCGGTGGTCGCGTGGGTCGGCCGGGACGGCAGCTCGGTGCTCGCCGTACCCCTGCCGGCTCTGCTCCTGTCGCTCGCGGTGCTGTTCCGGATGCCGAAGCCGCTGACGTTCCTGCAGGCCCTGCCAGGCACCAGCGCCTGGCCTGCCGAGCGTGCGCGCTGGATCGTGCTGATGCTGGTGACGGCCGCCGTCGCGACGGTGCTCAGCCGGGACCCCGCCGCCCGAGGGCTGCGGGCGCTGCTGTCGCGCTGAGGCGTACATGGGGAAGACTGGCCAGATGGACGTCGACGAGGTGCTTTCCACTGGTCTGGACAGGTTCGACGGCGTGCTCGCGCAGGTGGCGGCGCAGGACTGGGATCGGCCCAGCACATGCAGCGACTGGACCGCTCGTGAGCTGACCGGGCACGTGCTCGGGGTGCTCGACAGCGCGGTCACGCTCCTGCAGGGCGGCAGCCCCGACTGGGGCAGGTCCGCCGACCTGTCCACGGTCGGCGGCAGCGACCCGGTAGCCGCCTTCCGCGAGCGGGCGGACGCGGCGCGGGCTGCCCTCCCGACGGCGGACCTCGACACCGTGATGGAGACGCCGATGGGCCCGCTGCCGACGAGCCAGCGGCTGGCCTTCCCTGCGATGGACCTGCACCTGCACGCCTGGGACCTCGGGCGCACCATCGGTGTCGAGGTGGTGTTGCCTCAGGAGATCAGCGAGTTCGTGCACGGGGTGCTGGACCCGATGCCGGAGGAGATGATGCGCCGCGACGGCGTCTTCGCCCCCGAGGTCCTTGCTCCGGAGGACGCCTCGACGACCGAGGCGCTCATCGCGTGGACGGGTCGGGACCCTCGCGCATGACGGCCCGAAGCTCGCGCACCGCCATCGCGACGAACCAGGTGTCGACGACGCCGAGGCCGAGGCGCTGAAAGGCACCGCTTGCGGTTCCGACCGTAGAGGCGACAAGGCACATCGTGCTCACAGCACCGACGGCGTACGACGCCACTCGCGCACGCCCGGACAGGTGCGGCGCTGCGAGCACCGGAGTGAGGGCCATCGCGGCGTACCCGAGACCGGCCGCGACGGCGTGCGGGCCATCGCCGTAGCTCGCTCCGAGCGGGAAGGCAGCGACGCCGAGCGTGGTGATTCCCGCCGCCGTCACGCTGGCGCGGACCGCCGCCGACCCGAGCGAGGCGCCGAGCGTCCGTGCCCACACCGGGGCCAGCAGGCCGAACCCGATGAACGCCGCAGACATGAGCGGCCGGGTCGGAGCGCCGACCCCGGCCAGGTCGCTGATGAAGTCGCGGACCGGGCTGTAGTCGGGCGCCTGCGCGCCGGCGACGAGCCAGCCGCCGACGAAGCAGGCAGGCGCGGCGATCCCGCAGACCGCACCCAGTCGAGAACCCACCTGCGGAACCTACGCGCCTCCGCCCCGCCTCACGAACGAAAGGAGGGTCCGGCACCGATTCTCGAGGGAAAGCGGTGCCGAACCCTCCCTTCGCGTACAAGGCGGGACGGGCGAGGGACGTGCTAGAACGCGGCCTCGTCGATCTCCATGAGGGAGTTGTCCACGGCGACCGCGATCGCCAGCGACGAGGTGAGGGCCGGGAACACGTTCGCCGCGAACCACTTGGCCGCTGCGACCTTGCCCTGGTAGAACGCCACGTCGCGGCCGGTGGCGCTGGGGAGCGCCGCGGAGGCAACCTCGGCCTGGCGGAGCAGGAGCCAGCCGACGACCAGGTCACCGAGTGCCATGAGGGCCCGGGTGGTGTTCTGGCCGACCTTGTAGATGTTCTTCGGGTCCTCGACCGAGGCCATCAGCTCGTTGACGCAGTGGCCGACGATGCCCTGCACGTCCTCGAGGGCCTTGGCGAGCAGCTCGCGCTCGGTGTCCAGCCCGTTCCCGGTCGCCTTGGCCGTCTCGGTGATGTCGGCGGCCAGCTTGCCGAGCGCCTGGCCCTGGTCCCGCACGATCTTGCGGAAGAACAGGTCCATGCCCTGGATGGTGGTGGTGCCCTCGTAGAGCGTGTCGATCTTGGCGTCGCGGATGTACTGCTCGATCGGGTAGTCCTGCGTGAAGCCGGAGCCGCCGAAGATCTGCAGCGACGTCGCGAGCAGCTCGTAGGCCTTCTCCGACCCGTAGCCCTTCACGATCGGCAGCAGCAGGTCGTTCACGCGCACCGCCAGGTCGTCCACGGCCCCGGCGTGAGAGGAGATCTCGACCTGGTCCTGCACCGTCGCGGTGTAGAGCACCAGCGCGCGCATGCCCTCAGCCCAGGCCTTTTGGCGCATGAGCATCAGGCGCACGTCCGGGTGGTGCGTGATCGTGACGCGCGGCGCCGCCTTGTCCGTCATCTGCGTGAGGTCGGCGCCCTGGACGCGGATCTTGGCGTACTCGAGGGCGTTGAGGTACCCGGTCGACAGAGTCGCGATGGCCTTGGTGCCGACCATCATCCGGGCGTACTCGATGACCTGGAACATCTGGGCGATGCCGTTGTGCACGTCGCCGACGAGAGTGCCGACCGCGGGGATCTTCTCGCCGAAGGTGACCTCGCAGGTGGAGGAGACCTTCAGGCCCATCTTGTGCTCGACGTTGGTGACGAAGGCGCCGTTGCGCTCACCGATCTCGCCGGTCTCGAGGTCCACGTGGAACTTCGGGACCAGGAACAGCGACAGCCCCTTGGTGCCCGGGCCGCCGTGTCCCTCGACACCCACCGGACGGGCGAGGACGAGGTGGAAGATGTTCTCGGGCCAGTCCCAGTCGGCGCTGGTGATGAAGCGCTTGACGCCCTCGATGTGCCAGGTGCCGTCGGCCTGCTGGTGCGCGGTCGCGCGGCCGGCTCCGACGTCGGAACCCGCGTCGGGCTCGGTGAGCACCATCGTGGCGCCCCAGCCCTTCTCGATCGCGAGCTCGGCGAAGCGCTTCTGCTCCGCCGTACCGTTCGCATGCAGGATCTGCGCGAAGGCAGGACCCGCGGAGTACATGTAGATGGCCGGGTTCGCGCCCAGGACCATTTCGCTCACGGCCCACACGAGCGAGGGCGGAGCGCCGATGCCACCGAGGGCCTCGCTCAGCGAGAACTTGTCCCAGCCGCCCTGGTAGTACGCCTCGTAGCTCTTCAGGAACGACGGCGGCAGCGAGACGTCGCCCGTCTCCTTGTCGAAGACTGGCGGGATGCGGTCACCATCGACGAAGCTCGCCGCCAGGTCGTGGGTGGACAGCCGCTCGATCTCCTTCAGCACGTCGCGTGCTGAGTCCTTGTCGAGGTTCGTGAACGGCCCCTGGCCCAGGTTCTTGTCGGCACCGAAGACCTCGAAGAGGTTGAACTCGATGTCGCGCAGGTTGCTCTTGTAGTGACCCATGCTGAGGGGCTCCCTGAACACGTGTGGAACCCGGCGGGTTCTCGCCGGTGACGTCAGCATGCTACCCGCCGGTAACTTTTTCAAGCCCTTGTACGGCGGGCGCCTGTCGCCTGCGTTGTTGAGTAGCGTTCGGCCGTGCCCGACGACATGACGAACCCGACCTCCGACGATGGACTGCGCCCGGCCGCCCGGCGCCGAGCGGGCGCGAGCGCCACGCCACCGGAACCTGTGGAGGGGAGGGGCATCCGCGGCACCCGGAGCCGCCAGGCCGGACCGTCCTCGCGGCCACCCGCGGAGCAGGCTCCTGCAGCACCTGACCAGCCGAGCGATGCGGAGCAGAGCCAGCCACGGCAGTCGCGCCGCGCGGGGATGTCCCGGCCCGTCGTCTCCCCGGCCCCGGTGGCGCCGCAGGTTCAGCCGCTCGAGGAGCCCAGCCGGGTCGAGGAACCCAGCCGTGAGGTGCCGTCCCGGATCGCGTTGGCCGAACGGCTCAAGCAGCTCGAGGAACGGCTGACGGTCCCCATCGAGGAGCCGGTCGGGGAGCCCCCGGTCGTCGAGGTCGAGGCCCCCCCGGCCCCTGCCAAGAAGGCTCCCGCCAAGAAGGCCCCTGCCAAGAAGGCTCCAGCGGCAAAAGCTCCCCCGGCAAAAGCCCCCGCAAAGAAGGCCCCTGCAGCGAAGGCCCCCGCCAAGAAAGCACCTGCAAGGACGACGACGCAGGCCGCCGACGTGTCGCTGGTCAAGGTTCCGTCCGCCAGGCAACCGGTGCGCACCGAGCCCGAGCCCCCGCCGGCCGTCGAGCCGAATCCGGTCGAGCCGGTCCCGTCAGGCAAGGGCAACCCGCGCTGGGTGAGTGCCTTCATCGCCCTCACCGTGCTGCTGTTCGCCTCCGCCGTCGGGATGGGCGCGGCAGCGCTGGTGCTCTCAGGGGCCGAGACCTGGCAGAGCAGCGCTGCCGTCCGCCTGCTCCCAGGTGAGGCGCCGACCGTCGCCGAGGAGGTCGCGCTGCGGGCCGGCCAGGTGAGGTACGCCAAGCAGGTCCCCACGCTGTCCCTCATCGTCGTCGAACAGGCGGAGATCCCGGAGGCCGACCGTCGGGGCAACCTGTTCACCGAGCTGCGCGGCGCTGACCAGCTCGTCGTGAGCGCCCGGGCAGGCCAGCCGTTCCAGGCTGAGCGGTTCGCCGCCGCCGCCGCCGACCTGCTCGTAGCGGCGCTGCCGGGTGACCAGGAGACCGCCGGGGTGCGACAGGGCGACCGGCTGGCAGCGGTGGTCTCGGAGTCGGCAAGCCCGGCGGAGCGGATCCGGCCGTCGCAGGTGCGGGCGATCGGGCTCGGCGCCCTCAGCGGGGTGACAATCTTGTTGCTGGCGCTCGCAGTCGCGGTGCGTCGACCGCGAGGTTGACGGTCCTACCGCGTAGAAACTCATGAAGAAGGCCCGCGCCTCCCTGCTGGGTGGGAGTCGCGGGCCTTCTGCTGTCGGCACTTGCCGAGCCAGCCGCCGGGACTCAGGATGAGCAGCGACCGGTCGGGCGACACCAGGGCCCTGCAGGGTCCGACCTGGCGAAGGGTGTCCGAGTTGTCCGCGCGCTGGTTCCGCACCTGGCTGCTCCCGTGCCTGGCGGTGGCCGCTGCGTACTGGGTGGGCGCCCGCTTGGGCCTGTCGCTCGCCCTGGTGAAGAACCAGGTCACCCCCTTGTGGCCGCCGACGGGCATCGCCTTGGCTGCCCTGTGGTGGTCCCGCGGTCAGGTGTGGCCGGGGGTCCTGCTCGGGGCCTTCGTGGTCAACGCGCCGTTGGGCCCCACCCTGTTCGCGGCGTCCGTCATCGCGGTGGGGAACACCGCGGCTCCGGTGGCCGCGTACCAGCTGCTCTTGCGGCTGGACTTTCGCGCCGACATGGGGCGGTTCCGCGATGCCGTCGTGCTGGTCGGTGGTGCTGCGATGGCCGCGATGGCGGTTTCGGCGAGCATCGGCACGGCGAGCCTGGTCGCGTGGGGACCTGTCGAGCTCTCGTCGTACCTCACGGTCTGGTGGGTCTGGTGGACCGGCGATGCGCTCGGCGTGCTGGTTGTCGCCCCGCTCCTGCTCGTGCTGCGTCAGCCGGCGGTGTGGAAGGCGCAGTTGCAGGGACGGGTGCTGGAGGCGCTGACGGTCTTCACTGGGTCCGCGGCCCTGACCGTGGCCGTCTTCGACTATCTGCCGGGTGCGCCGCTGTTCGCGGTGTTCCCCATCCTCGTCCTGGCAGCACTTCGGCTGCAGGTGTCGGGGGCAGCGCCGGTGGCCTGCATCGTGACCGTGGTGGCGACGGCCTACGCCGCTGAGGCCTCCGGCCCCTTTGCGGGGATCAGCGTGCTGGGCCGCATGGAACGGTTGCAGGTCTTCAACGCCTGCGTCGCGATCACCGGCTACCTGCTCGCCGCCTTGACCGCGGAGCGGGTCGCCGGCAGGGCAGCGCTGGAGGCGGCCGGTGTCGACCTCGAGGGGCGGGTGGCCGCACGCACCGCTGAGCTCTCGGGGCTGGTCGATCGGCTCGAACGGTCCGAGCACCGGGCGGAGCAGGCCCAGCAGCTCGCGCACATCGGGTTCTGGGAGTGGGACATCGCAGCCGACGAGGTGACCTGGTCCGATGAGCTGTTCAGGGTGTTCGGCCTTCCCCCGAGAGACGGCCCGATGGCCTTCGAGGACTTCCTGGATGTCCTGCACCCCGAGGACCGGGGCGCCGTCCAGTCGGCGATCGAGGCGGCCTGTCGTGCCGGTGAGTCCTTCAGCGTCGAGCACCGCGTTGTCCACCCCGACGGTTCCGTGCACTGGATCGGCGGCCGCGGTCACGTCAGGAGCGATGAGCACGGAGTCCCCCTGCGCATGGTGGGCACCGCTCAAGACACCGACGAGCGTCGTACGGCGGAAGCCGCGGCCATGCAGTTGCGCGAGGTGGCCGATCGCCGCCGGCAGGCGCTGGAGCTCAACGACCAGGTCGCGCAGGGGTTGTCCGTCGCGTCGTTCGCCCTGAGCTTGGGAGAGTTGGAGACCGCCCGCACTGCGGTGACCGGGACGCTGGATACCGTGCAGAACATGGTGTCGCAGTTGTGGGGCGAGCATGCCGAGGGCTCCGCCCCTGAGGCCGGAGACCTGCGCCGCGGGCGGGCGGCCAAGGTGTCCTCGAGCGGTCGCGGACCGGCCGACGAGGGGGCGCCCGGTGTCGCAGGGGCCTGAGCACCTGGTCGGACACGGGGTACGCGCCGTGCTCGTCGATGACACGGACGAGATCCGGCTGCTCGTCAGGCATGCGCTGAAGCGGATCGGGATCGAGGTCGTGGGTGAGGCGGGCGACGGCGCAGAGGGGGTGCGTGTGGTCACCGAACAGCTGCCCGACCTCGTCATCCTCGACATCGCGATGCCGGTCATGGACGGCCTGGAGGCGCTGCCGCTCATTCGCGCCGCGCACCCGGGCGTCCGGATCGTCATGCTCTCGGGCTTCCAGGTCAGCCTGCTCGGCGACGTCGCCCTCGAGCGGGGGGCCGACGCCTTCGTGGAGAAGGGTCGACTGGACCATCTCGTGCGCGCCGTGCTGGAGGTGTGCCCGCCCACTCCGGCGTGAGCCAGGCCCTGTCGTTGCCACTACCCCGGAGATGGTCAGTTCGGGCGATGCGGATTCGCCTCGCACGTATGACCATGTAGTGCCACAGGCCGGGCCTTTCTGTCGCCCTAGGCCGACTGGGGGTGCTCCATGGCGGTGCCTGCACGCGAAAGGGTCCGGCGCTGGGGGCGCCGCTGGTTGTTCGTGGCCGTGGCCTACTGGGCCAGCGCCCAGGTCGGCCTGTCCTTGGCGCTCGTCGGGGACCAGGTCACGCCGCTCTGGCCCCCGACTGGCATCGCGGTGGCGGCGCTGTGGTGCAGCAAGGGTCGCGCCTGGCCGGGGGTGCTGGTCGGGGCCTTCGTGGTGAACGCCCCCCTTGCACCAAACCTTGGTACGGCGGTGCTCATCGCCCTCGGTAACACCCTCGCGCCGTACGCCGCCTATCGCCTCCTGCTCCGGCTGGACTACCGGGCCGACCTGAAGCGCTTCCGGGACGCCCTGGTCTTGGTCCTCGTGGCCGCGATGGCCGCCATGACGATCTCTGCGACGGTGGGGGTGGGGGCGCTCACGCTCGCCGGCCCTGCCTCGACGGAGGGCTTCTCCACCGCGTGGTGGGTCTGGTGGACCGGTGACGCGATGGGAGTCCTGGTCGTCGCCCCGCTGCTGCTGATGCTGCGGACCCAGGGTGAGCTCCGCGGCCTCGTGCGCGGCCGCGCGGTCGAGGTCGGTCTGTTCACCTGCGCCGCAGGCGGGCTGACGGTGCTGGTCTTCGGTGTCGTGCCCGTCCTGTCGATCTTCGCGGTCTTCCCCCTGCTGGTCTGGGCCGCCGTGCGGCTGCAGCTCGCCGGTGCGGCACCAGTGGCGTTCGTCATCACGGTGGTGGGGACGGCCTCCGTCGCCCGTGGGGACGGGCCCTTCGAGGGTCTTCCGGTGCTGGACCGGATGGCCGGTCTGCAGCTGTTCAACGCGAGCGTGGCCATCACCGCGTACCTGCTCGCAGCGCTGACCGCCGAGCGGGTCGTTGCCCGCGTGGCGCTCGTTGCTGCGAAGCAGGAGTTGGAGAGCCGGGTGAGCGCCCGCACGGCAGAGTTGTCTGCAGCGGTGGCCCGCCTGGAGCGCTCCGAGAAGCGGGCCGACGAGGCGCAGGAGCTTGCGCACATCGGATCCTGGGAGTGGGACATCGGGGCCGACGAGATCGCTTGGTCGGCCGAGCTGTTCCGGATCTTCGGCAGGGAGCCCAGCGACCAGCCAATGTCGTACCAGGACTACCTGGCTGTGCTGCACCCGGATGACCGGGAGGAGGCCGACGACGTCGTGCAGGCTGCGTACGCCGCGCGCGAGCCCTTCGTCGTGGAGCACCGCGTGGTCCACCTGGACGGCTCGGTCCACTACGTCACCGGTCGAGGGCGAGTGATCACCGACGCGGACGGGACGCCAGTACGCATGGTGGGGACGGCGCAGGACGTGGACGACCGGCGAGCAGCCGAGGAGCTCGCGGCGAAGCTGCGGGAGGCGTCGGCCCGACGGCGGCAGGCTCTCGAGCTCAATGACGAGGTCGCCCAGGGCTTGTCGGTCGCCTCGATGGCGCTGAGCCTGGGCAAGATCGACGATGTGCGGATCGCTGTGTCGAGCACGCTGGGGACCGTGCAAGGGATGATCACCGAGCTCTGGGGCGAGGATGCGGAGGGCGCGGAGCTGGCGGCAGGCGACCTGCGCCGGGAGCGGGCTGCGGACGTCTCCTCGCCGGGGTGAGCCCGCCGTACCTGCGGCATGTGGGGTTGTCCTGCAAGATGCAGGGGGCGGGGCAAAGGTGCCCCGCGCCGTCGGGCCTCGCCCGGCCGCTTCGAGCTCGGAAGGACCCTCATGAGTGTCTCCCTGACCAAGGGTGGGAACGTCTCGCTGACCAAGGAGGCCGGCGGCACGCTCGGCACCCTCACCGTCGGGCTCGGGTGGGACGCCCGTACGACGACCGGGGACCAGTTCGACCTGGACGCCAGCTGCATCCTCGTCACCTCTGCCGGCCGGGTCCGTGGCGACGGCGACTTCGTCTTCTACGGCAACAAGGCCAGCTCGGACGGGCACGTCGTGCACCAGGGCGACAACCTGACCGGTGAGGGCGCCGGGGACGACGAGCAGATCAAGATGAACGTCGGGAGCGTCGGCGCGGACGTCGATCGCATCGTCGTCGCGGTGTCGATCTACGAGGCCGATCAGCGCGGCCAGAGCTTCGGCCAGGTCCGCAACGCCTACATCCGCGTCGTGAACGACGCCGGTGGCGCCGAGCTCGCGAGGTATGACCTGAGCGAGGACGCCAGCACCGAGACCGCCATGATCTTCGGCGAGGTCTACCGCAACGGAACCGACTGGAAGTTCAAGGCGGTCGGCCAGGGCTACCAGAGCGGGCTGAAGGGCATCGCGACCGACTTCGGCATCAACGTCGGGTAAAACGTCGGGTAGCAGTCGGGCAGCGCCTACCCTGGAGGTCCCCCCGGTCGCGCCCCGCGCTCACCGCCCGGCCGCGTTGCCAGGGTTCGTTCGAAAGGCACTTGTAGTGCGGCACT
Organism: Mycobacteriales bacterium; assembly: GCA_046595815.1. Classification (GTDB taxonomy): domain Bacteria; phylum Actinomycetota; class Actinomycetes; order Mycobacteriales; family SCTD01; genus RYN-111. The sequence continues at coordinate 24,528 of JBKJSN010000138.1, forward strand.
TCCCCTTTTTGCCGGAGCAGGAACTCGCGACGCTGTTCGCGGTCCCGCCCCAGCGATTCGACCGGCACAGCCCGCCGGAGGTGTTGCGCCTCGCCCTCGGTGCCACGCTCTACAGCCCCGGCACGCGGTTCACCCTCGCGGAGGACGCCCGGCGTGCTGCCCGGATCGGGGCGACGAGCCAGGTCTGGTGCCTGGAGGATGCGATCGCGCACGACGACGTCGCGATGGCGGAGGCGAACGTCGCCCGGCAGCTCGACGAGCTCTCCGACCCTCACCGCCAGGAGAAGCTGCCGCTGCTGTTCGTGCGGGTTCGCACCCCCGAGCAGATCCTCGCGCTGACCGAGCTGGCCGGGGCTGCGATCGGGCAGCTCACCGGCTTCGTGCTCCCCAAGATCGCTCCCGACGCGACGGGCGAGAGATACCTGCAGGCGCTCGTCGCGGCCAGTGAGCTCGCCGGGCAGCACCTGTACGCCATGCCGGTGCTCGAGCACGACGAGCTTGCCTGGATCGAGACCCGCCAGCAGCACCTGCAGGGCCTGCGCGCGCTGTTCGACGCCTACCGGGAGCAGGTGCTCACCGTCCGGGTCGGTGGCACCGACCTGTGCGGCCTGTTCGGGCTGCGCCGCGACGCGGACACCACCATCTGGGACGTCGCCGTCGTCCGGGACGCCCTCGCCGATGTCGTCAACACCTTCGGCCGGCGCGGTGACTACACGATCAGCGGCCCGGTCTGGGAGCACTTCCATACCCCCGACCGGCTCTTCAAGCCGCAGCTGCGCCAGACCCCGTTCCAGCGCACCGGCCGCAACCGGCTGCGCCAACAGCTGTTGCACGATGACACCGACGAGCTGCTGCGCGAGGTGCTGCTCGACCGGGCCAACGGGTTCACCGGCAAGACCGTCATCCACCCGACGCACGTCAGCATCGTGAACGCGCTGCAGGCCGTCAGCCGGGAGGAGCACGACGACGCCTTGACCGTGCTCGCCTCTCGCGCGCGGGGCGGCGCCGTACGCTCCACCGCCGGGAACAAGATGAACGAGATGGGACCGCACGGCCTGTGGGCCGAGCAGGTCGTCGCACGTGCCGGCGTGTACGGCGTCCTCGCGCAGCAGGACAGCGTCATCGACCTGCTCGAGCACGGTCGGCGGGCGGCGGAGAAGGCCTACGCTCCGGCGACGCTGGACCCCGGCCTGTCGCAGCCGGACGCGGTCATCGCCCCGTGAGGCCGACCGCCGTGGACGTGCCCGTCCCGGCGCAGGCTGCGACCGTCACGGATGCCCTCGGCCTGAGCTGGCACGTCACCCACGATCCGTACGGCCTCGGGCTGGACGCTCTCGCCGGTCTCGCGCTGCGTGACAACCCCAAGCGCGCGCACCTGGTCGTGAGCAAGGTCCTCGCCAAGCACGTCCCGGTCCGCGGCGCCGCCGCTCGTGCTGCCGGGCTGCTGCTCGCCGGGCTGGTGCACGAGCGGCTCACGGGCACCCGTGACGCGCGGCTCACCGCCGACCTGCTCACCGACCCGGCTCGCAGCGCCGACGTCGACGCGCTCGCAGCGGGCAGCCTGCCGGGCAGCCCCATCGTGCTCGGCTACTGCGAGACCGCGACGGGGCTCGGCCACACCGTCGCGGACGCGTTCGTGGGCGCGAGCTACCTGCACACCACCCGCCACCCGGACCCCGCGCGCCCGACGCTGCTCGGGTTCGACGAGGCGCACAGCCACGCCACGGCGCACTACCTGCAGCCGCTCGACACCGACCAGCTCGACCAGGACGCGCCCGTCGTCCTGGTCGACGATGAGCTCACCACCGGCTCGACGGCCCTCAACACGATCGAGCGGCTGCGGGCACACCGCGTGTACCCGCGGTTCGTGATCGCGACTCTGCTCGACCTGCGCACCCCCGCCGCGCGAGCTGCGTTCGTCGCGCGCGCTGAGGGCCTCGGTGTGAGTGTCGACGTGGTCGCGCTCCTCGACGGGCACCTGACCTTGCCTGCCGACGTGCTCGAGCGGGCAGCGCCCCTGTGCCGCGCGCTGCGGGCAGCCGCGCCCGTCCCCGAGCCTTCCCTTGAAGACGAGCCACAGGACGAGCCACAGGACGAGCCACAGCACGTGCCGCAGCGCTGGCCCGCCTCGGTTCCCTTCACCGCGCGGCACCGGTTCACTCCCGCCGACCGCGCGCCGTTCACCGCTGAGATCGACCGGCTGGTGCACCTGCTGACCCGCACGGACACCGGGCTCGCCGGCCGGGTGCTCATCGTCGGGACCGAGGAGTGCATGATCGTCGCGATCCGCCTCGCGCACGCCCTCGAGCGGCACGAGGCTCCCGCCGCCCGGCCGCGCGAGGTCCTGGTGCAGAGCACGACGCGCAGCCCCGTGCTGCCGTGCGCGGACGAGGGCTACGCGATCCGGCAGGCCATCGCCTTCGACTGCCCGACCGATCCAGG
>JBKJSN010000143.1:0-18516 GCA_046595815.1 Mycobacteriales bacterium
GCCGAACAGGTGGGTGCAGAACGCCCCGCGGGTCGTCCACGTCTTCTGCCCATTGATCCGCCAGCCGCCGTCGACCTTGTCCGCCCGGCTGGTCAGCGAGGCGAGGTCACTGCCGGCCCCGGGCTCCGACCAGCCCTGGCACCAAAGGTCCTGCGCGCTCGCCATCCGGGGCAGCAGGGTGTCCTGCTGCTCCTGCGTGCCGAACTCGAACAGCGTCGGTGCGAGCAGGAAGACACCGTTCTGCGTCACGCGCTGCGGGCCGCCGGCGCGGTAGTACTCCTCCTCGAAGGCCAGCCACTCCCAGACGCTGGCACCGCGTCCGCCGTAGGTCTCGGGCCAGGACACGACCGCCCAGCGGTGCTCGAACAGCAGCCGCTCCCACGCCAGGTGCGCAGCGAAGCCTTCACGGGTGTCCCCGGAGGGCAGGCCGTGCGGCACGTTCGCCGTCAGCCAATCTCGCGCCTCGGCGCGGAAGGCCTGTGTCTGCGGGGATTCCTGCAGATCCATCAGCGCGCGATCCCGTCCAGGAACACCCGCAGGTAGTCGGCGGCCAGCTCGTCGTACCCGTAGGCTTTGGTCGGCTTGAACCAGCGGGCCGTGAGCCACAGCCCGTCGCGCAGCAGCGGGTAGATGACCGAGACGGGTACGTCGGACCGGAACTGCCCCGCGGCCACGCCCTCTTCGAGGACACCGATCCAGGCCTGCTTGATGAGGCGGGCGTTCTCGGCCACCGGAGCCTTGCCGGCAGAGGCGAGGTAGCGGGCGTCCTTCTGGTAGATCTCGGTCGCGTGGGGGTGCCCGGCGACGGTCTCCAGACTCGCAACGACCAGGCCGCGCAGCCGTGAGGCTGCATCGGAGTGCGAAGCGAGTACGGCGTCGTACCGACCGACCAGGTCCTCCATGAAGGAGCCGACGATCGCATCGACGATCTCGTCCTTGCTGGCGAAGTGGTGGTACAGGCTCCCGCTCAAGATCCCCACGGCGTCGGCGATCTCGCGAACCGTCGTCGCAGCCACTCCCTGGCGTGCGAACAGGTCGGCGGCACGCTCGAGGATGACGTCCCGGCGGTCGACGGCTTGGGTCACGCGGCGGTCCTTGTCGTTGACGCTGCAGTGGCGCCACCCTACCGTTCCAACCAAGCGCTTGCTAGAGAGGACGTCCCGACTTGACCACCATCCCTGCCGTGCTGCGGGCTGCCGTGGAGGCGACGCCCGACCGCGAGGCGGTGGTCACCCCCGACGAGCGGCTCACCTTCGCCGCCCTGCTCGACCGGGTGCGCCGGTTCAGCGCCGCGGCAGTCGCAGCGGGCCTCTCCCACGGCGACCGGGTCGCGATCTGGGCCCCGAACTCAGTCGATTGGGTCGTGGCTGCCCTCGGCCTGACGGGCATGGGTGTGGTGCTGGTCCCGGTGAACACCAGGTTCAAGGGCGAGGAGGCTCGCTACCTCATCGACAAGACGGACGCGGCCGCCTTGGTTGTCGACGACGCCTTCGTGGGCGGGCTGTTGGGCCGAGATCCCTTGGAAGCGCTAGGAAACCCATCGTTGCTCGTGATCCGCACGTCGGAGTTGCAGGGCTTCCTCGCCGGAGGCGAAGTGGTGAGCGAGGAGGTCGTGGAGAAGCTCGCGGCCGCCGTGGGGGAGGACGACGCGAGCGACGTCATCTTCACTTCGGGGACCACGGGCAGGCCCAAGGGCGTCGTCGCCACGCACGGCCAGAGCTGTGGCATCTTCCGGACCTGGGCCGAGACCGTGGGCTTTCGGGAGGGCGAGCGGATGCTCGTCGTCGCGCCGTTCTTCCACACGTTCGGGTACAAGGCGGGGCTGCTCGCTTGCCTGATCCAGCGTTCGACGTGTGTCCCGCTGAAGGTCTTCGACGTCGACGAAGCGCTGCGCACCATCGCCACAGAGGCGATCGACGTGGTCCCGGGTCCACCGACGCTCTACTCCTCGCTCCTGGAGCACCCGTCCCTGAAGGACGCCCCCCTGAGGCTGCGCCTGGCTGTGACGGGGGCGGCCGTCGTACCCGAGGTGCTCATTAGCAGGATGCGCACCGAGCTGGGCTTCCAGGAGGTCATCACGGCTTACGGGCTCACCGAGTGCACAGGGCTTGCAACTGCCTGCAGGCCAGGCGATTCCGACGAGGTCATCGCCCTCACCAGCGGGCGCGCGGTCGATGGCGTCGAGGTGCGGGTCCTGGCAGAAACGGGCCAGCCCGGCGAGGTGCTCGTCCGCGGGTACGGCGTGACCCGCGGCTACTGGGAGGACCCGGAGGCCACTGCGGAAGCGATCGACTCCGAGGGCTGGCTCCACACCGGCGACGTCGGGGTCCTGGACGCCGCCGGCAACCTTCGGATCACCGACCGCATCAAGGACATGTACCTCGTCGGAGGCTTCAACGCCTACCCCGCCGAGATCGAGCAGGTGCTCGTGCAGCACCCGGGGGTCTCGGAGGCGGCGGTGATCGGCGTACCCGACGAGCGGATGGGCGAGGTGGGAAAGGCCTTCGTCGTGCCGAGGGCCGGAGCGATGGTGGAGCCGGACGAGCTGATCGCCTGGTGCCGCGAGAGGTTGGCGAACTACAAGGTGCCGCGGTTCGTGTCGATCACCGACGCGCTGCCGAAGAACGCAACGGGCAAGGTGACGAAGGGCGTGCTGCGCGGATGAGTGAGGTCTTCACCCCCGGACGACTGGGGCCGCTCACCTTGCGGAACAAGGTCATCAAGGCCGCCACCTTCGAGGGGCGCACACACAAGGGTCGGGTCAGTGACGGCCTGATCGACTTCCACGCCGAGGTGGCCGCCGGCGGCGTCGGGATGACCACCGTCGCCTACTGCGCCGTTGCGCCCGCAGGTCGGGTGAACCCCAACTGCCTGGTCCTCGGGCCGGAGACGGTGCCCCGACTGCGCGAGCTCACCGACAAGGTGCACGCCGAGGGGGCGCTGGCGAACGCGCAGCTCGGTCACGCGGGCTACGTCGCCGACCAGCTGAGCAACAAGACCCGTTCCCTCGGGCCGTCGATGCGCTTCGCTGCCCCAGCAAAAGGGGTGGTGCGCGCGGCCACGCTCAAGGATCTCGGCGAGGTTCGCTCGCAGTTCGCCCAGGCGGGCCGACACGGGGTCGAGGCGGGCTTCGACTGCCTTGAGATCCACCTGGGGCACAACTACCTCCTGAGCTCTTTCCTGAGTCCAAACCTCAACAAGCGCAGGGACTCCTACGGCGGGTCACTGACCAATCGGGCCGCCTTCCCCCGGGACGTGGTCAAGGCCGTCCGTGACGCGGTGGGCTCTGAGGTTGCCCTGATCGCCAAGCTCAACATGGACGACGGGGTGGCCGCAGGCCTGCACCCCGAGGAGAGCATCGCCTTCGCCCACCTGCTGCAGGAGGACGGGTGCCTGGACGCGCTGGAACTGACAGGTGGTTCCTCGCTGCTGAACGGGATGTTCTTCTTCCGCGGTGACGTGCCCATGAAGGAGTTCGTGGCGTCTCAGCCCCGCGCCCTTGCACCGTTCGTGAAGGTCATCCTCAAGCGCATCCTCCCGACGTACCCCTTCGAGGAAGGCTTCTTCCTGCCGATGGCGCGGGAGTTCCTGGCCGCGCTGGACCTTCCGTTGATCCTGCTCGGTGGCATCAACAAGCGGGAGACGATGGAGGCCGCGCTGGACGAGGGCTTTGCTTTCGTCGCGATGGCGCGGGCCCTGTTGCGCGAGCCTGACCTGTTGCTCAGGATGCAGGCCTCGCAAGTGATGGAGGGGGTCTGCATCCACTGCAACAAGTGCGCCCCGACCATCTACGAGCGCGGCGGGACCCGTTGCGTCGTACGCACCCCGTGATCGTTCAGCTCGTGCTGCGCAGCAGCGCGCTGTAGAGCGCCAGCAGGCGGGAACGAGCGCGTCGCTCGGCCTCGCGGTCGCCGCGGCGACGGGCGAGGCGTACCGCGGCCCGCGCCAGCCCCACCTCCCGCAACAACTCGCGCCGCGCGGAGGCCAGACTGCTCGTGCGGCGAGGCCCCTCGGGTGCGGCGGTCATGATCAGGGCATACCCAGAGGAAGGGCCCGCGCCACCTCCGCAGTGAGCTGCCGCTCACCGGGCATGATCTTGTCCGTCGAGGGCATGCTGGACCTATAGGACGTGGAAGCTCACACCTTGAGGGGGCGAGATGACAGCGCAGACGCACGTCGACGTTGTCGGTCCCGGTGAGCACGTCGTCCAGTTCTACGACCACGCCAATGAGCTTGCTGCGGCCGTGAGCCGGTTCCTCGCCACGGGGTTCGCGCGCGGCGAGGCTGCCTTGGTGGTCGCCCTCCCTGAGCATCTGAAGGCGTTCGAAGAGTGCCTGTTGGCGACTGGGATCGACGTTGAGCGGGCGCGCGCGGAGGGGTCCTATGTGACCCTCGATGCGCGGCAGGCCGCGCGTGAGCTGATGGGGCAGCAAGGGCCGGACCCGCAGATCTTCGCGGACAAGATCGGCTCGCTCGTCGCCGAGTTGGGCGCTCAGCGGCCGCTCAGGGTGTACGGCGAGATCGTCGCGGTCCTCTGGGACGCCGGCGAGGTGTCCGCGGCCTTCGAGCTCGAGCAACTGTGGAACGAGTTGGGCAAGGAACTGGAGTTCTCCCTTTACTGCGCTTATCCGGCTCGTTCCCTCGACGGGGCCCGAGATGCGCTGTGCCGCCACCACACCGGGGTCGTACCGGCTTTGAGCGCACCCGTGACCCCCGCAGGAGTGGTTGTGCGCCGGCTTGAGGCCACGGCGTACGCCGTGCCGGTCGCCCGCCAGATGCTGCGCGAGGTGCTCGCGGGCTGGGATCTTGGCTGCGCTCGCGACGACGCCATGTTGGTGCTCGCCGAACTGGTGGGCAACGCGGTCGAGCACGCTCGCGGCCCGTTCGAGGTGACGGTGAGCCGGGTCGGGTGCGGCGTCCGCATCGAGGTCAGCGACCCACTTCCCGAGCTTCCCCGGATGCGTCGTCGCGAGGACCTCGCCGAGGGTGGCCGAGGGCTTCTCATCGTGCGCGAACTCGCTGCCGCCTGGGGTAACGAGGTTCGCGAGGACGGCAAGACGACGTGGGCAGAGGTGCACTGCGAGCGACCGCGTTCGCAGGGCACGTCATGACACTCGAGGCGGTCCCTGGCGCCGAGCACCAGTCCGTCCGCCCCTACCCGTCGGTGGCGCCGGTCGTCCTCCCCCGGCTCGTGCTGCCCGACTTGGTGTCGCTGGAAGCCGCTGTGAGGGAGTCCGCCACCGGCGCTTCGAGCCTCGAGCAGGCTGCGCAGGGTGTGGTCGACGTGTTGCGCGCGTCGCTGCTGGACGAGGACGGTCATGAAGCGCTGGACCTGCTGCGAGTGTTCGCCACCGCCACCGCGAGCGAGTTGCCACCCGACCTGCGTGTCCTCGTCGAGAGCTCCGATGACGAGGAGCCCTGCCTGGCCCTGATGGCGACCACCGGGGCCTTACCGGAGTGGAACGACCGGCACCTGTCCAGCGGCCACCGTGTCGTGCGGCTCGGGCCGTCAGCCGGTGCCGGACTCTCGAAGCTGCCGATGGTGCAAGGGCTGTTCGCGCAGTTCGGAGTCTCCTCCGACGACCTGAGCGGCTCAGGCCAGTTGGCCTTCAACGACTTCGGCGTCTTCCACGTCGAGGAAGCGCTGGGGAGCCCGCTCGTGCCGGCACAGGACTTCGTGGTCCAGCGAGGGATCCGCTCGGTGCTCGGATTCGGCTGCGGTCTCGCCGACGGCCGGGTGGTTGCGGTGCTGATGTTCTCTCGCGTCACCATCCCCGCCCACGTCGCCGACTTGTTCCGGACCCTCGCTGTCGGGCTCCAGGTGGCGCTCATCCCGCTCTCCGGTCGAGACCTGTTCGTGGGCGGCAATGGCCCCCTCGGACCACCCCCGGCTCCGCTCGTGCACGCAGCGAGCCGCCGGGCCTTCGAGCATCTCGTCGCCGTGCTCGGGGCGGAGGTGCGCAAGCAGTCGGTGCAGTTGCACGAGGAGATCGAAGTCGTCGATCAGTTGCGTCGGCTAGGGACCGATCTGGCGACCGAGCTTGATCTGGAACGGTTGGTCGATGCCGTGGTCGCCGCGGCGGTCCGGACCACGGGTGCCCGCTTCGGTGCCTTCTTCTACAACCAGGTCGACGAAGCGGGGCAGTCCTATGTCCTGTACTCGATCGCGGGAGTTTCCCCAGAGAACTTCGACGGTTTTCCGATGCCGGGCCCCACGGACGTCTTCGCTCCCACGTTCGCCGGCGAGGGCGTCGTGCGTTCCGACGACATCACCGCTGACCCGCGCTACGGCCGCAACACCTACGGCGGGATGCCCCCCGGCCACCTTCCTGTGCGCAGCTACTTGGCTGCCCCAGTGGTCTCCCGCGATGGCGAGGTGCTCGGTGGACTGTTCCTCGCACACCCGGCCGTGGGCGTGTTCGATGAGCGCGCGGAGGCACTACTCACTGGCATCGCCGGCCACGCCGCGATCGGCATCGACAATGCCAGGCTCTTCGCAAGTCACCGCGACACGGCAGTCGAGCTGCAGCGCAGCCTGCTGCCGGGCGAGCTGCTCCCTCAACCGGGTCTGCGCTTCGACGCCTGTTATGAGCCCGGAGCCACCCAGGGTGCGGGTGCCGTTGGCGGCGACTGGTACGACGTCGTGCCTCTGGACGGCGGTCGCACGGCTGTCGTCATCGGGGACGTCATGGGCCGCGGGGTGCGAGCTGCCGCGACCATGGGGCAGCTCCGGACCGCGCTGCGGACGCTGCTGCTGAGCGGGCACCCCGCTGATGAGGCGCTGCATCACCTCAACCGGCTCGTCGAGGGGCTGCCCGCCGAGCAGATCGCCACGTGCATGCTCGGCATCTACGACCCGGTCGCCCAGCGGGTGTGCCTGACCAGTGCCGGACACCTACCGGCGCTTCTGCGACGGCCGGGGTGCGAGGCCCAGGTGGTGGACCTCGACCCCGGCGGTCCGTTGGGCGCCCTGGGCGGACAACTCCGGGTGACGAGCATCGACTTCCCGTCAGGAAGTTCGCTCCTGCTGTTCACTGACGGCCTGGTGGAGCGGCGCGGCGAGGACATCGACACCGGACTTGCTCGGCTGATCGAGCACTACCCGGAGCCGGGTCAGCTCAGCCCGCTCATCGACCGGATGCGCCAGACCACCGAGGTCGACGACACCGCAGTGCTTCTCATCGTCGCGGACTGATCGGACCCGACGGCAGACGTCGTGCCGATGTCACGAGGGTGCAGACGGGTTGGCCCGGCTGGAGACTTCCTGGACCAGCCAGCCGGTGCCGTCGGGGTCCTCGAAAGACAGGAACGTGCCGTAGTCGGCCCGCTCGGGGTGCAGACCAGGCGTCTGACCTTGGTCCCCGAAGTGGAAAGGCTCGCTGACGGCCACCCCCCGACCGGCGAGTTGCTCGCGCGCCGCCACGATGTCGCTCACCACCAGGTGCAGGCCCTGCAGCGTGCCTGCGGAGTCGTTGCGCATCAACGTGATGGAGCACGCCGAACCCGGTGGGGTCAGCTGAACGATCCGGAAGTCCGGCCCGTTGCTGAAGTCGACGTCGACGCTGAACCCCACCTGCTGGGAGTAGAACGCCTTGGCGCGATCCACGTCAGACACGGGTACGACGATCAGCTCGAGGGTGAAGTCCATGACGCCAACCCTGTCAGGAGATGATGCCGCCGTCGACGGACAACGCGATGCCGGTGACGGTCTTCGCGGCATCGGACGCGAGGTAGGCGATCGCGTCTGCGATGTCCTCCGGCGAGGACTGCCCCGGCGGCAAGATGTTCATGTTGCGAGCGATGAGTCGGTCGTTCGCCTTCTCCGGGAAGTCGTTGGCCACACCCACCACGAGCGGAGTGTCCACCTGGCCAGGCGCCACACAGTTCACCCGCACCCCGCGTCGCGCGAACTCCAGCGCCAGCGACTTCGTCAGCATGACGACGCCAGCCTTCGAGGCGCAGTACGCCGCTGAGTAGGCCTGGCCGCGTAGACCCGCGATGGACGCGACGTTGACGATGTTGCCCTTGCGCTCGATGAGTCCGGGCATGGCGGCCTGACACACGACCATCGGGGCGGTGAGGTTGACGGACAGCTGGCGGTTCCACTCCTCGACGGTGAGGTCAGCGAAGTGCGTGAGCCTGCAGACACCCGCGACGTTGGCGACAACGTCGAACGGCCCGTGCTCGGCCACGGCCGCCTGCACCGCGGCCGTGTCGGTGACGTCGAGCCGCAGCACCCCCTCGGCCGGCGTGATGTCGAAGGCCACCACCGTTGCACCTTCGCGGGCAAACAGCGCCGCCGTCGCCGCGCCGATCCCCGAGGCGGCACCGGTGACCAGGACCTTCTTACCCGCGAACCGCGTCATATCCCCACCATGTGCTGGCTCACGTCTCCGAGCTGGTCGAGGAAGAACTGGCGGGACGTGAAGAACCAGCCCTCCTCGTTCGAACCGAACGTGTCGCGGTAGCGCCCTGCGGCGATGACCTCGAGTCGGGAACCGAGCTGCTGGAAGACGACGAAACGCGACCGGCAGACCGCCGTACCGTCCGCCGCTATCTCGATGACGGGGCCACTCACCGTGTGGCGCGTGCGCGGCGAACCGTCCTCGAAGACCTTGATGAGTCCGGTCCACAGCGCGGTTGCGGCCTCAGCGCCCTTGGCCGCGACGCGCCCGCGGTCATCGAGCAGCACGGCGTCGGAGAACAGCAGCCCGAGTGCCCGGAAGTCTCCAGCGTCGATGAGCTCGCAGTAGGTGCCGAGCAAGTTCCGGATGGCTTCATAGGGTGGGACCGCGCTCACGTGCCGAAGCCCTCTCGGACCTTGTCGGCGACGCCGAGCAGGTTGAGCTCGAAGGTGTAGCTCTGCTCGATGCGGTAGCTCTTGTGCACGTCCCACAGGTCGATCGCGGCGAGGGACTCCTTGGCCATCCGGATCACCGTCGGGTCCTTCTCGGCGATGGAGCCCGCGACCTCGAGTGCCTTGCCGCGCAGCTCGGCGAGCGGCACGACGTGCAGCACCGATCCGAAGTGGTGCAGCTCGGCAGCCGTCGCCGTCGCGGAGGTGTAGACCATCGCGCGCGCCTTGTGCAGTGGCACCAGCCGGGACAGGTGGGTCGCTGCACCAAGCGCACCCCGATCCACCTCGGGGAGGCCGAAGGTCGCGTCGTCGGAGGCGATGACGATGTCACTGTTGCCCGCGAGGCCGATCCCTCCGCCGAGGCAGAAGCCCTGCACCGCAGTGACGACGGGCACCGGGCACTCGTACACCGCGGCGAAGGCGGCGTAGCAGCCGCGGTTCGCACCGACGAGCGAGGCGAACGTCTCGTCCTTCTGGAACTCCTTGATGTCCACGCCCGCGTTGAACCCCCGGCCCTCGGCGCGCAGCACGACCGCCCGCGTCGTGAGGTCACGCCCCGCCTCAGTGATGGCGGAGGCCAGGTCGAACCACCCCTGGACAGGCAGCGCGTTGACCGGGGGATGGTCGACAACGACCTCGACGACCCCGTTGTCGTGCTTCGTCGTGCTGATCACCGTGAACTCCTAGGGGTGCTGACTGGACACGGAAACGACCTCGCCCGTCATGTACGACGAGTAGTCGCTCGCGAGGAAGACGATGACGTTCGCGACCTCCCACGGCTCGGCCGCGCGGCCGAAGGCCTCGCGCGACGACAGCTCGGAGAGCAGCTCGTCGGTGGTGACCTTGGCGAGGAAGGCGTGCATCGCGATGGACGGGGACACGGCGTTCACTCGAACGCCGAACTTCGCGCCCTCCACCCCGGCGGTGCGGGTGAGCGCCATCACGCCGGCCTTCGCGGCGGCGTAGTGAGCCTGTCCTTCCTGCGCACGCCAGCCGATCACGCTGGCGTTGTTGACGATCACGCCCGATCCTTGCTCGCGCATGACCCGCAGCGCGGCGCGCGTACACCGCATCGTCCCGGTGAGGGTCACGTCGAGGACGCGCGACCACTGCTCGTCCTCCATATCGACCAGGGCAGCGGTGCCGCCCAGGCCGGCGTTGTTCACGAGCACGTCCACCCGGCCGTGCGCGGCCAAGGTCTGGTCAATCAGGGCCTGCACCTGCTCCTCGACCGTGACGTCGCAAGGTACGGCGAGCACCCCGCCGAGCGACTCCGCGGCCTCTGCGAGGCGGCGCTCGTGCCAGTCGGAGACGACGACTGTCGCGCCCTCCTCCTGAGCCTTCTTGGCGGTGGCGTAGCCGATGCCGGTGCCGGCGGCGGCGGTCACGACGACGACCTTGCCGGCCAGCAGCCCGTGCCCGGGAACGTAAGGGGGAACGGTCACCGCGGCAGTCTCCTCAGCACGTCGTCGGCCTCCTGCATGATCCGGTCGAGCAGCTCCTGGCAGGAGGGCAGGTCCTCGATGAGGCCGACGACCTGGCCCGAGGCCATGACCCCGAGGTCGGGGCGTCCGTCCACCATCGCAGCCTTGAGCAGCATCGGGGTGTTCGCGGCCATGACGACCTGCGACAGCGTGAGCTCTGCGTTCTTGCGCATGGCCAGCCCCTCCGTGACCACGTCCTTCCACGGGGTGTGCGACATCCGTTGGAAAGCAAGGGCATTGCGGCCCGCGCGCACCAGACGACCCAAGGCGCGGCTCTTGAGCAGCTCGTCGACGAAAGGCGTCCGCAGCACGCGGTGCGGCACGCCGTCGACCTCAGTCGTCACGATCGTGTCGGCCACGGTCTTGTCGAGATAGGTCTGCTTGACCGCGTCGGAGACGGAGCTGTCCGAGGTCAGCAGGAAGCGGGTGCCCATCGCGATGCCCTCGGCGCCATAAGCCAGCGCTGCGACGAGGCCACGGCCGTCGAAGAAACCGCCTGCTGCGATCACAGGGATGTCGACGGCGTCGACGACCTGGGGGAGCAACAGCGTCGTCGGGACCGAGCCCGTGTGCCCGCCGCCTTCGCCGCCCTGCACGATCACCGCGTCGACGCCCCACTCGGCGACCTTCTCGGCGTGCCGCTTGGCGCCGATGGACGGCATGACGACCATGCCGTGGTCCTTGCACCGGGCGATGAGGTCCTTCTTGGGTGCGAGCGCGAAGGAGGCGACCCGCACGCCTTCGCGTGCCATCAGCTCGATGCGCTCGACGGCGTCGGGAGCGTCAGCCCGGAGGTTCACCCCGAACGGATTGGTCGTACGGCTCTTGGTCTCCCGGATGGCAGCTGCCAGCTCGTGGTAGGACATGGTGGCCGACGCCAAGATGCCGAGGCCGCCCGCGTTGGCGGTTGCGGAGGTGAGCCGCGCGCCGCTGACGTAGCCCATGCCGGTCTGCACGATCGGGTGCCTGACCCCGAACAGCTCCGTCGCACGAGTCTTCATACGCGAGGAACCTCCTTGTCCCGCAAGCACTTCGGGTCCAGGACCTCGCGGATGAGTCGCAGCTCCTCGTCGGTCGGCAGCCGGCTCTCCACCACGCCCTCAACGTGCAGGAGGAAGCCGGTGGCTGCCTGAACGTCCTCCACGGTGACGCCAGGGTGCACCGACACCAGGCGCATCGAGCCATCCGGCCCGCCGAGGTCCAGCACGGCCAGGTCGGTGACGACCCGACGCAGCTGCACCGCCACCCCGCGGTCCGTGCCGACGCCACTGACCATGTCGACCTTCTCCACGAAGACGCGCGTCGAGTGCTTCGGGACCCAGTACGACGTGGGGTGGTTCACGGTGTTGCCCGGTGCGCCGCGGACGCCGAGGAGCTGGCTCTTCGGACGCTCGAACGGCCCGATGCAACTGATGTTCTGGTTGCCGAAGCGGTCCAGCTGCGAGGCGCCCATCATCACGTGCCGACTGCCGTTCCAGACGAGATCGAAGATCGAGCGATACGGCACCCAGGCCTCGCCTGTGTCAGGCGCCGGTGCGCCCAGGGCCCACGGGCCGCCGACGAAAGTCGCCTCGCCGTCGCTGAGCAGCAGGTCGGGCTCGAAGGTCTCACGAGCCAGGCGCGCGCCCAGGGACGGCACCAGCGCCATCGGGCTGGCCAGCACCTCGCCATCGCCACGGAAGGCCTCCGCACACGCGACCGCGCAGACCTCAGCCCTCGTGATGTCGCTCATCGCTCGCCCCTCGCTCTCTCGCTCCGCGATCCGCTTCGCGAATCACTCCGCGAGCTCGCTCCTCCTGCTCGCCTCATGCGGTGGCCGCCTTGCGCTCGGCGTGGAAGTCCTTGACGGCTTGCTGGTAGGTCTGTTCGTCGCCGGACAGGAAGCGCTCGACGAAGGCAGCCCACAGCTCAGGGTCCTTCGCCGCCGCCGCATAGGCCTTCTGGAACGGCTCGTCGCGCTCGTAGTCCGGGGAGCAGGTCGTGAAGTGCGCCCCACCGGGCGCCTCGACGACCCCCTGCACCATCCACCGCGCGATGCGGCGTCGCGTGAGCTCACCGAGCTCGGCCGTCGGCACGATGCGCTCGCACGACAGGAACGCCCGCTCGGCCGCCTGGCAGAACAGGTCGTCGAAGTACAGGTCAGGTCCGTGGAAGGCCGCGTTGCCGCGGATGTCCGCGACGTTCAGGTGCACCAAGGCTGCGTCGAGGTGCAGGGCGGGTACGGCGAGCAGCTCGCCCCCGCCGTACGGGTCGGTGACGCGCTTGAGGTCGGGGTTCACGCGCTCGACATCGGAGCCCAAGCCCGCGCGCGTGGGCAGGAAGGGCAGCCGGGTGGCCGCGGCGTACAAGCCCCACTGGAGCATGCCCTCATCCCACTCCGTCGCCTCGACGGTTCCGTTCTGGCGGGCGGTCTGGAAGTGCGGTTCGAGCGGGATCGAGTCGAGGGAGACGAAGCCGTAGACCAGGCGCTTGACCTTGCCCGCCGCGCACAGCAGGCCGACGTCGGGGCCGCCGTAGGAGACGACGGTGAGGTCGGTGAGGGAGGACCGCAGGATCGCCCGGACCAGGGACATGGGCTTGCGCCGCGAACCCCAGCCGCCGATGCCGATGGTCATGCCGGAGCGGAGCTCGGCGACCACCTGGTCCTCGGTCATCAACTTGCTGCGGGGGGAGGTCACTGGCCGCTCCTTGAGAAGGCGAGCGCGCGCAGGGACGCGCTGTCGCCGTGGGCGAGCGCGGTGGTCCACGCACGCTTGAAGTACAGGTGGGCGTCGTGCTCCCACGTGAAGCCGATCCCGCCGAACAACTGCAGGCACTCACCGGCCACCGTCACGAACGCGTCGGCGGCGACCGCCTTCGCGAGCGGGGCCGCGGTGAGGTCCTCGTGCGCGGCGAACCACGCGCTGGAGCGAGCCGCCTCGACCAACACGGTGAGGTCGGCGACCCGGTGTCGCAGGGCCTGGAAGGATCCGAGCGGGCGGCCGAACTGCTCGCGCACGAGCAGGTGTTGCACCGCGAGCTCGAGCACGGCCTGAGCTGCGCCCACGGACTCTGAGGCGAGCGCCGACCAGTGCAGATCCCTTGCGTACGAGGCGTTTCCGACGACCTGACCGCCGCTGTGCGCCACCGCAGCGAAGGACCGGGTGACGTCGAGGTGATCCACCGGGGTGGCGGTGAAGTCCTCCACCAGCAGCAGGTCGTCGCCGTCGCCGACGAGGAGCAGGTCTGCACTTGCGGCGTGAGCGACCGCGGACAGGTCGCCGTCGAGCGCGAGGGCCGCGGTGCGTGAGCCGTCCGCCAGGCCCGGCACGTCAGGCAGGGCAGCGGTGGCCACCACCGTCGGGAGGTACGGCGCCCGCAGCAGCACTCGGCCGGTCTCCTCCAGCACAGTGGTCACCCAGGACCACGGCATGCCCTCGCTCGACAGGGCCGTGAGCCCCATCTCGATCGCGAGCCGCTTCCAGACGGAGGGGTCGTCGTGCAGCGCGGAGCGCACGGGCGCATGGGTGCCGAGCAGGTCGCGGACGGTGGAGCGCAGGTCGTCGAGGTCGGTCATGACGTGACCCAGGTGTCGCGGGGCAGACCCCAGTGGCGCTCGGCGATGATGTTGCGCTGCACCTCGTTGGACCCGCCATAGATCGTGTCGCTGCGGGTGAACAGGAACAGGCTCTGCAGCGCGTCGAGGTCCCCGTCGACGAGCAGCGAGGACGCGCCGCGCACGCGCATCGCGAGCTCCCCCAGGTCGCGGTGCCAGTTCGCCCAGAGGAGCTTGTTGACGTTCGCCTCGACACCGGTGGAAGAGGCCGCGTCGTTGGACAGGGTCCGCAGAGCCTGGTGCTTGAGGACCTGCAGCCCGGCCCACGACTCGTGCAGAGCCGCTTCGATCAGGGGGTCGTCGTAGGCGCCGTTGCTGCGAGCCAGGGCCAGCACCTCGCCGTACTCGCGAGTGAAGCCGACCTGCTGCCCGAGGGTGCTGACGCCGCGCTCGAAGGCGAGCAGCCCCATCGCGACGCGCCACCCCGCACCGGGCTCGCCGATCACGTTGGCGGCATCGGTGACGGCGTCGTCGAAGAAGACCTCGTTGAACTCACTCGTGTCGGTCAGCTGGACGATCGGCCGCACCTCGACACCGGGCTGGTCCATGGGCACGAGCAGGAACGACAGGCCCTTGTGCCGGGCCGACGCCGGGTCGGTGCGGGCGATGACGAAGCACCAGTCGGCGACATGGGCGAGGGAGGTCCAGACCTTCTGACCGTCGACGTGCCAACCGTCTGCCTGCAGCACGGCCTTGGTCCGCACGCCGGCGAGGTCGGAGCCGGCGTCGGGCTCGGAGTATCCCTGGCACCACAGGGTTTCGCCGGACGCGATGCCCGGAAGGAACCGGTCCTTCTGCTCCTGCGTCCCGAAGGCGATGAGGGTCGGGGCGAGCAGCTGCTCCCCAAGGTGGCCGAGGCGTCCGGGTCCTCCGGCCTTGGCGTACTCCTCGTGGAAGACGACCTGGTCGGCGATCGAGGCACCGCGCCCGCCCGCCTCGACCGGCCAGCCGAGTCCGATCCAACCCGCCCGGCCGAGCTCCTTCTCCCAGGCATGCCGGAGCTCGACGTGCTCATGCTCGCGCCCCGGCCCCCCCGTGCCGATGAGCGGGGCGAACTCGCCGACGAGGTGCTCGGCGAGCCAGGTGCGGACTTCTTCCCGGAAGCTAGGCACCGTAGGGCTTCACCTGGGGTGGAGCGGCCTGGAGCAATCGGCGTACGGCGGGGCCCACCTCGGTGATCGGCCAACGGTCACCGCGGTCCTCGCGCGGGCCGTGCTGCCAGCCGTCGGCGGGGCTGATGATGCCGGCCTCCACCTCGAAGACCCGCCCCGTGACGTCGCAGTCCTCCGAGGCCAGCCACACCACGAGGGGGCTGACGTTGGACGGGTCCATCGGGTCGAAGCCGCTCTCGGGCTTGGCCATGGTCTCGGCGAACACCGCCTCGGTCATGGGGGTGCGAGCCGCAGGAGCGATCGCGTTCAGGTGCACCCCGAAGCGCGCCATCTCCACCGCAGCGACCTGCGTGAGCGCGACAACCCCTGCCTTTGCTGCGGAGTAGTTGCCCTGACCGACCGAGCCCATCAGCCCGGCGCCACTGGAGGTGTTCACGACGCGGGCCGCGACCGGGGTGCCCTCCTTGGACAGCGAGCGCCAGTAGGCGGCGGCGTGCCGCAGCGGGACGAAGTGACCCTTGAGGTCGACCTTGAGCACGAGGTCCCACTCGTCCTCGCTCATGTTGACCAGTGCGTGCAGCGCCCCGAACTCGCTGACCGCCGTCTTGACCAGCTCCTCGCCGTACTGCCAGTCGCTGACGTCGCCCTTGCTCGCCACCGCCGACCCGCCGTTGGCGCGGATCTCCGACGCCACCTCGTCGGCGGAGCTGCCCATGTCGTTGACGACCACGAGGGCGCCGTCCGCGGCGAACGCGAGGGCGTGCGCGCGGCCGATGCCCTGGCCGGCGCCGGTGACGATGACGACCCTGCCGTCACTGGTGCTCATGGCCGCCAACCTAGCAAGCGCTTGGTCAATGGGCTACCGTCGGTGCCCATGCAGCACATGGAGCTGACCCCCGCGCAGCGCGACCTGCAGCACGAGCTCAGGACGTACTTCGAGCGCCTGCTCACCCCCGAGGTACGACGGGAACTCGGCGGTGAGGGCGACAACCCTGAGTTGTTCCGCGCCCTCGTCCGCCAGATCGGCCGCGACGGCTGGCTTGGGCTCGGCTGGCCTCGCGAGTACGGCGGCGGGGGGGCCACGCCGTACGAGCAACTGATCTTGTTCACCGAGGTGCAGCGCGCAGGCGCTCCCTTCCCGTTCGTCACGGTGAACACCGTCGGCCCGACGATCATGGCGTTCGGGACCCAGGAGCAGAAGGACCGCTACCTGCCGGGGATCTTGGCCGGCGAGGACGTCTGGGCGATCGGCTACACCGAGCCCGCGTCGGGCACCGACCTCGCGTCGCTGACGACGCGTGCAGTGCTCGACGGTGACGAGTGGGTGATCGACGGCAACAAGGTCTACACCTCGGGCGCCGGTCACTCCGACTACATCTGGCTCGCGGTGAGGACGGACCCGGATGCCCCTAAGCACAAGGGGATCTCGATCCTGTGCGTGCCCACGACGTCGCCCGGCTTCAGCTGGACGCCGCTGCACACGGTCGGCGGGAACACGACGTCGACGACGTACTACGACGGCGTGCGCGTGCCGCTCGACAACGTCGTCGGCGAGGTCAACGGCGGGTGGCGACTGCTCACCTCGCAGCTCAACCATGAGCGGGTGGGGCTGGCTGCGATGAGCGGCCGCACCGAGGGGCTGTGGGAGGCCGTCTTCGACTGGGCGCGCTCGACCGGGCTCGCCGACGAGCCGTGGGCGCAGGCCGACCTCGCGCGGACCTATGCCCAAGTGCAGGCCATGAAGCTGGTCAACTGGGACCTCGCGGGTGCGGTTGCCGACGAGCGCGTCAACGTGGCAAACGCCAGCGCTGCCAAGGTCTTCGGGACCGAGACGCACGCAGCGGTCTGCCGGACGCTGTTCGACCTGCTCGGTGCGGACGGGATGCGACGTCTGGGCTCGGCCGGTGCGCCGCTCGACGGGCGCGTCGACGTGCTCACCCGGGGAGCAATCGTGAACACCTTCGGCGGCGGGGTCAACGAGGTGCTCCGCGACCTCATCTGCACCAGCGAGCTCGGAATGCCGAGGGGGTCACGATGAGCCTGAACGCCGATCAGCAGGCCCTCGTCGGGCTGTGCGCCGAGATCATGGCCGGCCGTTGCGCCAACGAGCAGCTCGCCAAGACCGAGGTGAGCCAGACGCGGGTCGACACCGAGCTCTGGCGCGAACTGGCCGAGGCCGGCCTCCTCGGGATCGCCGTCCCGGAGGCCCTCGGGGGCGCCGGTCTCGGGTTCACCGAGCTGTGCCTTCTCCTTGAGCAGCAAGGTCGTTTCCTCGCACCTGTGCCGCTGTGGGAGAACCTGCTGGCGACGTACGTGCTCGTCGCGCACGGGACGCCCGAGCAGCAGCGGCGTTGGGTGCCGCCGGTCGTGGCGGGCACCGGGCAACTCGGGATCCTCGCCTCGCTGGACGCGGCCTCGCCCGTGTCCTGCGCGGACGGCGCGCTCCACGGGCAGGCGCTCGTCACCTCGCGCGCGGACGCGTTGGTGGTGGTCACGGAGGAGGGGGTCTACCTCTGCACCGAGGTGCCCTCCGGCGTGCCCGTGGTCACGACAAACCACGCGCTGGCCTTCGACACCGACCTGACCGGCGTACCCGCCGTTCGGCTCGACGCGGACGTCGATTCGGTCCTGAACCACCTGCGGCTCGGCCTCGCCGCGACAGCGCTCGGCGTCGCCGACGCCGGCATCCGCGAGGCGGCGCAGCACCTGTCGCAGCGCGAGCAGTTCGGGCGCTCCCTGGCGACCTTCCAGGCGACCACCTTCCAGCTCGGCGACTCCTACTGCGACGCGCAGGCGATGCGGGCCACGCTGTGGCAGGGGGTCTGGGCGATCGACTCCGGACCGGCGACGAGGGAGACAGCGGTCGCCTGTTGGTACGCCACCGAAGCGGCTGAGCGGATCCAGCACACCGTGCAGCACCTGCACGGTGGACTCGGGGCGGACACGACCTTCCCGGTGCACCGGCGGCTGCTCTGGACGATGCGCACCAATGCCCTGCTCGGCGGACCCAGCCGCCAGCTCGTCCGCTTGGGTGCCGCGCTCATCGCGTAGAGCAACTACTTGCGTACCGTATGAATCTGTAGCAGCATCGTGAGCGTGACAGATCTGGACGCGATGGTGGGCGCTCTCAACGAGCTCTACCGCCTGTCGGGGTCGGCGCGGGTGCACGCGGACACCGTCCGTAGCACCGGCGTCGCGATCTCCCAGACGGGCCTGCGTGCGCTGTCTCTCGTGGCGGACTCGCCGCGGCTCACCGGGACCGACCTCGCCTCAGCACTCGACGTCAGCCAGCCCACGGCGAGCCGGGTCCTGCAGCAGCTCGAGGCCGACGGCCTCGTGGCCCGGCACGCCAGCGACACCGACGGGCGAGTCAGCCACTACGTCACCACCGCCAAGGGCAAGCGCGCCCTGGCGAAGGTCCACCGCTACCACGTCGACCGTCTCACCTACGCGCTCGAGGGGGCGGAC